>NZ_DIIQ01000043.1:0-109117 GCF_002420785.1 Pseudomonas sp. UBA5666 | reverse complement strand
TTCGAAACCGCGTCAACCTTTAATTTCATATAAATCAAAAGCAAAGCGGGGGAGGCCCTTCGGCCTCCCCCGCTTATATAGAGACGCACAACGAACGTCTTACTCTGCTTTGAGCGTTACGCGCGCAAACGACTTCTTACCCGCCTGGCAGACATGGGTCGCACCCAGTGCCACTACAAACTCACGGTCAACCACGACGCCATCGACCTTCACAGCCCCACTGCCCAGCAGGTCCCGCGCCTGCGCCGAGTTCTTGACCAGCCCGGCACGGTTGAGCACTGCAGCAATCGGCAGCGCCTCGGTTGCAGTCACTTCGATTTCGGGCAGGTCTTCCGGCAACTCGCCTTCCTTCATACGATTACCGGCGCCACGATGAGCGTTGGCTGCGGCTTCTTCCCCATGGAACCGCGCCACGATCTCCTCCGCCAGCTGGATCTTGATGTCCCGAGGGTTCGCCCCATTGGCCACATCCATACGCAGCTGATCGATCTCCTCCATGGAGCGGAAGCTCAGCAGCTCGAAGTAACGCCACATCAAGGTGTCCGGAATCGACACGAGCTTGCTGTACATCACACCCGGCGCTTCCTGGATGCCGACATAATTACCCAGGGACTTGGACATCTTCTTGACGCCATCAAGCCCCTCAAGCAGGGGCATGGTCACGACGCTCTGAGCTTCCTGACCGTAGGCACGCTGCAATTCGCGCCCCATGAGCAGGTTGAACTTCTGGTCGGTACCGCCCAGCTCGACATCCGCCTTGAGCGCGACCGAGTCATAGCCCTGCACCAACGGATAGAGGAACTCATGAATGGCGATGGGTTGATTGGTGGTATAGCGCTTGTCGAAATCGTCACGCTCCAGCATACGGGCGACCGTGTACTGCGACGCCAGACGGATGAAGTCGGCGGGCGTCAGTGCATCCATCCAGGTGGAATTGAACGCGACCTCGGTCTTGGCCGGATCGAGAATCTTGAAGACCTGCTGTTTATAGGTCTCGGCATTGTCCAGCACCTGCTCACGGGTCAGTGGCGGACGCGTGGCACTCTTGCCACTGGGGTCGC
The DNA here is from genome assembly GCF_002420785.1 of Pseudomonas sp. UBA5666. Taxonomy (NCBI): domain Bacteria; kingdom Pseudomonadati; phylum Pseudomonadota; class Gammaproteobacteria; order Pseudomonadales; family Pseudomonadaceae; genus Pseudomonas; species Pseudomonas sp. UBA5666. Next base: position 108,056 of record NZ_DIIQ01000043.1, on the reverse strand, counting down.
CGATCATGCCGGTGAAGTCACCAATCAGGAACACCACGGTATGCCCCAATTCCTGGAACTGGCGCAGCTTGTTAATCAGTACCGTGTGACCGAGATGAAGGTCAGGTGCGGTAGGGTCGAAACCGGCCTTGATGCGCAAGGGCTGACCACGCTTGAGTTTTTCAACCAGCTCGGACTCCACCAGTACTTCTTCCGCACCGCGCTTGATAAGCGCCAGCTGCTCTTCAACCGACTTCATAGACAAACCCGCAAGGCTCAGATTCAGGGGGAGCCAACCATACAAGATCGGCCGTCAAATACAAGTTTTGCAAAGGAATGTGACCTGGGGACGTGCTCGCAGCGTCTACGCGCCCTTGCGTGAAAATGGTTTTGGTTATATTTTATACAGTTATTTCATCTTCATCATGTCATTCATCTATTCCATTTCACCTTTTTCAAAGTCTCCTTACCCATGACCAACGAACCGCCTAAAGCGCCTCCGCTTTATCCGAAAACACACCTGTTGGCCGCCAGCGGCATTGCCGCCCTGCTTAGCCTGGCATTGCTGGTATTCCCATCCAGCGACGTGGAAGCCAAAAAAACCACCCTCAACCTCGAGCTGGAAACCCCAGCCGAGCAACTGAAAGACGAATCCCGCGCCGCGCCGCTGGTGCAGGCATCCGGCGAGCAGGGCTCGCCGTTTGCGCAGATCGATGAGGCGGCCGCATCCACCCAGAAAGCGGAACAGCAAACCCCTCCGGCAGAAGCTGCCGCACAGCCCGCCAAGGACCCTGCCCACCGGGAAGTCACCGTCGCCAGCGGGGATACCTTGTCAACGCTGTTCGCCAAGGTCGGACTGCCGGCCAATGCCGTCCACGACATTCTTGCCAGCAGCAAGCAGGCCAAGCAGTTCAGCCAGCTCAAGCACGGCCAGGTCCTGCAGTTCGAATTGGACAAGCAAGGCCAGCTGGCCAGCTTGCACAGCAAGGTCGGCAACCTGGAAACCATCCGCCTGACCAAGACGGCCAAGGGCTACACCTTCAATCGTGAAATCAGCAAACCCGTGGTGCGCACTGCCTACGCCCATGGCGTCATCAAGAGCTCGCTCTCCGCATCGGCACAGCGCGCCGGGTTGTCCCACAGCCTGACCATGGACATGGCCAAGGTGCTGGGATACGACATCGACTTCGCCCAGGATATTCGCCAAGGTGACGAGTTCGACGTGGTCTATGAGCAGAAGGTGATGGACGGCAAAGTGGTCGGCACCGGCAATATCCTCTCGGCGCGCTTCACCAACCGCGGCAAAACCTACACGGCCGTGCGTTATACCAACAAGCAAGGCAACACCAGCTACTACACGGCCGATGGCAACAGCCTGCGCAAGGCCTTCATTCGCACACCCGTGGATTTTGCGCGCATCAGCTCTCGCTTCTCTGCCGGGCGCAAGCACCCGATTCTGAACAAGATCCGCGCCCACAAGGGGGTGGATTATGCAGCCCCGCGAGGCACGCCCATCAAGGCTGCGGGTGATGGCCGCATCGAGCTCGCCGGCCGGCGCGGCGGCTACGGCAATACGGTGATCATCCAGCACGGCAATCGGTACAAGACCTTGTACGGTCATATGCAGGGCTTTGCCAAGGGCATCAAGACCGGGGGTTCGGTCAAGCAGGGCCAGATCATCGGTTATATCGGGACCACGGGGCTTTCTACCGGGCCTCACCTGCACTACGAGTTCCAGGTCAACGGCGTGCACGTCGACCCGCTGAGCCAGAAAGTGCCGATGTCCGACCCGATCGCCAAGAACGAGCGCCAGCGTTTCCTGCAGCAAAGCCAGCCGCTGATCGCACGCATGGATCAGGAAAAAGCCACGCTACTTGCCATGAACAAACGGTGAGCCCATGGGCCTCTACCTAGGCGTGATGTCAGGGACCAGCCTGGATGGACTGGACATCGCCCTGATCGAGCAAGGCGAGCACGTCGAACTGCTCGCCACCCATTACCTGCCCATGCCAACGGAATTGCGGCAAGCGCTGCTTGACCTGTGCACGTCTGGGCCGGATGAAGTGGCGCGGGTCGCCCTCGCTGAAAACGCGTGGGCGACGGTGGCAGCGCAAGGCATACTCGATTTGCTCGACCACCACGCCTTGCAGCCCACCGACATTCGCGCCATCGGCAGCCATGGCCAGACCATTCGCCATGAGCCTGCCCGAGGTTTCACCGTGCAGATCGGCAATCCGGCGCTCCTGGCGGAGCTGTCAGGCATCACGGTCGTGGCTGACTTTCGTCGCCGTGACGTAGCAGCCGGCGGTCAGGGCGCGCCGCTCGTCCCAGCGTTCCACGAAACGCTGTTCGGCCATCTCGAACAGCCGTTGGCCATCCTGAACGTAGGCGGTTTCAGCAACCTCAGCCTGATTGCCAAGGACAAACCGGTCCGAGGTTTCGATTGCGGCCCGGGCAATGTCCTGATGGACGCCTGGATCGAGCGCAAGCGCGGCCAGGCATACGATGCCGACGGCGCCTGGGCGGCGTGTGGGGCTGTGCAACCTGCCCTGCTGGCCTCTCTCATGGCCGACCCATTCTTCGCCGGCAGCGGGCCCAAGAGTACAGGCCGTGAAGTCTTCAACCTGCGCTGGCTGGACAGCCACCTCGCTGCCCTGCCTGCTTATCGCGACGAAGACGTCCAGGCAACGCTGCTGGAGGTCAGTGCACAAAGCATCATCGATTCGCTGAGCACCGCACAGCAGGGCACCAGGACGCTTTTGGTGTGTGGGGGCGGCGCGCACAATGGCGCCTTGATGGCTCGCCTTGCAGCAGGCCTGCCTGACGTGAAGGTGTCCAGCACCGCTGAACAGGGAGTAGACCCTGACTGGGTCGAGGCCATGGCGTTCGCCTGGCTGGCGCATTGCTGCCTCGAAGGCATACCTGCCAACCGTCCCAGCGTTACAGCGGCCAAAGGCCTGCGTATTCTGGGCGCCATCTATCCGGCTTGAGCCATTGACCTGTCCAACGAAAAACGCCGCGCTTGAGCGCGGCGTCTTGACGAGGGCATGTCGTCAGATCGAGAACGAAGAGCCACAGCCACAGGTAGTGGCGGCATTAGGGTTCTTGATGATGAAGCGTGAGCCTTCCAGGCCTTCCTGGTAATCCACTTCGGCACCGGCCAGGTACTGGAAGCTCATCGGGTCCACGACCAGCGAAACACCCTCGCGCTCAACGATGGTGTCGTCATCGGCCACTTCTTCATCGAACGTGAAGCCATACTGGAAACCCGAGCAACCGCCACCGGTGACGAATACACGCAGTTTCAGCCGGTCATTGCCTTCTTCGGACACCAGGTTCTTCACCTTCAGCGCAGCACCGTGGGTAAATTCCAAAACCGTAGGGGTGAAGGTTTCGACGCTCATGTTGATTCTCCCGGCGCGGTGGCCGTCATAAAACTCGATGACGGCCATTATCCGCTTTCCCGAGAAAATCGGTCAACAATAGGCGACGGGCTGGTCGCGAATCAGTGCAGCCTGCCGCAAGCCTTCTTCAGCTCACGGCAACAGGCCGGCATGGCTCAGCCCCATGCGCTCATCGAGCCCGAACACGATGTTCAGGTTCTGCACGGCCTGCCCGGAAGCGCCTTTGACCAGGTTGTCGATGACCGACAGCACCACGACCAGGTCACCGCCTTGCGGACGATGAACAGCGATGCGGCAGACGTTGGCGCCGCGCACGCTACGGGTCTCGGGGTGGCTACCCGCGGGCATCACGTCCACGAAGGGCTCGTTGGCGTAGCGCTTCTCGTACAGCGCCTGAAGATCGGCCGATGTGTCGGCGACGGTCGCATACAAGGTGGCATGGATGCCGCGGATCATCGGCGTCAGGTGAGGGACGAAGGTCAGCCCAATGTCCTTGCCCGCAGCCAGACGCAGGCCCTGGCTGATTTCCGGAAGGTGACGATGCCCCTTGACCGCGTAGGCCTTCATGCTCTCACCGGCCTCGCAGAACAGCGACCCCACGGCCGCACCACGTCCGGCACCGCTGACACCGGACTTGCAGTCGGCGATCAAGCGCGACGCATCGGCCAAGCCAGCTTCCAGCAACGGCAGGAAACCCAGTTGAGTGGCGGTTGGGTAGCAACCCGGAACCGCGATCAGTCGTGCCTGGCGGATCTTGTCGCGGTTGACCTCGGGCAAACCATACACGGCACCGTCGAGCAGATCAGGCGCGCCGTGAGGCTGGCCGTACCACTTGGCCCACTCAACTGCGTCCTGCAGGCGGAAGTCGGCCGACAGGTCGATGACCTTGGTGCCCGCGGCCAGAAGCTCGCCCGCCAAGGCATGAGCGACACCATGAGGGGTGGCGAAAAACACCACGTCACACGCGCCCAGCGCCTTGCTGTCGGGCACGCTGAATGCCAGGCCGTCGTAATGGCCGCGCAGGTTCGGGTACATGTCGGCCACTGCTACACCCGCTTCTGAGCGCGACGTGATGACCGCCACCTCGGCCTGTGGGTGCTGAGCCAGCAGACGCAACAGTTCGACGCCGGTGTAACCCGTGCCGCCGACGATACCGACCTTGATCATAACGCTTGCCCCTTATCAACGAGCCGTCTGGAAAACGCACGATGATAGGGGCGTGATGCGTCTGTCACAACACTTCAGGTGTCCCTGAGGGCGCCTGGGCACTACTATCTGACGACCGTGAATACCTGAAGGAATGCCCCGATGCTCTACCTATGGATCAAAGCGCTGCACATTGTCAGCGTCGTATGCTGGTTCGCCGGCCTGTTCTACTTGCCACGGCTGTTCGTCTACCATGCCCAGAGCCAGGACAGCATCAGCCAGGACCGGTTCGTGACCATGGAGCGCAAGTTGTACCGAGGCATCATGAACCCGGCGATGATCGCCACCTACGTATTCGGTGCCTGGATGCTCTACCTCACGCCTGGGTGGCTGAGCCAGGGTTGGCTGCACGCCAAACTCACCCTGGTGCTTCTGCTGACCGGCTATCACCACGTGTGTGGCGCCCAGCGCAAACGCTTCGCTGCCGGCACCAACACCCGCAGCCATGTCTACTATCGCTGGTTCAACGAGGTACCTGTGCTGATCCTGCTGGCGGTCGTCATCCTGGTGGTGGTCAAACCGTTCTGAGGGTGTTGCCCAGCACTGGGCGGTGCAGCGCTAACGGCCGATCGGCATAAGCACCACTGACAGGCCCTGCAGCGGCTCATTCCCAGGCTTGGGCGGCCCAGCAAAACGCAGCATCCACCACTGCCAAGCTGTACACTAGATGCCCTCTTCGGCCCCAGGAGCCCTGCATGACCCGTTACGCCATGATCACCGGCGCTTCCACCGGCCTGGGCCTGGCCCTGGCGGAGGCCCTGGCACGGCGCGGGCGCAACCTGATCCTGGTCGCACGCCACCGTGAAACGCTGGAGCCAGTCGCCATCGAGCTTGCCCAGCGTTTCGGCGTCGAGGTGCTGTTGCGTGCGTGCGATCTGAGCCAACCGCTGAGGCTGTCGGGGTTCGTTCTCGAGCTCGAAGAAGGCGAGCGACGCATCGATTTGCTGGTCAACTGCGCCGGTCACCGCACCTACGGGCCATTCCTGGCCCATGAATGGGCCGACGAACAGGACCTGCTCGAAGTCAATGTGCTGGCGCTGAGCCGCTTGTGTCATGCCATCGGCAATCTGATGGCGGTACAGGGCGGCGGCCAGATCCTCAACGTTGCCGGGCTGGCCGGTGTGGCCCCTGGGCCCTGGATGGCCACCTATGCCGCCAGCAAGGCCTACGTGATGAATTTCTCCCAGGCCCTGCGCGAAGAACTCAAACCCACAGGCATCAAGGTCTCCGTGCTGTGCCCGGGACCGGTACGCTCCTCACGGCGCCGCATAGCCCGGCTCGAAGGCAAAAGCCGCTGCCTCAGCCCCGAGGAAGTGGCGCTGTACACCGTTCGCGCGCTCGCCCGCAACCGCGCCCTGATCCTGCCGGGGCGACGCAATCGCTGGCTGGCGATCGCCCCGCGGCTGCTGCCGAACTGGCTGGTGCGCAAGCTGGCAGGTGTGATTCACCGGCGTTATTGCCCAGCCGGTATGGAATAGTCGCTGGGCGAGCGGCTCCGGCCTGAGTACACTCGGCCCGGACCCTCACCATGGAGCAAGTGCTGTGGACGATTTATTCCTCAAGATCATCAACCGAGAGATCCCGGCGAAGATCATCTACGAAGATGACCAGGTTCTGGCATTTCACGACATCGCCCCCCAGGCCCCGGTGCATTTTCTGGTCATTCCGAAAAAGCACATCCGCACCCTCAACGACCTGACCGAAGAAGACAAGGGCCTGGCTGGGCACATTCTGTTCACGGCCCAGCGCCTGGCCAGGGAGCTGGGCTGCGAGGAAGGCTTTCGCGTGGTCATGAACTGCAATGAACAAGGTGGCCAGACGGTCTACCATATTCACATGCACGTGCTCGGCCAGCGCCAGATGAACTGGCCACCGGGCTGATCCACCGCAAGCGACTCGAGCGCGATTGGGTTAAACTGTCGGGCACATTCTTGCGGAGGTGCCCGATGGCTACCGAACGTCACTATTCCCCGCTCGACCGCTTGTTGCTGCAGGCCGACACCGCCATGCGCACCTTGCTGCCGTTCAGCGGCCAACCCTCTCGCCCGTCCCCGGCCATCGTCAAACCCGCCGTCGAACTCGAAGATCGGCAGGCACGCCACGTGGCAGGGCTGATGCGCATCAACCACACCGGCGAAGTCTGCGCCCAGGCGCTTTATCAAGGCCAGGCCTTGACGGCCAAGCTGCCGTCAGTGCGCAAGGCCATGGAGCGCGCTGCGGATGAGGAAATCGATCATCTGGCCTGGTGCGAACAACGGATCCGTCAACTCAACAGCCACCCCAGCGTCCTGAACCCGCTGTTCTACGGCATGTCATTCGGCATTGGCGCTTTTGCCGGGCTGGTGAGTGACAAGGTGAGCCTGGGCTTCGTGGCAGCCACCGAGCACCAGGTCTGCAAGCACCTGGATGAGCACCTGGTGCAGATCCCTGCCGAAGATGAAAAATCCCGGGCCATCCTCGAGCAGATGCGCGTCGACGAAGAACAGCACGCCGATGCGGCACTGCAAGCCGGTGGCTACCGCTTCCCTGCGCCTGTGCGTTTTGGCATGAGCCTGCTGGCCAAGGTCATGACCAAGAGCACCTATCGCATCTGAAGGCTCGCCATGACAACACGTTTCGACGCCAAGGACCTGGCGCGAGCGGTCGAGGCGGGGATTCTCCAGCCAGACCAGGAACAGGCCCTGCAAGCCTTTCTCAGCCAGCGGCATAGTGCGACGGGCAGCCTGCAGCTGGCCCATGGCGCGTTCTACTTCGGCGCACTGCTGGTCATGGGGGCCATGGGCTGGCTGCTCAATGAAGCATGGCTACGCATCGGCGACACCGCGTTGCTGGCCGTGGCCAGTGCCTACATCGGGTTGCTGACCCTGGTCGCACTCAGCCTTCAGAAGCGTAAACAACCCGTTGCGGCCGGCGTACTGGCCGCAGCCGCGGTCAGTATCGTGCCACTGGCCGTTTTCGCACTGGAGCGATTGCTCGGTTGGTGGCCGCTCGATGACGTGCAAGCCGATTACCACCAGTACTACACCCAGGTACAAGGCGGTTGGCTGGCCATGGAGGCCGCTACCGTTCTTGCAGGTGTGATGATGCTCCGCCTAGTTCCCTACCCGTTTATCGTCATGCCCATTGCCGTTGCCCTGTGGTTCATGTCGATGGACCTTACCGAGTGGGTAGTCGGCGCGCCATTCAGTTGGGAACAACGCCGGGAGGTATCCCTGTGGTTCGGATTGGCGACCTTGCTGGTGTTTCTGCTGGTCGATGGCAGAACACGGCATGATTATGCCCACTGGGGCTATCTTGCCGGTCTGGCGGCCTTCTGGGGTGGGCTGACCATGCTCGACAGCGGCAGTGAATGGGGAAAAGCCACCTACTGCCTGATAAACCTTGTGCTCATGGGGGTGGCAGTGCTGCTGCGAAGGCCCGTTTTCATGGTGTTCGGCGCACTTGGCGTTGCCGCCTACCTGGGGTACCTGGCGTATGACGTATTTGCCGAATCATTGCTGTTCCCGGTGTTGGTCAGCTTGATCGGCCTGGGCGTCATAGGGCTGGGCCTGCTTTACCAGAAACACCGGGAGCCGTTGAGCCAGTCGGTCAGAAGCGCACTGCCAGGCTGGCTATACGCAACGCTGCCAGCACTGCGCCATTGACGGTCGCCGGTACGCCACGCAGCTCGCGCCCTTTGCTCAACCCAGTTCCACGATCTCGTAGCCATGGGTGATCTCGACCCCGGCACGCTCGAGCATGATCGACGCTGAACAGTATTTTTCGGCCGAAAGCTCGACGGCACGCTTGACCTGCGCCTCTTTCAATCCCCGGCCCTTTACCACGAAATTCATGTGGATCTTGGTGAATATCTTCGGGTCTTCACCTGCGCGCTCGGCCTCAAGAAACGCTTCGCAGCTCTCCACCGCTTGGCGCGATTTCTTCAGGATGCTGACCACATCGAAACTGCTGCATCCACCCAGGCCCAGCAACAGCATCTCCATCGGCCTGACGCCCAGGTTTCGGCCGCCGGCTTCGGGTGGGCCATCCATCACCACGACGTGACCGCTGCCGGATTCGCCAAGGAACATTGCCTCACCGGCCCACTGGATACGTGCCTTCATCACTCGAACTCCTGATTTCGCAAAAAGGGTGTCAGCTTAGTCGTTGTGCCGCTGTGGGAAAAGCATGTAAGGACTCGCTTTAATGCCGAAACATTTTGTAGTGTCTGATAAGCTGGCGCCAATCGAATGGCGTTTTTCCAGCCAGCTGCCATGGATGCCCATGGACTGCACAGAACAGGATTTCGCGATGGTAGCCTCTGCCCTACCCCCAAAGATCAAGAACATCGACAAATTGCTGGTGCACTGTCAACGCCGGCGCTACAGCGCCAAGAGCAACATCATCAGTGCAGGTGAACGCGCGCAGACGTTGTCGTTCATCATCAAGGGGTCGGTCACCATCCTCATCGAAGACGAAAATGGCCATGAGATGATCATCGCCTACCTCAACAGCGGTGACTTCTTCGGTGAGCTAGGGCTGTTCGAACCGGTTGAGGCGCAGCAGCATCGCAGCGCGTGGGTTCGGGCCAAGACCGAGTGCGAAGTGGCCGAAATCAGCTACGACAAGTTCCGCGAACTGGTACGACATGAGCCAGACATGCTCTACGCCGTCAGTAGCCAGATGGCCCAGCGCCTGCGCGACACTACCCGCAAAGTCGGTGACCTGGCTTTCTTCGATGTAACCGGCCGAGTTGCCCGGTGCTTGCTCGACTTGTGCAAGCAGCCCGACGCCATGACCCATCCAGACGGCATGCAGATCAAGATCACCCGCCAGGAAATCGGGCGAATCGTCGGTTGTTCACGGGAGATGGTCGGCCGCGTCCTGAAGGACCTGGAAGAACGCAGCCTGGTCCAGGTCAATGGCAAGACCATGGTGGTACACGGCACCCGCTAGCTGATGGGCACCTCAGCCAGCACCTGCGCGTACGCTTGCGACAGCTGTGCAAACCACGGCGCCGCCGGTACTACCTCATGCAGGGCGATGTGGGCATCGGGGCGGCATCGCTGTTCAAGGTTGCAGCACGTATTGAAGTGGTTGACGGCGGCTACCATCGCCTCGCGATCGTTGTCCAACAGCAATGCGCCATGCACCAGCACCACCGGGCCTTTGCCTGCGACGCTCTGGCGCCAGCGCTGAGCGGTCCCTACCAACTTGCGGCCATTGAGGTTGACGTTGTAGCGGCCATCGCAGAATGCGCCCTCGATCTCGCCAACCGAGGCGACCCCCCCCCACGCCTGCAGCACCTCGCACAGCGGCAGGCACAAGCGCTGATAGGCTTTTTCGATACGCCCCTGATCGCCCTCACTGCGCGGGGCCGCATAGACCAGGGCAATATTTACCGTCGAATGGGACTGCGGTACAGGCTCGCCGCCGGTCTCGCGCAGCAGCACTGGCCATCCAGTGCCAGCCAGTTGCGAACTCGCCGCTTCAAAGTGCTCCAGCCGGCTCATCCTGCGAGGCATCACCAGCGCCTGATCAATGGGGCGCCAGAACAACACACCGTTATCGCGCTCGCCCCGGCAAACGGCGGCCAGCAGGTCCTGTTCAGTAGACAGCCCTTGCTCGACGGTAAGGGCCAGAGGCTGGTCAGTCATTGCTTCACCTTCAATTGAGTTACGCAGGCTGCGGCCATCATCGTAAGCGTCACAGCCTCTGCACGACTGGCATTGGGGCGCCCATGAGCCAAATGGCAGCCATGAAAAAGCCGGCAACATGGCCGGCTTGGTTCATTCAGTCCAGTTGCTGGATGGTCTTTTCACTTGATCAGGGAAGAACAAGCGCTGGAGCTCGATCCCCGGGTTCTCAGCCCGCATGAACGCTTCACCCACCAGGAATGAATAGACGCGGTTGATTTTCATCAGCTGCACATCGGCCTGATTGAGAATGCCGCTTTCGGTAATGGCGAGCCGATCCGCGGGGATGCGTGGCAGCAGGTCCAGCGTGGCCTCCAGGTTCACTTCGAAAGTGTGAAGGTTACGGTTGTTGACCCCCACCAACGGCGTGTCCAGCGTCTTGAGCGCGCGCTCCAGTTCATCACCATCGTGCACTTCCACCAGCACATCGAGCCCGACCGACTTGGCCGTGGCCGCCAGCTCGGCCATTTTCACATCGTCGAGCGCCGACACGATCAGCAGCACGCAATCTGCACCCAAGGCACGGGCTTCGACGATCTGATACGGGTCGACCATGAAGTCCTTGCGGATAACCGGCAGTGATACGGCTGCTCGCGCCTGCTGGAGGTAGTCGTCCGCCCCCTGAAAATAATCGACGTCCGTTAACACCGACAGGCAGGTTGCGCCGCCCTTCTCGTAGCTGACGGCAATGTCTGCAGGGACGAAATGCTCCCGGATCACACCTTTGCTAGGAGAGGCCTTCTTGATTTCAGCGATCACCGCTGGCTGCTTGCGCTCAGCCTGGCGCAGCATGGCGTTGGCAAAACCACGGGGCGCGTCGGCTGCCTTGGCCAACTGCTCAAGTTCGGCAAGGCTTACGCGGGCACTGCGTTCAGCCACTTCTTCGAACTTGCGGGCGATGATCTTTTCCAGCACCGTTGGCACGCTCATGCTTCGTTCTCCACCTTGAATACGGCTGTAAACGCACCCAGCTCTTGCAGTTTTTCCCAGGCCAACCCGGTGTGCAGCACGTCGTGGGCAAGTTCAACGCCGGCCTTCAGGCTCATGGCGTGATCTGCGGCGTAAAGGGCTGCACCGGCATTGAGCACGATCATCTCGGCGGCCTTCTGGCCGTTCTCGGTCTTGCGTCGACCCAGCGCATCACGAATCAGCGCCAGAGACGCCTGCGAGTCCTCGACCGCCAGGCCATGAAGGCTCTGGCTCTTCATGCCCAAGTCTTCCGGTTCAACCCAGTACTCGGAAATCTCGCCATTTTTCAATTCAGCCACGAAGGTGGGCGCAGCCAGGCTGAACTCGTCCAGCCCATCCTTGGAATGCACCACCAGCACATGCTTGCTGCCCATGCGGTGCAGCACCTCGGCCAGAGGACGGCAGAGCGCCTGGGTGAAGACGCCAACCACCTGATGCCTCACACCTGCCGGATTCGTAAGCGGGCCAAGCATGTTGAACAAGGTCCTGAGCCCCAGATCGCGACGCGGCCCAGCGGCATGTTTCATGGCGCTGTGGTGACTCTGGGCGAACATGAAGCCGATACCCAGGCTGTCGATGCAGCGGGCCACTTGAACGGGTGTCAGGTTCAGGTAGATGCCAGCAGCTTCCAGCAGGTCTGCGCTGCCACTTTTGCCGGACACCGCCCGGTTGCCATGCTTGGCGACGGTGCAGCCGGCAGCGGCCAGGACGAAAGCCGATGCCGTAGACACGTTGAAGATATTGGCGCCATCGCCGCCGGTACCCACAATGTCGACCACCCCATCCAGGGTTTTGAGTTCGACCTTGTCAGCCAACTCCCGCATGACCGACACCGCGCCAACGATTTCGTCGATGCTTTCACTTTTCATGCGCATGCCCATCAGAAATGCGCCAATCTGCGCATCACTGCATTGGCCGGTCATGATCTGGCGCATCACACCGCGCATTTCCTCGGTGGAAAGGTCCAGATGGCCGACGATGCGACCCAGCGCGCTCTTGATATCCATATTCGTTCCTTAGCGGTGGCCGCCGGTCTGCTGGAGGAAATTGGCGAACAGTTCATGGCCCTGCTCGGTGAGTATCGACTCGGGGTGAAATTGCACGCCCTCGATATTCAACGTCTTGTGCCGTACCCCCATGATCTCGTCGACCGAGCCATCTTCGTGTGCGGTCCAGGCCGTCACTTCCAGGCACTCAGGCAGCGTCTCACGCTTGATCACAAGCGAATGATAGCGGGTCACGGTCACGGGGTTGTTCAGGCCGCTGAATACGCCAAGGTCGCGATGGTGGACCGGGCTCGTCTTACCGTGCATCACCTGGCGTGCCCGCACGACATCGCCACCGAACGCCTGGCCAATGGACTGATGCCCAAGGCACACGCCCAGAATCGGCAATTTACCGGCGAAATGAAGAATGGCTTCGATGGACACACCGGCTTCGCTCGGCGTACAGGGCCCAGGCGAGACGACGATGCGCTCCGGCGCCAGGGCTTCGATCTGGGCGATGGTCATTTCGTCATTGCGAATGACCCGTACATCAGCCCCTAACTCGCCCAGGTACTGGACGACGTTGTAAGTGAATGAGTCGTAATTGTCGATCATCAGTAACATCGAATGAAACCTCTTGAACCTACTGACTTCATGATTCGAACCTTCCTGCACCTGTCGCAGGCGCAACTTAGCCGCTAATGACGTTGAGACAGGAAGGCAAACAAGGGCGGGCCGGACGAACCGGCAGAGGATAAAGTCAGGCGCGCCAACGCCAACGGGCGTGGGCCTTGATAACGCGCATCAAGAGTTTGCTGACGATCAACACAGGGTAGGTCTCGCTCATACGTCTCGGCACAGTAGCCTACCGGGGCGACGGGCGCAATATGCCCGTAAACACTGGGAAACGAATGGCATCAGGTGCGATGCACGCCGTTTTGCTAAGGTCGATGAGGTTGTCCTGATAAAAACAAAGAAAAGGATGTTTATCGATGCTCAACGTACCGTTATTGCGCGTCACCGCCGCCTCCCTGGCATTGGCCTGCGGCCAGGCATTCGCATCCCCTGACCCATACGCTTCATTGATCGTGTTCGGTGACAGCCTGAGCGACGCCGGCCAGTTCGCAGGCCTTCGCTTCACCAACCGCAACGCCGATGGCAGCTATGCACCGGTGTCGCCGATGATCCTGGGCGCTCGCCTGGGCTTGGACGCCAATGCGCTTGGGCCTTCCACATCGCCAGTCAATGCGGCGCTGGGCCTGCCCGATGGTAACAACTGGGCGGTTGGGGGCTATACCACTCGGCAGATCCTGGACTCCATCACCACCACCTCCAGCACGGTCATCCCACCCGGGCGCCCGGGCGCAGGCTTGGTGCTTCGGGAAAAGCCTGGCTATCTGGCCACCGGCCTTCGCGCCGATCCCAATGCACTGTATTACGTGACAGGCGGCGGCAACGACTTTCTGCAGGGCCTGGTCAACAGCCCAGCCGACACCGTGGCTGCCGGCGCACGCCTGGCCGCCAGTGCTCAGGCCCTGCAACAGGGTGGTGCCCGCTACATCATGGTCTGGCTGTTGCCCGATCTTGGCCAGACGCCCAACTTCAGCGGTACGCCACAGCAAAATCCTCTGTCATTGCTGTCCGGTGCCTTCAACCAGGCACTGCTCAGTCAGCTCAGGCAAATCGACGCTCAGGTCATCCCCTTGAATGTTCCGCTATTGCTGAGCGAGGCCCTCGCCAATCCCGCTCAGTTCGGACTGGCCAGCGACCAGAACCTGGTCGGTACGTGCTACAGCGGCGAAAGCTGCGTCGGCAACCCGGTGTACGGCGCCAATGGCAGCACGCCAGACCCTACGAAGTTATTGTTCAACGACGCCGTGCACCCGACCATTGCTGGCCAGCAACTGATCGCCGATTACGCCTACTCCGTTCTGGCCGCCCCTTGGGAGCTCACCCTGCTGCCCGAAATGGCCCACGCCAGCGTTAGAGCTCATCAGGATGAACTGCGCAACCAATGGCAGGCCCCGTGGCAAGCTGTTGGTCAATGGCAGCCTTTCATCGCCGCTGGTGCGCAAGACCTGGACTTCGGCGGGCAACGCAGAGCCGCCAGTGGTGACGGCCACGGTTACAACCTGACCGTCGGCGGTAGCTACCGGGTTGACGGTGCCTGGCGGCTGGGGCTGGCTGGCGGCGTGTACCGGCAGAAGCTGGAAGTGGGCAGCCATGATTCGGACTACACACTCGACAGCTACCTGGCCAGTGCCTTCGCGCAGTACCGTCAGAACCGCTGGTGGGCAGATGCGGCATTGACCGTCGGGCACCTGGATTATGACGATCTGAAACGCACCTTCGCGCTGGGGGTGAGCGAGCGTAGTGAAAAAGGCGATACCCAGGGCGAGACATGGGCCGTGTCTGGCCGACTGGGCTATAACCTGGCGCCGGACAGTGCCCGCTGGCAGCTGGCGCCATTCCTGAGCGCCGACTATGCCAGGGTCAAGGTCGATGGCTATGACGAAAGAAGTGATCGTGCGACCGCGCTGGGGTTCGATGACCAGGAGCGCACGTCACGACGGCTGGGCCTGGGCCTGCTGGGTAGCGTGCAGGTATTGCCTGCTACCCGTGTATTTGGCGAGGTGGCCCGTGAGCACGAGTTCGAGCATGACGAGCAGGACGTACGCCTGAAATTCACCGCTCTGCCGGACAATGATTTCACGCTCGACGGCTATACCCCCCATAGCAACCTGACCCGAGCCAGCGTTGGGGTCAGTCATGAAGTGGTGGCAGGCGTGAATGTGCGTGCCGGGTACAACTGGCGCAAGAGCGATGAGCTCAAGCAACAAGGCGTGAGCCTCGGCATTAGCGTGGACTTCTAGCAGAGGACCAGCCCTGATCAACACTTGACGCTTATCGAAATCCTGAGGCTGCTGTGGCGCCTGTCGAGGCCACTCATGGACCGTTCTGTAGAAGCGGTCTTGTCGGGGCGACTGACCGGCCGCGACGGGCTGCGCAGCAGACCCAGCATGTCAGCTTCGCAGCACAACTTGTCGGGGCCGGTCCGGCGCCCCGACAAGGCCGCGCCTACAAGGGCATGGGCTGCGATATCTCAAGCGACTGCCACCTACCGCGAAGTGGTCTGTTCGGCCAATGCCACCGCGCGGAACATGGCCCGACGCTTGTTGATGGTTTCTTCCCACTCCAGCGCTGGCACCGAGTCGGCGACAATGCCACCGCCGGCCTGTACGTGCAGCTCTCCATCCTTGATCACAGCGGTACGGATGGCGATTGCCGTGTCCATGTTGCCGTTCCAGGCGAAATACCCCACTGCACCGCCATAAACCCCGCGTTTGACCGGCTCCAGCTCATCGATGATCTCCATCGCACGGATCTTGGGCGCGCCGGACAGCGTACCGGCAGGCAAAATGGCACGCAGTGCGTCCATCGCCGTCAACCCTTCGCGCAACTGGCCGGTGACGTTGGAAACGATGTGCATGACGTTGGAATAACGCTCGATCACCATCTTCTCGGTCAGGCGCACGCTGCCTGTCGACGATACGCGGCCGACATCGTTGCGCCCCAGGTCGATGAGCATCAGGTGCTCTGCAATTTCCTTGTCATCCGACAGCAAGTCGTCTTCCAGCGCACGGTCGGCCTCCTCCGTTGCTCCGCGTGGGCGAGTACCGGCAATGGGGCGCACCGTGACCAGGTTGTCCTCGACCCGCACCAGCACTTCAGGGGAGCTGCCGACGACGTGAAAGTCCCCAAAGTTGAAGAAATACATGTACGGCGTCGGGTTGAAGCAACGCAAGGCGCGATAAAGGTCGATGGGTGCTGCCTTGAAGTCGATGGACATGCGCTGCGACGGCACCACCTGCATGCAATCCCCAGCCAGGATGTATTCCTTGATACGGCCGACGGCATGCTCATAGTCATCGCGCGTATAGCTCGACCGGAATGCAGGCTCGGCGGCCTGAGGCCCGCTCAGGTCCAGCCCGCGGCGTGGCGTAATGGGCTGGCGAAGCGTTTCGAGCAGGCTTTGCAGGCGCGCCTGGCCCTGCTCGTAAGCGTGTTCCTGAGCAGGGTCCACCAGCACGATGGCGTGCATCTTGCCAGCCAGGTTGTCGAACACCACCACGGCATCCGAGACCATCAGGAGGATGTCCGGCACCCCTAGCGGGTCCGGATTGGGACTCGCGCCCAGACGCTTCTCCACGTAGCGCACGCAGTCATAACCGAAATAGCCGACCAGTCCACCGTTGAAGCGCGGCAGCCCGGGAACGTCGGCCACGTTGTAGCGCTGCTTGAAGGTTTCGACGAACGCCATGGGGTCCTCGACGTCATGGCTTTCGACCTCGACACCATCCTGCAGGATGGTCACGTGGTAGCCATGGACGCGCAGCACGGTCCGCGACGGCAAACCAATCATCGAATACCGCCCCCATTTCTCGCCGCCCTGCACCGACTCGAGCAGGTAGGAGTTGGGCTGGTCAGCCAGTTTCAGGTAAATCGACAGGGGCGTATCGAAGTCGGCCAGGGTCTCGCAGGCCAGGGGGATGCGGTTATAGCCGGCAGCGGCCAGGCGCAGGAATTCTTCGCGGATCATGAGTAGCCTCGTGGCAAACAGCGTTGGTTCGGGCAAACGGATGGGCCGGCATGCGCCGGCAGGCAGGCGTCAGGCGCGCCAACGCCATCGGGCCAGGGCCTTGATGACTTTCATCCAGAATTTGCCGGTAACCGCCACGTTGGACCCTTTTTGGTCTGAGGCTTGAAGGTCCGCCAACGTTATCCCAGTGGCAGGGTCTACGCAACCGGGCAACAAAGCCCGCAGGTCATCGATCACGAGGCTGGGCGACTCTTCTTCGATAGGCCGCCCATGATTGTAGCCATAGGTCAGCCCAACGCATTGCACGCCAGCTGCCTTGGCTGCCAGCACATCGCTACGCGAATCGCCGACGAACAACGCTTGCTGCGGCGTCACGCCGGCCATCTGCATCACGAACAGCAACGCTGCTGGGTCCGGTTTCTTCTGCGCCAGGGTGTCTCCGCCGATGATCCAGCGGAAATAGCTGCCCAGCTTCATCTGGTCCAGCAAAGGCCCCACGAAGCGCTCCGGCTTATTGGTGATCAAGGCCATTTCCACGCCCCGCTTGCGCAGCCAGCGCAAGGTGTCCTGCACACCTGGGTACACGACCGTCAGGTCGTGGCTTTCGGCGTAGGCGTCCATGAACAGCGCCAAGGCCTGCTCGGCCAGGGCATCGTCCACTCCAGCGTGGTCGATGTCACCCGCCAGCGCACGACGTACCAGCACCTGCGCGCCATTGCCTACCCAGTGGCGCACGGCATCGAGGCCCGCGGCGGGTCGGCCGAGTTCGAGCAGCATGCGGTCCACCGCTGCGGCCAGGTCCGGGACGGAGTCGACCAAGGTGCCATCCAGGTCGAACATCACCAGCCTGGGCAGCGCTCCTGGGAACAGCTGCTCGAAGCCGCTCATGGGCGGGCCTGTGCCAGTTCGCTGCGCATCTGGGCAATGACCTGCTGGTAGTCAGGGGCGTTGAAGATCGCCGACCCGGCCACGAACGTATCGGCACCGGCGGCGGCGATCTCGCGGATGTTGTTCACGTTGACGCCACCGTCGATTTCCAGACGAATGTCGCGGCCGCTGGCGTCGATCAGCGCGCGCGCTTCACGTAGCTTGTCGAGCGTGCCCGGAATGAACTTCTGACCACCGAAGCCTGGGTTGACGCTCATCAGCAGCACCATGTCGACCTTGTCCATCACGTATTTCAGGACGTCCAGACTGGTGGCCGGGTTGAACACCAGGCCGGCCTTGCAGCCGCCGTCCTTGATCAGTTGCAACGAACGGTCGATGTGCTGGGTCGCTTCGGGATGGAAGGTGATGTAGGTGGCGCCGGCCTCGATGAAGTCGCCGATGATGCGGTCAACAGGGCTGACCATCAGGTGCACGTCGATCGGTGCGGTCACGCCGTACTTGCGCAGTGCGGCGCAGACCATGGGACCAATGGTCAGGTTGGGTACGTAGTGGTTGTCCATCACGTCGAAGTGGACGATATCGGCGCCTGCGGCCAGGACATTATCGACTTCCTCGCCCAGACGGGCGAAGTCGGCGGAAAGAATGGAGGGAGCAATAGCGTAGGGCTGCATGGCGCACCTGTTGGGCAGAATCACGGTGGGGCGCATTGTAACTCAGGCAACGGGGTGAAGGCTGATTGGTATCAACGCGTGGCGAGCAGCGGTTGCAACAGGCGCTGGCTTGTCTGCCGCCACAAGGGCTGACAAGCCAGCGCAGACAGCGCTGTCAGGCCGGTTGCTGGGTCCGCAGCTTCTCGCTGCGCCCCCGCAGCCATTCCAGGGTCAGCAGCAGCACCACCGAAAAACCGATCAGCAGGGTTGCCGCAGCCGCGATGGTCGGGCTCAGGTTCTCGCGAATGCCACTGAACATCTGCCGTGGCAGGGTCGCCTGCTCTGGCCCGGCCAGGAACAAGGTCACCACCACCTCGTCGAAGGATGTGGCGAAGGCAAACAAGGCCCCGGAAATCACCCCTGGTGCGATCAGCGGCAAGGTCACCCTGCGAAACGCCAGCAGCGGCGAAGCACCCAGGCTGGCAGCCGCGCGCACCAGGTTGTAGTTGAAGCCTTGCAGCGTCGCCGACACGGTGATAATGACAAACGGGACACCCAACACCGCGTGCACCAGAATCAACGAGGTGAAACTGTTGCCAAGGCCCAGAGGCGCGAAGAACAGGTAGCTGGCCACGCCAATGATCACCACCGGCACCACCATCGGTGATATCACCAGGGCCATTACCAGGGACTTGCCGGGGAAGTCACCGCGGGTCAGCCCGATGGCCGCCAGCGTTCCGAAGACCATGGCCAGCACGGTCGCCGCCGGAGCTACGATGATGCTGTTCTTCAAGGCCCGCATCCACTCGGCCGAGCCGAAGAAGTCCTGGTACCACTGCAGCGAGAAGCCTTGCAGTGGGTAGACCAGGAAGCTGCCGCTGTTGAACGACAGGGGCACGATCACCAGCACCGGCAAGATCAGAAACAGCAATATCAGGCCGCAGAGAATGCGCAGGCTGTAGAACCAGACCCGCTCGATGGGCGACATGTAAGGGCTCAGCATGACAAGGCTCCTCAGCTCAGACGCAGGCGGCTGGCGCCGACCAGCCAGCTATAGATCAGGTACAGCAGCACGGTGGCCAGCAGCAGTAGACCGCCCAGCGCGGTGGCCATGCCCCAGTTGATGCTGGTGTTGGTGTAGAACGCCACGAAATAACTGACCATCTGGTCGTTCGGGCTGCCAAGCAGCGCCGGGGTGATGTAGTAGCCGATGGCCAGAATGAACACCAGCAAGCACCCTGCCCCTACCCCGGCATAGGTCTGCGGGAAGTACACCCGCCAGAAGCTCGCGAAGGGATGGCAGCCCAGCGAGATGGCCGCGCGCATGTAGCTCGGGGAGATGCCTTTCATCACGCTGTACAACGGCAGGATCATGAACGGCAGCAGGATGTGCACCATCGAGATGTACACGCCGGTACGGTTGAAGACCAGCTCCAGCGGCTGATCGATGATGCCCATGGCCATCAGCGCGCTGTTGATCAGCCCGCCTGACTGCAGCAGCACGATCCAGGCTGCCACCCGTACCAGAATCGAGGTCCAGAACGGCAGCAAAACCAGGATCATCAACAGGTTGCTCTGGCGTGTCGGCAGGTTGGCCAGCAGGTAAGCCAGCGGATAGGCCAGCACCAGGCAGATGGCGGTGATCACCACGCCCATCCACAGGGTGCGGGTGAAAATGTCCAGGTAGATAGCCTGGTCCGGCGTGGCCTTGGCCAACTCGCCCAGGTCGTCGATGCGGTGGTCCAGCGACGCCAGCAGGTAGAAGGGTGTCAGGGTACTGGTATTGCGGCGAATCGCCTGCCAATAGGCGGGGTCGCCCCAGCGCTCGTCCAGCGCCTGCAAGCCGTCCTTGTAGGAGGCAGGCTCGGTCTTGAAGGGCAGCGCCCGCGCGGTCTTGGCCAACAGGCTGCGGTAGCCGGCCAGCTCCATGTTCAAGCGCTTGGACAGGTCACCCAGGGTCTGGTTCTTGCGCGATTCGGCCAAGTCCTGGCTCAACGCCCTGTAGACGTCCTCGCCAGGCAAGCCCTTGCCATCCCACTGAGTGATGATATCGACCGTGCGCGGCAAGCCGGCGACCACTTCCGGGTTACCGACGCTCTTGTACAACAAGGCTGCGATCGGCACCAGAAACACCAGCAGCAAAAACAGCGCCAGGGGCGCGATCAGCGCCTGGGCCTTCCAGCGGTTGACCCGCTCGGCGTGTTTAAGGCGCTGTTTGAGATTGGGACCGGCGCCTTCGTTGAGGGGCACTGCAATGGCCATGGCGAACTCCACGATACACACTGAAAGAGGGGCCGCAGCGCAGCCCCTTGCACTGGACGTTTACTTCTTCGCCGCCCAGGCGTTGAAACGTTGCTCCAGCTGCTCGCTGTTGTCCGCCCAGAACGCCACGTCGATCTGCACCTGGTTGGCGATGTTCTCAGGCGTGGTCGGCATGTCTTTCTTGACCTCTTCGGACAGCAGGTCGACCGCCTTGCTGTTGGCCGGGCCATAGGCGATGTTTTCGGAATAGATCTTCTGCTGTTCAGGCTGCACGCTGAAGGCGATGAATTTCTTCGCCTCGTCGCTGTTCTTGGCGCCCTTGGGAATGGCCCAGGCATCGAAGTCATAGATGCCGCCGTTCCACACCACCTTCAGGTTGCTCTCCTTCTGCACCGCAGCGATGCGCCCGTTGTAGGCCGAACTCATGACCACGTCGCCCGAGGCAAGGTACTGCGGCGGCTGGGCGCCGGCTTCCCACCACTGGATGCTCGGCTTGAGCTGGTCGAGCTTCTTGAAGGCGCGGTCCACGCCCTCTTTGGTGCCCAGCACCTTGTACACGTCCTTGGGCGCCACACCATCGGCCATCAAAGCGAATTCCAGGGTGTACTTGGCACCTTTGCGCAGGCCGCGTTTGCCTGGGAATTTCTCGGTGTCCCAGAAATCAGCCCAGCTGCTCGGGGCGGTCTTGAGCTTGTCGGCGTTGTAGGCCAGCACCGTCGACCAAACGAAGAAGCCGACACCACAAGGCTGGATCGCGCCTGGCACGTAGTCGGCCTCATTGCCAAACAGCGCAGGATCGAGCTCTTCGAACATGCCCTCGTCGCAGCCTCGGGCCAGTTCGGGTGATTCCACCTCGACCAGGTTCCAGGAGACGCTCTTGGTGTCGACCATGGCCTTGACCTTGGCCATTTCACCGTTGTACTCACCGGCGACGATCTTGCCCTTGCCGGCCTTTTCCCACGGCTCGTAGAACGCCTTGACCTGGGCGGCCTTGTTGGCGCCGCCGAACGAGACCACGGTCAGGTCCGCAGCCATGCTCTGGCCAGCGGCGAACAGCCCCAGGGCCAGGGCGGTCAGTTTCAACTGCTTGCGCATTATTATTCTCTCCACAGTTCAGGGTTGGTGCTGCAAACCATCAATGGGCTTCGGTGATCGGATCCAGTGCACGGGCGTGTTCCACTTCCCAACCCAGTGGCACCACATCGCCCACGGCCAAGGCCGGGTCGAGTTCGGCGATGGGCTGCTTCACGAAGAAGTCGGCCTTGCCACACACTTCAAGGCGAACGCGCACGTGGTCGCCCAGGTAGATGAATTCGGCCACACGGCCGGAAAAGCGGTTGGCGCAGTGCTCACTGTGGCCGTTGAGCCGTACCCGCTCCGGGCGGATCGACAGAGTCACCGCTTCGCCTGGCTGGCCCACGTTGACCGCCAAGGCTTCGACCCGCTCGCCGCGCGCCAGCTGCACCTGGCAGCGGTTACCGTCATGGCTCAGCAAGGTGCCGTTGAGGCGGTTGTTCTCACCGATGAAGTTGGCGACGAACGTGTTGCTGGGTGCTTCATACAAGGTGCGCGGATCGGCGATCTGCTGAATTTCCCCTTGGTGGAACACCGCCACCCGATCGGACATGGTCAGCGCTTCGCCCTGGTCGTGGGTCACGTACACCACGGTCACGCCCAGGCGCTGGTGGATGTGCTTGATCTCCATCTGCATGTGTTCGCGCAGTTGCTTGTCCAGCGCGCCCAGTGGCTCGTCCATCAACACCAACTGCGGCTCGAACACCAGCGCCCGCGCCAGGGCCACGCGCTGCTGCTGCCCACCGGACAATTGGCCCGGATAGCGCTTGGCGAAGCTGTCGAGCTGAACCATGTTCAATACCCGTTTGACTCGCTCGGTGATATCGGTCTTGCTCAGGTTGCGCACGGTCAGCGGAAAGGCGAGGTTCTCGGCCACGGTCATGTGCGGGAACAAGGCGTAGTTCTGGAACACCATGCCGATATCGCGCTTGTGCGGGGGCACATTGTTGATGGAGCGACCGGCCAGCTGAATTTCCCCGGCTGTGGGGGTTTCGAAGCCGGCCAGCATCATCAGGCTGGTGGTCTTGCCGGACCCGGAAGGCCCTAGCAGGGTGAGGAACTCGCCCTTGCGGATGTCGAGGTTGAGGTTCTTGACGATCAGCGACTCGCCGTCGTAGCTCTTCTGCACACCACGGAAGCTGACCAGCGTTTCGCCGGTGGCAGCGTTCGACTTCGCCTCACTCATGCCTGCACCTTATTGTTGGATGACTGCGTGAGGCAAAGCGTAGAAGAGCCGCATCCCCCCGGAAATCGGGCGCCCAGAGAGAATGCCATCGTCCGGATGGAAGATTTGTTGTAGGGAACGCCCTACAAGCATGGCGCTTTCAGAACACAAGCCCACACAGTTTGAGGCGTTCGACCGTCAGTCCTTGAGCGCACGACCGCGCCCATGCAAGCGCCGGCGCTGCGTGCGTGCCGGCAGCCTTGGTCTACGCACCGGCTCACGACAGCGATGGCACGGCCCTGAATGTCGCAATCAGATCAGCTTGTGCTCCATCGCATACTTGACCAGCTCGGCCAGCGAATTCACTTTCAGCTTCTGCATCAAGCGCGCCTTGTGGGTGCTGATGGTCTTGCTCGATAACGCCAGTTGCTGGGCGATGTCATTGACGTTGGCGCCCTGGGCCAGGCGTTCGAACACCGAAAATTCTCGTTCCGACAGCAAGGTGTGCAACGGCCTGGATTCGGTCAGGCCCACTTCGAAGACCATGCGGTCGGCCAGCGCCGGATCGATGTAACGCCCGCCCCCAGCTACCCGACGTATCGCCGCCAGCAACAAGGCCGGGTCGCTGTCCTTGGTAGCGTACCCAGCCGCGCCGGCCTTCAGGGCGCGGGCCGCCATCTGCGCCTCATCGTGCATCGACAGCATCAGGATCGCAGGCGCATCGTGCAGGGCACGGATGCGCGGGATCGCTTCCAGGCCACTCACGCCCGGCATCGAAATATCCAGCAGCACCACGTCACACCGGATGTGCCGCAGGCTATCGAGCAACTGCTCGCCGTTTGCGGCTTCCCCTACCACCTGCATGTCCTTCGCCAGCCCGATCAACTGCTTGATCCCCTCCCGGACAATGGTGTGGTCCTCGGCCACCAGCACTCGAATCACGTTCGCTCCTCCTGCTCCAGGGCAATGGCTACGCTCAAGCGCGTGCCGTCGCCGGGCTCACTGTGCAGCACCATGCTGCCGCCCATCATCAATACCCGCTCGCGCATCCCGACCAGGCCAAAGGAGCTGGGGCGCGGCTGGTCGGGGCAGAAACCCTGCCCGTCATCACTGACCGTCATGCGCAAATGCCCGGCCTCGCGCACCAGCTCGATTTCCACGCTGTGCGCCTGGGCGTGGCGCATCACATTGGTGAGCGCTTCCTGAAGGATACGGAAAAGGCCCGTTGCCCGGGCGTCGCTCAATGCCGGCAGCTGGTCAGGAACCTGCACCAGGCAAGGAATCTGGGTGCGCGCCTCGAAGCGTCGGGCTTGCCACTCGATGGCCGAGGCAATCCCCGCATCCAGAATGGGCGGGCGCAGCGCGGTGGCGACATCGCGTACCAGCTGAAACAGCTGGCTGATCAGACGCTTCATGGTCGTCAGCCGCTCATTGAGGCCGGGGTCCAGTTCGGCAAAGGCCAGTTCGCACATGGACACTTCGAGTTTGAGCACGGTCAGCATCTGGCCCAACTCATCGTGCACCTCGCGGGCGATTCGGGCTTTTTCCTCCTCGCGCACGCTTTCCAGGTGCGCCGAAAGTTCGCGCAGTTGCTCCTGGGAACGGGCCAGGGCCTGCTCGGCGCGCTTGCCCTGGGTGATGTCCCAGACCACCCCATCCCAGACCAGTTGGCCATTACCCAGGCGCCGGGTGCTGGCCTTGATGTCGGCCCAGCGTTGCTCGCCCTGACGCGTCAGGATGCGCCCCTGCCAGGCCCAGTCCTGCTCATTGGCCAGCGCCAGGTCCTGCACCCGGTGATAATCGGCGCGGTCGTCGGGGTGCACCAGGTTGCGCAGCCCCATCTGTGGGTGCTGGATCTCGCCAGGCGTATAACCCACCAATGCCTCACTCCCCTCGCTGACATAGGGAAATTCAAGCCCCTTTTCAGCCGGGTCCCGCTCCAGGCGAAACACCAACCCTGGCACGTTGCCAGCGATTCCCTTGAGGCGTGCCTCGCTTTCGCGCAAGGCAGCCGTGGCGCGATGGCGCTCGGTGACATCAGCCATGTACACCACCAGGTATTCCGCATCGCGAAATCGCAGGAAACTCAATGACAGCTCCACCGGCAGCAGGCAACCGTCAGCACGCAGGCATCGGGTTTCGAACTGCCCGGCACCGCTGTCGCCTGAACGCGCGCCTTTCCACAGGTCCAGCCAGCGTTCCATGCTCAGCGAGGGTTCGAAGTCTCCCAAAGGCCTTTCCAGCAAGGCGCCTTCGCCATAGCCCAGCATGCGCTCAGCGGCCGGGTTGGCATAGCGCACATGGCTGTCCCAATTGACCCACAGAATACCCACGGTGCTCTGATCGATGGCGAACTGACTCAGGCGCGAGGCTTCATCGCGCGCATGCCGCTCTACCAGTCGCTCACGGGTGGCCAACAGGCTGCGCTCCAGCTGACTCTGCTGGCGGCGCTGCCATACCAAGGTGATCAATGCGCAGATCAGCAACAGCCCCAGCAACAAGGCCAGGTTTTGCCAGAACCCTGGCGACTCGCTGATCCTGGAGTACCTGGGCTGCAACCAGCGCTGATGCAGCTGTTCCAGTTCCTTGGCCGGCAATGCCTGCAAGCCACGCTCCAACACCTCGGCCAACCGTGGCCAGTCTGGCCGAGAACCCATGCGCAGCAGTTGCGGCAGGCCGATATCCCCCACGACCGCCAGTTCGCTGAACTCGCTTTCACGGGACAGGCGACTCAGTTGGGCCTCGTCCAGGACGGCATAGCTGGCCTGCCCTGCGACCACCAGTTGCAAGGCTTCACGGTCGTTCGGCACTCCCTGCAGGTTCAGGTTGCCGTAGTTGGCACGCAGGTAGTTGGCCAGTGCCCCTGGCATGCGCACGGCCACGCGCTGGGCTGCGTCCAGTTTCTCCAGCTCAACGCCCAGCGCCGCGTTGCGTGGCCCAACGATCAGCTGCGGCACGCGCATGTAGGGGTCGCTGAACAACCACAGGCGCAACGTGGCCGGTGTCTGAGTCAAGCCTGGTGCGAAGTCGATCTCCCCTGCCTGCAAGGCCCGTTCGAGACTGGCCTGGTCTGGATAATGGCGCCACGTGAGGTCCAGATGCAGCACTTTGGCCAGGCTGCTTACCAGCTCCACGTTAGCGCCGTACAGTTGCTGCAGGCGGCGATCGAACTGGGCATAGGGGGCTTGCAGTACCAACCCAACGCGCAGGCTGCGGTGGGTGTCGAGCCACTGTTGCTGCGTCGGCTCCAGCGCGACCTCTGGCACCGCCTCAGGCCTTGCCACGGCCATCAGCGGCAGCCACAGGCAGCCGATCATCAACAGGCGATGCAATCGCTTCATCTACACGTTCGTCCACACAGGGGCGGCCATCGACCGTGGCCGTAACGGGCAAATACCATTACGCTGCCGGTATCATTCTTGCCTTGGGTTGAGACATGTTCACACTCTATCGCACGACGCTGGCAATGTGCTGCCTGGTCTCGCTCCTTCCTGTGGCTGCGCTGGCTGACGACGCACCGGCGACCCCGCCTGAGAAAGCGCCGGCAGCCACCGAAGCTGCGCCCTCGCGCCCGCCCCTGATCGAGCGCAGCCAGGAGGACGCCCAGGCACTCGAACGCCGCGTGCCCAAGGCCGAGCAGCAAACCCTGCAAGCCGGTACTGACAGTTTCCTTGCGTTGTGGAAGGCCGCCAACGACAGCGACCCACAGGGCGCGGTGATCATCGTGCCGGGTGCTGGCGAAACGGCAGACTGGCCCAACGCCGTGGGCCCGCTGCGCCAGAAATTTCCGGATGTGGGCTGGCACAGCCTGAGCGTGAGCCTGCCTGACCTGCTGCTCGACAGCCCATTGGCACGTGTGGAAACCAAGCCTGCCACCGCGCCTGCTCAGGCCGATGGGCAAACGGCGCCTGCCAAGGACGAACCTGCCGACGCCAACGCCAACGTGGCGCAAGCCACCGCTGCCGAGCCCGAAGCGGCTCAAGGCACCGACGCCGAAGCTGCCAGCCAGCAGGCCGACCCTGCCGATGCCGAGCGCATTTTCGCCCGCCTGGACGCCGCCATCGCGTTCGCCCAGCAACACAATGCTCGCAGTATCGTGTTGATCGGTCATGGCAGCGGCGCCTACTGGGCAGCCCGTTACCTGAGCGAAAAGCAGCCGCCAGAGGTGCAGAAGCTGGTCATGGTGGCCGCCCAGACCCCTGCCCGCGTCGAGCATGACCTGGAAAGCCTGACGCCTACCCTGAAAGTGCCCACGGCCGACATCTACTACGTGACCCGCAGCGCAGACCGCAACGCTGCGATGCAGCGCCTGCAGGCCAGCAAGCGGCAGAAAGACAGTCAATACCGCCAGTTGTCCCTGATCGCCATGCCGGGCAATCAGGCCGCCGACCAGGAACAGTTGTTTCGTCGCGTGCGGGGCTGGATGCAGCCCTGATTTCGCAGGCAGGGCAGGATCACTGCCGGCGCTCGGTGCCGGCTAGAGATCCCGGCGCTTACGGATCAGCGCGTAGGCCTGGTGCAGCTCGCGAGTTCGCTCGGTGGCTTCGCGCAGTTGCGCCTCGCTGGCGCCAGTGCCGGCCAGCTTGTCCGGGTGATGACGACTGACCAGTCGGCGATAAGCCTGTTTGACAAGTGCGCCGTCGGTATCGGTGTCCACGCCAAGCAGGCGCATCGCTGCGGCATAGGTCATGCCGACCCCTGCCATGCCAGCCGTTCGACGAGGTTCGTACTCCTGGGACATGGCCTGCACCTGGCGCCGGCTCATGCCCAGTTTGTGTCCCCAGTCCAGCAGCAGCTCACGCTCCTTGTTGCCCATCTTGCCGTCGGCCCAGACCATGCGCCAGCTGGCGCGCAAGGTGCCTTCGGCCGCATGGGGCTGCTGGCGGATCCGGCGCAGATAGCTGCCCAACCGTTCCTTGCCACCCTTGCCCCGATTGAAAGCATCGATCGCCCGCAACCTGGCCGCTTCATCCAGGTTCAGCCGGGCCATTTCCTGCCGAGCCTGCTGGATATGCTGCTCGACCACACGCCCATCGCTTTTGGCCAGGCGCCCCAGCAGCACAAACAGCAATTCTTCGTCCCTTGGCGCCGGGCGCCCGCCCAACCGCTCGCGCACATCGTCCCAGCCTTGCAGGCGCAGGTGACGGTCCATCATCTGCCCCAGCAGTGCACCGAGCAGGGCACCCGGAATGCTGGCGATGGCAAACCCTGCCCCAGTCCCGATCAACGTGCCTGGCCACCACATCTCAGCGCTGCTCGCCCAGCAGACGCTCGGCCTCGGCCAGGCGCTCGACGGTACCCACATCGACCCAGTGCCCGGCAAAATGCTCACCGCTCACCTGGCCGCTGGCCATGGCCTGGCGCAGCAAGGGCGCCAACTTGAAGGCGCCAGGTGTGCAGCCTTCGAACAACGCCGGATGCAACACCGAGATACCGCTGAAGGTCAACGTGCCGGGTGCACCGTCCCCATCGACCACCTGAGTGCCGGCCAGGCGAAAATCGCCTTGGCCGTGATGCCCGGGGTTGTCCACCAGCACCAGGTGAGCCAACCCTTGCAGCGGCGCCTGTAGATGGGAGAAATCGTACTCGGTCCAGATATCACCGTTGATCAGCAGGAACGGCGCATCTCCCAGCAAGGGCAAGGCCTTGACAATACCGCCTCCGGTCTCCAGCGGCTCGCCTTCCGGGGAATAGGCGATACGCAGGCCGTAACGGCTGCCATCGCCCAGGTGGTCCTCGATCTGCTGACCCAGCCAGGCGTGGTTGATCACCACGTCGGTGACCCCTGTCGCCGCAAGCGCCATCAGGTGGTATTCGATCAGCGGGCGCCCCGCCAGCGGTATCAGCGGCTTGGGCGTGTGCAGGGTCAGCGGGCGCATGCGCTCGCCTTTGCCTGCTGCCAGAATCATCGCCTTCATGCACGCGCTCCTGCTTGCAGGCCAGCGATCAGCTCGCCCAGCTCGGCAAGCTCCGGCCGCCGGCCGATCACTTCTTCTATATAGGCGAAGAAGCGCGGTACGTCGGCCAGATAACGCGGTTTGCCATCACGGTGGCAGATACGGGCGAAGATACCGATCACCTTCAGGTGGCGCTGTACCCCCATCAAGTCGCTGGCACGCTGGAAGGCTTCGAACGTGGCCTGCACTGGAACACCGGCGGCCTTGGCCTTGTGCCAATAGTCGTGCAGCCAACCTTCGACCCTCGCTTGCGGCCAACTGAGGAACGCATCCTTGAACAGGCAGGTGATGTCGTAGGTGACCGGGCCGTAAACGGCATCCTGGAAATCCAGCACGCCGGGGTTAGGGTCGCTCTGCATCAGGTTGCGCGGCATGAAATCGCGGTGTACCAGCACCTGCGGCTGGGCCAGGGCGCTGTCGATCAGCAACTGGCTGCATCGCTGCCACGCCGCTGCCTGCGCCTCGTCGAACGCCAGGCCAAGCGCATGCTTCACGTACCACTGGGGGAACAGTTCCACCTCCCGGCGCAGCAGTGCTTCGTCATAGCGGGGCAACGGTGCATCCATGGGCAGCGCCTGCAAGGCCAGCAGGGCATCGATGGCATCGGCGAACAGGGCATCGGCATTGTCGGCGTCGATGACATCCAGGTAGGTCTGGCGGCCCAGGTCGCCCAGCAACAGGAAACCGCGTTCAAGGTCCTGGCCATGGATCAGCGGCACATGCACACCACCACCGGCAAGCAGGTGATCGATGGCGACGAACGGTCGGCAATCTTCCTGTGGCGGCGGTGCATCCATGATCACGAAACTGTGCCCTGCGCCTTCCCAGCGAAAATAACGGCGAAAGCTCGCATCGCTGCTGGCAGGCGTCAGGCTGCCGGCCGGCACCGGGCCCCAGGCCTGGCGCAGGAAAAGGTCTTGGAGTTGCTGGTCGAGCCACGCGGACAGTTGCTGCAGGCGTACATCGTGTTCAGGCATTACAAGGGTCTCCGACGGCCCTAGCCGTCAAGCGGGTCATGCTTTATTATCCAGCATCTTTTTCAGACCATCGAGAGGCGTGCGGCCCCACACGCGGGCAGATGGCACGCAGGAAGCCCGGACTAATAAGATGGCATTGAAATCCCCCGCGTTTCGTAGAAAGTTTCCGTTGCTCGTCACCGGCAGTCTGCTGGCCCTGCAACCTCTGGCCATGTCGCACGTCATGGCAGCCGAACAATTCGACTGCCAAGTGTCCGCCTCCGGTGGTTGGGACTGCAAGCCCAAAACCGCCGTCACTAACCTGCCACCGCGCCCGGTGCACGAGGGTGCCGCCGCTGCTGGCGGTACCGGCACCGAAGCGACGGGCGAAGCCGAGGCCGACCGGCCGATGCTGGTCACCGAGGCCAAGGGCCGTGGGCTGAAGTCGCGCAGCGAGGACTACAGCCACCTGGACTGGGTCCCGCGTGACAAGCTGACCGCCGCGCAGCTGGCCGAAACCGGCCCGTACTGCGGCGGTGCCTATGTCGAGCCGCTGCGCCCCGGCATGGCGGACACCACGCCCAAGGACGAGTCGCCGACCTACATCAACGCCAAGGTATCCAAGTACCAGCAGGAGCAGCAGATTGCGACCCTGGCCGGTGACGTGGTCATGCGCCAGGGCAGCATGCAGGCCCAGGCCGACGAGGCCAACCTGTATCAGGCCGAGAACCGTGGCGAGCTCAAGGGCAACGTCAAGATCCGTGACAACGGCTCGCTGGTCGTCGGTGACCAGGCGCAGATCCAGCTCGACACCGGCGAAGCCCAGGTCGACAACGCCGAATACGTGATGCACAAGTCGCACATTCGCGGCAGTGCCCTGTACGCCAAGCGCGGTGAGAACGCCATCATCCGCCTCAAGGACGGTACGTACACCACCTGCGAACCGGGCAGCAACGCCTGGCAGCTCAAGGGCAACAACATCACCCTCAACCCGGCCACCGGGTTCGGCACTGCCACCAACGTCACGCTGCGGGTCAAGGATTTCCCGGTGTTCTACACACCGTACATCTACTTCCCGATCGACGACCGCCGCCAGTCCGGCTTCCTGCCGCCGTCGTTCAGCACCAGCAGCGACACTGGCTTCATGCTGGTCACCCCGTACTACTTCAACCTGGCGCCCAACTACGACGCCACGTTGTACCCGCGCTACATGACCAAGCGCGGCCTGTTGATGGAAGGCGAGTTCCGCTACCTGACGCCTTCGAGCGAAGGCCAGTTCGGCGGCGCCTACCTCAACGACAAGAGCGACGAGCGCAAGGACCAGACCGACTACAAAGACCAGCGCTACATGGTCAACTGGCAGCACAAGGGTGGCCTGAACGAGCGCCTGATGACCGAGGTGAACTACACCGACATCAGCGATCCGTTCTACTTCCAGGACCTTGAGTCGGACCAGATCGGCGTCGAGAACAAGGACTTCCTCGATCAGCAGGGCGCCCTGACCTATCGCGGCGACAGCTACACCGCGCGGTTGAACGTGCATGCCTACGAGGCGGCGACCATCTCGCAGATCACGCCTTACGACCGCCTGCCGCAGATCACCCTCAACGGTGTGCTGCCGTACCAGCCGGGCGGCCTGACCATGGCCTACGAAACCGAAGCGGCGCGCTTCGATCGTGACCTGAA
Organism: Pseudomonas sp. UBA5666; assembly: GCF_002420785.1. Lineage (NCBI taxonomy): Bacteria > Pseudomonadati > Pseudomonadota > Gammaproteobacteria > Pseudomonadales > Pseudomonadaceae > Pseudomonas > Pseudomonas sp. UBA5666. Next base: position 76,599 of record NZ_DIIQ01000043.1, on the reverse strand, counting down.
GAACGGCCCGGTGTTCGACAAGGACGGTAATCTGGATCTCACCGCTGGCGCCGATGGTCGTCGTCTGGACCAGAACATCCAGGGTATCGAACGGGCCAACGGCACGCGCCTTAACGTAGCCCCATCGATCAGCTATCCAATGCAGGCCAGCTATGGCTACCTGACGCCGAAGCTGAAGTATGCCTACACCCAGTACGATCTTGACCTCGATAGCCAAGGCAAGGCTGACGCTGTTCGCCTTGCCAACGCCAACCCTGGTGCCTATGGCAGCTACAGCAGCTCGGTCAACCGCAGCGTCCCGATCTTCAGCGTGGACAGCGGCCTGTACTTCGACCGCAACACCTCGCTGTTCGGCAACAACTACAAGCAAACCCTCGAGCCGCGCCTGTACTACCTGAACGTTCCCTACAAGGACCAGAAGGACATCCCGCTGTTCGACACCGGCGAGACGCTGTTCAGCTATGACTCGCTGTTCCGTGACAACCGCTTCAGCGGTAGCGACCGCATCGGCGACGAGAACAAGCTCTCGCTGGGCGTGACCACCCGCTGGATCGAAGACAACGGCTTCGAGCGCCAGAACTTCAGCATCGGCCAGGCCTACTACTTCAAGGACCGCAAGGTCCAGCTGCCGGGCCTTGACTACCGTGACCGCCAGGACTCGCAGTCGGACGTCTCGCCGTACGCGCTGGTGTACAACTACTACTTCAACCGCGACTGGCGCTTCAATTCGGACTTCAACTGGGACCCGGACAGCCACAGCACCCGCTCGGGCAGTGCAATGTTCCACTACCAGCCTGAAGACAACCCGAACAAGATCGTCAACCTCGGTTATCGCTACCGTAACGACACCATCGCCTACGACTCGGCCACCGGTACGTGGAAAGTGGGTGGTGGCGACTACGGCACCCCGGGTAGCCCGAACTACATCAAGGACTACTACAAGATCCAGCAGCACGACTTCTCGGTCATCTGGCCGATCGTCCCGCAGTGGAGCGTCATCGCTCGCTGGCAGCATGACTACAACCGTAACCGCACCCTGGAAGCCATGGGCGGTTTCGAGTACGACAACTGCTGCTGGAAGCTGCGCTTGATCAACCGTTACTGGCTCGACTTCGACGACTTCAGCCAGGCACTGCCGCAGAACGAAAAAGGCGACCATGGTGTATTCCTGCAGGTCGTTCTCAAGGGCCTCGGCGGCGTCGTTGGCAACAAGGTCGAATCCTTCCTCGGCCAAGGCATTCAAGGTTACCGTGAACGTGAAGAACAAGCTTATTGATCGACTGCGCCCAGTGCTGCTGGGCGTCGCTTTGCTGAGTGGCGCGGTGCATGCCGCGGTGCAACCGCTTGATCGGGTGGTGGCCATCGTCGACAACGACGTGGTCATGCAAAGCCAACTGGACCAGCGCGTGCGGGAAGTTCAGCAGACCATCGCCAAGCGCGGCGGCAGTGTGCCGCCCAGCGGCGCCCTGCAGCAGCAGGTGCTGGAACGCCTGATCGTCGAAAACCTGCAGCTGCAGATCGGCGAGCGCTCGGGCATCCGAATCACCGACGAGGAGCTGAACCAGGCGATCGGCACCATTGCCCAGCGCAACGGCATGTCCATCGACCAGTTCCGCGCGGCCCTGGCCCATGACGGCCTGTCGTTCGACGATGCTCGCGAGCAGGTCAAGCGCGAGATGATCATCAGCCGCGTGCGTCAACGCCGGGTGGCCGAGCGCATCCAGGTGTCGGAGCAGGAAGTGAAGAACTTCCTGAATTCGGACATGGGCAAGATGCAGATGTCCGAAGAATACCGCCTGGCCAACATCCTGATCCCAACCCCGGAAGCGGCCAACTCCAGCGACATCCAGAAGGCTGCGCGCAAAGTGGGCGATGTCTACCAGCAGCTCAAGCAAGGTGCGGACTTCGGTCAGATGGCAATCGCCAACTCGGCCAGTGAGAACGCGCTCGAAGGCGGCGAGATGGGCTGGCGCAAAGCTGGTCAACTGCCTCCGGACTTTGCCAAGATGCTGAGCAGCATGCCGGTGGGTGAAATTACCCAGCCCATTCGCATCCCCAACGGCTTCATCATCCTCAAGCTTGAGGAAAAGCGTGGTGGCAGCGAGAACGTGCTGCGCGACGAGGTGCACGTGCGCCACATCCTGATCAAGCCAAGTGAAGTGCGCAGCGAAGCCGCCACTCAGCAACTGGCTGAAAAGATCTACGAGCGCATCGAAAACGGTGAAGACTTTGCCACCCTGGCCAAGAGCTTCTCGGAAGATCCGGGCTCGGCGCTCAACGGCGGTGACCTCAACTGGGTAGACCCGAACACCCTGGTGCCGGAGTTCCGCGAGCAGATGGCCAACGCCCAGCAAGGCGTGGTGACCAAGCCGTTCAAGACCCAATATGGCTGGCACGTGATGGAAGTGCTGGGCCGCCGCGCTACCGACAGCACCGAACAGGCCCGTGAACAGCAAGCCCTGAGTGTGCTGCGCAACCGCAAGTACGACGAAGAGCTGCAGACCTGGCTGCGCCAGATCCGCGACGAAGCCTACGTTGAAATCAAGCTGCCTGGCGCTGACCAGGCCGCTCAGTGAAGCCCCTGCGCTTCGCCGTCACACCCGGCGAGCCGGCGGGGATAGGGCCTGACCTATGCCTGCAGCTCGCTGCCGACGCCCAGCCCCACCCTCTGATTGCCATCTCCAGCCGTGACCTGCTCGCCGAGCGGGCCACCCAGCTGGGGCTGGACGTTAGCTTGCTGTCTGTCATGCCAGGGCAATGGCCGAGCCAACCGGCACCCGCCGGCAGCCTGTATGTGTGGGACACGCCGCTGTCTGCCCCAGTGGTGGCTGGTCAGCTGGACCAGGCCAATGCGCCATTCGTGTTGCAGACCTTGACCCGTGCCGGACAAGGCTGCCTGGACGGCCATTTCGACGGCATGATCACAGCGCCCGTGCACAAGGGCGTCATCAACGAAAGCGGTATTCCTTTTTCGGGGCATACCGAATTTCTGGCTGAGCTGACCCATACCGCCCAAGTGGTAATGATGCTGGCCACCCACGGCCTGCGCGTCGCCCTGGTCACCACCCACCTGCCGCTGCGTGACATCGCCGAGGCCATTACTGCCGAGCGCATCGAGCGCGTGACACGCATTCTGCATGCCGACATGCGCGACAAATTCGGCATCGCCAACCCTCGCATCCTGGTATGCGGCCTGAACCCCCATGCGGGCGAAGGTGGCCATCTGGGCCGCGAGGAAATCGACATCATCGAGCCTACCCTGACCCGTCTACGTGCCGAAGGCATGGACCTGCGCGGGCCACTGCCGGCCGATACCCTGTTTACCCCCAAATATCTGGAGCACTGCGACGCGGTGCTGGCGATGTACCACGACCAAGGGCTCCCCGTCCTCAAGTACAAGGGCTTCGGCGCTGCGGTCAATGTCACGCTGGGCCTGCCGATCATCCGTACCTCGGTTGATCATGGCACGGCCCTGGACCTGGCCGGCACCGGCAAGGTCGATACCGGCAGCCTGCGCGTTGCCCTGGACACCGCCTACCAGATGGCCGAGAACCGACCATGAACGAGCAATACCAACACCGGGCGCGCAAGCGTTTCGGGCAGAACTTCCTGCACGATGCAGGCATCATCGACCGCATCCTGCGTGCCATCAATGCCAAGCCAGGCGAGCATTTGCTTGAAATCGGCCCCGGCCAGGGCGCATTGACCGAAGGCCTGCTGGGCAGCGGCGCGCAACTGGATGTAGTGGAGCTGGACAAGGACCTGGTGCCGATCCTGCAGCACAAGTTTGCAGGCAGCGGCAATTTCCGCCTGCACCAAGGCGACGCCCTGAAGTTCGACTTCAACCAGCTGGGGGTACCGGCACGTAGCCTCAAGGTGGTGGGCAACCTGCCCTACAACATCTCCACCCCGCTGATCTTCCACCTGCTCAGCCACGCCGGCCTGATCCGCGACATGCACTTCATGCTGCAGAAGGAAGTGGTCGAGCGCATGGCCGCAGGGCCTGGGGGCGGTGATTGGGGTCGGCTGTCGATCATGGTCCAGTACCACTGCCGCGTCGAACACTTGTTCAACGTAGGCCCCGGCGCGTTCAACCCGCCGCCGAAAGTGGACTCGGCCATCGTCCGGCTGGTGCCGCATGACGTGCTGCCTCATCCGGCCAAGGACCCGCAGTTGCTTGAGCGGGTGGTGCGCGATGCGTTCAACCAACGTCGCAAGACCCTGCGCAATACCCTTAAAGGCTTGCTCGACAGCGCCGCCATCGAGGCCGCTGGGGTGGATGGTAGCCTGCGCCCCGAGCAACTGGACCTGGCGGCTTTCGTGCGCCTGGCCGACCAGTTGGCTGATCAGACGGCCTGACCGTCCCCCTGCCCCGCTGAACGCAGTCAGCACCTGCAAGCAGATCGCCGCCCCGATGCCCGGCGCCTGCTTGCGGGTCAGTCCGCCAGCGCACGTGCCCATCGCGCCGCTGGCCCTCTCCCCTCCCTATGGCCTAGACTGCATCATTGCGTCAGTTCCCCCAAGGCCCTTGCATGACCGACCCTCGCTATCAGATCGACGTCAGCGTCGTGACCCGTTACCTCAAAGAACAATCCGACCCCGAGAGCAGCCGTTTCGCTTTCGCCTATACCATCACCATCCATAACCATGGCTCGCTCAAAGCCAGGCTGCTGTCCCGGCACTGGCTGATCACCAACGGTGATGGTGAGGTCGAAGAGGTGCAAGGCTCTGGCGTGGTTGGTCAACAACCTACGATCGAGCCGGGCCAGAGCCACACCTACAGCAGTGGCGCCGTCATCACTACCCGCGTGGGAACCATGCAGGGGAGCTACGAGATGTTCGCCGAAGACGGCAAGCGCTTCGACGCACAGATCGCGCCGTTCCGCCTGGCAGTACCTGGGGCGCTGCACTGATGGCCACGTACGCCGTCGGTGACTTGCAAGGTTGCCTGCAGCCGCTCAAATGCCTGCTTGAACGTGTGCGCTTCGACCCGGCGGTGGATAAGCTGTGGCTGGTTGGCGACCTGGTGAACCGTGGGCCTGAGTCGCTTGAGACGCTGCGCTACCTGTATTCGATTCGCCAATCGCTGACCTGCGTGCTGGGCAACCATGATCTGCACTTGCTTGCGGCCTGGCGCAACGTCGAACGCCTCAAGAAGAGCGACACGCTGCGTGAAATCATCGAGGCACCTGACGCCGACCAGCTGCTCGACTGGCTGCGCCAGCAAAAGCTGCTGCATTACGATGAACCGCGCGGCATCGCCTTGGTACACGCGGGCATTCCGCCGCAATGGACACTGGGCAAAGCCCTGGAGCTGGCTGGCGAAGTCGAAGAAGTACTGCGCGATGACAGCCGTCTGCCGCTGTACCTGGACGGCATGTATGGCAACGAGCCCGCCAAGTGGAGCAAGAACTTGGCGGGTGTCGAACGCCTGCGGGTCATTACCAATTACCTGACGCGCATGCGCTTCTGCACCGCAGAAGGCAAACTCGAATTCAAGAGCAAGGAAGGGCTGGACAGCGCACCCAAAGGGTACAAGCCCTGGTTCGCCCACAAAGGCCGGCGTTCTCGCCACGTGAAGATCATATTCGGGCATTGGGCCGCCTTGCAGGGCCAGGTCAAGGAACCCGGCGTCATCGCGCTGGACACTGGCTGCGTATGGGGCGGGTCCATGACCTTGTACAACGTCGATAACGGCCAGTACCACCATTGCGATTGTGCCGATGACGGCACACTGCGCCCTGCGGCGCCAACTTCAACCCTCAACGATCAACCCGGAACAGAGCCAACCCCATGAGCGAATTCAAGCGCATCCCCCCCGAACAGGCCCTGGCCCTGCGTGCGCAAGGTGCCGTCGTGGTCGACATTCGTGACCCGCAGGCTTACGCAGCAGGTCACATCACCGGTGCCCGCCACCTGGACAACCATTCGGTCGCCGACTTCATTCGCAATGCCGACCTGGACGCACCGACACTGGTCGTCTGCTACCACGGCAATTCGAGCCAAAGCGCGGCTGCCTACCTGGTAGGGCAAGGCTTTTCCGACGTCTACAGCGTCGATGGTGGCTTTGAGCTGTGGCGCTCCACCTACCCTGCCGAAACCGCCCAAGGCACTGAAGAATAAATTTTTCATCGTCACTGCAGCCCGCGTCATGTGCGGGCTTGAGACCGTTCTGACGAACGGTCGCTGGCAACTTCCGTCACCCACGCCCTTGACCTTGCCGATTACCAACTATCCTTAAGCGCAGGCCATCCGGAAAAAGGGGAGAGCCGGTACACCGGCGTGCGGGTCATCGGTAGCGCTATAGGGTGTTTGGGGGGTATATGGCAATCGGCAGTGCCGCTTGCATGCCAGCATCAGCTGACTGATCCGGCGTCGTCTCAACGTATCGAGCGAGGTGACGTCATGAGTATTTTTAGCCACTTCCAACAACGCTTCGAGTCCACGCGCCAGGAAGAACTCTCGCTGCAGGAGTACCTGGAACTGTGCAAGGAGGATCGTAGCGCCTACGCATCGGCATCCGAGCGCCTGTTGCTGGCCATCGGTGAGCCAGAGCTGATCGACACCTCTACCAACTCCAGGCTGTCGCGCATCTTTTCCAACAAGGTCATCCGGCGCTACCCGGCCTTTGCCGACTTCCATGGCATGGAAGAGTGCATCGACCAGATCGTGTCGTACTTCCGCCATGCCGCCCAAGGCCTGGAAGAGAAGAAACAGATTCTGTACCTGCTCGGCCCAGTGGGTGGCGGCAAATCCTCCCTGGCCGAAAAGCTCAAGCAACTCATGGAACGGGTGCCTTTCTACGCCATCAAGGGGTCGCCGGTCTTCGAATCACCGCTAGGGTTGTTCAACGCCACTGAAGACGGGGCCATCCTCGAGGAAGAGTACGGCATCTCGCGGCGCTACCTGAACACCATCATGTCGCCGTGGGCCACCAAGCGCTTGCAGGAATTCGGCGGCGATATCAGCAAGTTCAAGGTGGTCAAGCTCTATCCGTCCATCCTCAACCAGATTGCCATCGCCAAGACCGAGCCTGGCGACGAGAACAACCAGGACATCTCTGCGCTCGTGGGCAAGGTGGATATCCGCAAGCTCGAAGAATTCCCGCAGAACGACGCCGACGCCTACAGCTATTCAGGCGCGCTTTGCCGCGCCAACCAGGGCCTGATGGAATTCGTCGAGATGTTCAAGGCGCCCATCAAGGTACTCCACCCATTGCTGACCGCCACCCAGGAAGGCAACTACAACAGTACGGAAGGTTTGGGCGCCATCCCCTATTCCGGGATCCTGCTGGCGCACTCCAACGAATCCGAATGGCACACCTTCCGTAACAACAAGAACAACGAAGCCTTCATCGACCGTATCTACATCGTGAAGGTACCGTACTGCCTGCGGGTCAGCGACGAGATCCGTATTTACGACAAGTTGTTGGTCAACAGTTCGCTGTCCAAGGCCCACTGTGCCCCGGACACGTTGAAAATGCTGGCTCAGTTCACCGTCCTTTCGCGCCTCAAGGAGCCTGACAACTCCAACATCTATTCGAAGATGCGGGTGTATGACGGTGAAAACCTCAAGGACACCGATCCCAAAGCCAAGTCCATCCAGGAATACCGCGACTCGGCCGGCGTCGATGAAGGCATGAACGGCCTGTCGACCCGCTTCGCCTTCAAGATCCTGTCTAAGGTGTTCAACTTCGACCCCCATGAGGTGGCGGCCAACCCGGTGCACCTGCTGTACGTGCTTGAACAGCAGATCGAGCAGGAACAATTCCCGGCCGAGGTACGCGAACGCTACCTGCGCTACCTGAAAGAATACCTCGCCCCCCGGTACATCGAGTTCATCGGCAAGGAAATCCAGACGGCTTATCTGGAGTCCTACAGCGAGTACGGCCAGAACATCTTCGACCGTTATGTGCTGTATGCCGACTTCTGGATCCAGGACCAGGAATACCGCGACCCGGAAACCGGCGAGATTCTCAACCGCATCGCCCTGAACGAAGAACTGGAGAAGATCGAGAAACCGGCGGGTATCAGCAACCCCAAAGATTTCCGCAACGAGATCGTCAACTTCGTGCTGCGCGCCCGTGCCAACAACAATGGCAAGAACCCAAGCTGGCTCAGCTACGAGAAGCTGCGGGTGGTGATCGAGAAGAAAATGTTCTCCAACACCGAAGACTTGCTGCCCGTCATCAGCTTCAACGCAAAGGCCAGCAAAGAGGATCAACAGAAACACAACGACTTCGTCACGCGCATGGTGGAGCGTGGCTACACCGACAAGCAGGTGCGTCTGCTGTCGGAATGGTACCTGCGGGTCAGGAAATCGCAATAAAGCGGCAAGCGACAAGCCGCAGGCTTCACGCTGGCCGGCGCCGGGCACCCGTTCGGCGCCAGTGCCCGCAGCTGCGGCGGCTGCTCTTTCTTGCAGCTTGAAGCTTATGGCTTGCAGCTGCTCCCCGCAGGAGGAACCATGAGCTACGTTATCGACCGACGCCTGAATGGCAAGAACAAGAGCACGGTCAACCGCCAGCGCTTTTTGCGCAGGTACCGTGATCACATCAAGAAGGCCGTGGAAGAAGCGGTCAGTCGCCGTTCCATCACAGATATGGAGCACGGCGAACAGATCAGCATCCCTGGCCGTGATATCGACGAGCCGGTGCTGCACCATGGCCGTGGCGGCAAGCAGACCGTCGTACACCCGGGTAACAAGGAATTCACCGCAGGTGAGCATATTCCCCGTCCGCAGGGTGGTGGTGGCGGCAGTGGCCGTGGCAAGGCCGGCAACGCCGGTGACGGCATGGACGACTTCGTTTTCCAGATCACTCAGGAGGAGTTCCTCGAGTTCATGTTCGAGGACCTGGAGTTGCCAAACCTGGTCAAGCGTCACCTGACCGGTGCAGACACCTTCAAGAATGTGCGCGCAGGTATTGCAAGCGAGGGTAACCCGTCACGCATCAATATCGTACGTACGCTGCGCTCGGCCCATGCCCGGCGGATCGCATTGACCGGCAGCAGCCGTGCCCTGCTTCGCGAAGCCCAGAAAGAACTTGCCCGCCTGCGCGTCGAGGAGCCTGACAACTTCACCGATATCCAGGAAATCGAGCAGGAGATCGAGCGGCTGAAGGCGCGTATCAACCGTCTGCCCTTCCTCGACACCTTCGACCTCAAGTACAACTTGCTGGTGAAACAACCGAACCCCAGTTCAAAGGCGGTCATGTTCTGCCTGATGGACGTCTCGGGTTCGATGACCCAGGCCACCAAGGACATTGCCAAGCGCTTCTTCATCCTGCTGTATCTGTTCCTAAAGCGTAACTACGACCGGATCGAAGTCGTGTTCATACGGCACCACACCAGCGCGCGCGAAGTGGATGAGGAGGAGTTCTTCTACAGTCGCGAAACCGGCGGCACCATCGTTTCCAGTGCCTTGAAGCTGATGCAGGAAATCATGGCCGAACGCTACCCGGCCAGTGACTGGAACATCTACGCGGCCCAGGCCTCGGACGGCGACAACTGGAACGACGACTCACCCATCTGCCGCGACATCCTCACCCGGCAGATCATGCCGCACGTTCAGTACTACAGTTACGTGGAAATCACCCCACGTGAACATCAGGCGCTCTGGTACGAGTACGAACGTATCGGCGATGCCTTCCCCGACACGTTCGCGCAGCAGCAATTGGTATCGGCCGGCGATATCTACCCGGTCTTCCGTGAACTCTTCCAGCGCAGGTTAGCCACATGACCGCCAGAGCACAGAGACGCCAGCCCATCTCCACCGGCTCAGAGTGGACGTTCGACCTGATCCGGACCTACGACCGGGAAATCGGCCGCCTGGCCGAACGTTACGCCCTGGACACCTACCCCAACCAGATCGAGGTGATCACCGCCGAGCAGATGATGGATGCCTACGCCTCGGTCGGAATGCCGCTGGGTTATCACCACTGGTCTTACGGCAAGCAGTTCCTCAGTACCGAGAAATCCTACAGCCGCGGGCAAATGGGGCTTGCCTACGAAATCGTCATCAACTCCGACCCCTGCATCGCCTACCTCATGGAAGAGAACACCATGTGCATGCAGGCCCTGGTGATCGCTCATGCCTGCTACGGGCACAACAGTTTCTTCAAGGGCAATTACCTGTTCCGCACCTGGACCGATGCCAGCTCCATCATCGATTACCTGGTGTTTGCCAAGCAGTACATCGCCCAGTGCGAGGAGCGTCACGGGATCGATGCGGTGGAAGACCTCATCGACTCTTGCCACGCTCTGATGAACTACGGGGTGGACCGCTACAAGCGCCCCTACCCCATTTCCGCCGAGGAAGAACGTCGCCGCCAGAAGGACCGGGAGGAGCACCTCCAACGGCAGATCAACGACCTGTGGCGCACCATTCCCAAAAGTGCCGACAAGGCCAGTGAGCGGGACGACATGCGTTTCCCCGCCGAACCCCAGGAAAACATCCTCTACTTCATCGAGAAGAACGCGCCACTGCTCGAACCCTGGCAGCGCGAGGTGGTGCGTATCGTGCGCAAGATCGCCCAGTATTTCTATCCGCAGCGCCAGACACAGGTGATGAACGAGGGCTGGGCGACCTTCTGGCACTACACGCTGATGAACGATCTGTATGACGAGGGGCTGATCACCGAAGGCTTCATGATGGAGTTCCTTCAGTCCCATACCAGCGTGGTCTTCCAGCCAGGTTTCGATAGCCCCTATTACAACGGTATCAATCCATACGCACTGGGCTTTGCCATGTACACCGACATTCGGCGCATATGCGAGGCACCCACGGAGGAAGATCGCCATTGGTTCCCGGACATTGCCGGCAGCGACTGGCTTTCGACCCTCAAGTTCGCCATGAGCAGCTTCAAGGACGAGAGTTTCATCCTTCAGTACTTGTCGCCCAAGGTGATGCGTGATCTGAAACTGTTCAGCATCCTGGACGATGACCAGCGGGACGAGCTGTACGTGCCTGCCATACACGATGATGCGGGTTATCGCACCATCCGCGAACAACTGGCTGCCCAATACAACCTCGGCAATCGCGAGCCGAACGTGCAGATATGGAGTGTTGATCGTCGCGGAGATCGCTCACTGACGCTTCGTCACCAGCAACACAACCGCAAGCCCTTGGGGAGTTCGACCGAAGAGGTGCTCAAACACCTGCATCGGTTGTGGGGGTTCGATATTCACCTGGAGACCGTGCAAGGCGACCAGGTGATGAAAACCCATCATATGCCGCCCCGTGGCGAGCACGGCGAAGGCTCCGACTACGGACGCCTGGACATGGCGGTCATTCACCACCTGTGATGCGCCCCCTGGCGGCCGGCAGGTTATGCTGTCGGCAATCAGGGGGAGTTACCTATGCACATTTACAAAGTGGGGGGCGCTGTACGCGACCGTCTACTCGGGCGCCCGGTCAGTGATATCGACTGGCTTGTGGTAGGCGCCACGGTTGAAGACATGCTTGCCGAAGGATTTCGCCCGGTAGGCGCCGACTTTCCGGTGTTCCTGCACCCCAAGACCGGTGAGGAATATGCGCTGGCCCGCACCGAGCGCAAGAGCGGCAGGGGCTACGGTGGGTTTACCTTTCACGCAAGCCCGGACGTCACACTGGAGCAAGACCTGATACGCCGCGACTTGACCATCAACGCGATGGCCGAGGACGCGTGCGGTACGCTCTACGATCCTTACCAGGGCAAGGCCGATCTCGATCGACGCCTGCTTCGCCACGTTTCTCCGGCATTCGCCGAAGATCCTCTGCGTGTATTGCGCGTGGCCCGTTTTGCTGCGCGCTATGCGCCCTTGGGTTTCAAGGTGGCCAACGACACGCTGGGGTTGATGCAGCACATCAGCGCGTCGGGTGAGTTGCTGGCGTTGACGGCAGAACGCACCTGGAAGGAAATCGAGCGGGCATTGATGGAAGCGCACCCCCAGGTATTCTTCGAAGTCCTGCGAGCGTGCAATGCCCTGCAAGTGCTGCTGCCGGAACTGGAGCCTCACCCCCAGACCCTGGCCTCACTGGAACAGGCAGCCAAGCTTCAGCTTGCTTTGCCCATACGCTGGGCCTGTCTGCTGCATCCTTTGCCCACCGCGTCGATCAAAGCGCTCAATCAGCGCCTGAAAACCCCGCGAGAATGCCAGGAGCTGTCGATGCTGACCAGCCAGTGCCTGGAGCAGGCCAATCAAGCCTTTGAGCTGCCTGCCCAGGCGCTGCTGGATCTGTTGCAAACGTTCGACGTTTACCGCAGACCGCAGCGTTTCGAGGACTTTCTAGCAGCGTGCAGGGCGATCGCGCAGGGCAACGGGCGGACAGACTACCGGCAGGCAGACTACTTGCAAGGGGCTATGGCCGCTGCCCGGGCCGTGGATGTGAAGCCGCTGGTTCAGGGTGGTCTCACCGGCCAGGCATTGGGTGAGGCCTTGAAAAATGAGCGCCTGCAGGCGCTCGATGCCTACAAGGGCAGCTAGCGACGATGCCGCGCAGCTCGCTCGACCTGCGCGGCAACCCCAGCAGCAGATGGCTGACATACCGGGACTTGCATCCGACAGTACGAGCCTCCATCAGCCAGGCGTCAGTTGCAACCCACGCCACTCGAAGGCGACTGGCGCCAGCACCTGATCGATCTGCGCCTCTTGCCATACCTGCGCCATGGTCTTGCCTACACCCGGGTGTACCAGTTCAGGCGCCAGCAGCGACAACGGCCACAGCACGAAGGCATTTTTCAGAATCTCGGCCCGGGGCAGCACCAACCCGTCGAAAGTGCCATGCAGGTCGTCATACATCAGCACGTCGATATCCAGGGGTAGGCCGAGTCGATCAGGGGCATACCGGCCATTGTCGGCCTCGATGAATTTCAGCCGCCGGTCCAGTTCGATCAACGGCAACGTCGTCTGCCCGGTCACCACGAAATTGATGAACGGCCCGCTCTTGATGCCCACCGCCTGGCTTTCGAAGGCTGGCGAGCAGCGCATGTCGGTCAGGATGGCGGCCAGCGCATCGAGGCCGGCACACAGGTGGGTGTGCCGATCGACGTTGCTGCCAAGGCCTAGGTATACCGTGCTCAGAGACATCCGCGCTCGATCTCCACGCCAACACCACCACGCGCTGCCGGCACTGCGCCCGGCTTGGTGAGCTTCAGGCGTACCCAAGGAATGCCGAACTCGTCCATCAACACGGCAACGAGGCGCTCGGCGAAGGTTTCGACCAACTCGAAGCGTGCCTGCTCGGCGAACCCCTGGATACGCGTCGAAACGCTCGCGTAATCGAGCGCCAGGGCGAGGTCGTCGCCCGCGGCCGCAGGCTTGTTGTCCCAGGCAAAGCTCAGGTCAAGCCGCAGGCACTGGCGAATATCCCGCTCCCAGTCATAGGCACCAATCACGGTATCGACTTCCAGGCCTTCGATGAACACTCTGTCCAAGCACTTCTCTCCACAGCACGACAAGGGCGACTGGCGCCGTTAGAATCAGGGCGTCCTCGCCCGGAATAGTTAGCATGTTTTGGTTACTGGCGCTGCTCGCCTACCTGCTCGGCTCGCTGTCCTTCGCCATTGTCCTGAGCCGCCTTGCAGGCAGCCCGGACCCGCGTTGCAGTGGTTCGGGCAATGCCGGCGCGACCAACATGCTGCGCCTGGCAGGGCGCAAGATGGCGATCCTGACCCTGCTTGGCGACCTGTGCAAGGGGCTGTTGCCGGTAATGCTCGCCCGCCTTGCCGGGCTGGACCTGCACGCGCAGGCCTGGATCGGTATCTGCGCAGTGCTGGGCCACCTGTTCCCCGTGTACTTTCGCTTTCGCGGTGGCAAGGGCGTCGCGACCGCGGCCGGCATGCTGGTCGGCCTGTACCTGCCTGCCGCATTGCTGGCCATCGTTGCCTGGCTGCTGACCCTGTACCTCACCCGGACCAGTTCCCTGGCTGCGCTGATCGCAACACCGCTGACCCTGCCATTGCTGGCCTGGCGCCAGCCCGAGGCCCTGCTGCCGATGACGGTACTGACCGTCCTGATCGTATGGCGCCATCGCAGTAACCTGCGTGACCTGTTTGCAGGCCGCGAGCGGCACTTCTGAGCCCTACAGGGGCGGCAGCTGCTCCATCGGCCAGCGCGCCTGCACACTGATCGCCAGGTCCTGCTGCTGCCCCACCAGCAGTCGCTGGCAGCCGGCATAGGCGATCATGGCTCCGTTGTCGGTGCAGAACTGCGGACGGGCGTAATAGACATTGCCCTTGAGGTTGCCGAGCATGTCTTCCAACGAAGCGCGCAGGGCCTTGTTGGCGCTGACCCCCCCGGCGATGACCAACCGCTTGAGGCCCGTCTGCTTGAGCGCCCGCTTGCACTTGATGGTCAGAGTCTCTACCACCGCCTGCTGGAACGCCAGGGACACGTCGCAACGGGTTTGTTCGTTGTCGTCGCCAGCCTCCCGGCACTGCTGCCAGGTATTGAGGGCAAAGGTTTTCAAGCCACTGAAACTCATTGCCAGGCCTGGCCGATCGGTCATCGGTCGTGGGAACACGAACCGGCCCGGCGTGCCGCGCTCGGCAAGCCGGGCAATTTCCGGCCCACCGGGGTAGTTCAGCCCAATGAGCTTGGCGGTCTTGTCGAACGCCTCGCCGGCCGCATCGTCCAGGCTCTCGCCGAGCAACTCGTATTGACCGATGCCATCGACGCGCACCAGCTGGGTATGACCGCCGGAAACCAACAAGGCGACGAACGGAAACGCCGGCGGGTTTTCTTCCAGCATGGGCGCCAGCAGGTGGCCCTCCATGTGGTGTACACCGATGGCCGGGATATCCCAGGCAAAGGCCAGGGCCTGGGCGCAGGAGGCACCGACCAGGAGTGCGCCGACCAGCCCGGGGCCTGCGGTATAGGCGATGGCGTCGATTTCGGTGGCCACGCAGCCCGCTTCGTCCAGCACCTGGCGGATCAGCGGCAGCATGCGCTTGACGTGGTCGCGCGATGCGAGCTCGGGCACCACGCCGCCAAATACGCGGTGCAGGTCGATCTGACTGAACAGCGCATCGGCCAGCAGGCCCCGCTCACTGTCGTATAATGCGACGCCGGTTTCGTCGCAGGATGTTTCCAATCCCAGTACTAGCATGGGCTCGTCCCTTGTGGGGGCTGAATTCGAAGGCGCGCATGATAGTCCCCGTGCAAGGTGCCGACCAGCGGTTTTCGATCAGAGGCTTTGCATTCCGGCTTGCTAAGGGTTAACATCCGCAACCCTTGAAAACCGACGTTCTCCAGCACACCTTTGTTTTGCCAGGAGCGCGTCTACCCCGGTAATGAATTAAGGTAGCCCTGGATGCCAGCCGTCAAAGTTAAAGAGAACGAACCCTTCGACGTAGCTCTGCGTCGTTTCAAGCGCTCCTGCGAAAAAGCCGGTGTACTGGCTGAAGTTCGTAGCCGCGAGTTTTACGAGAAGCCGACCGCAGAGCGTAAGCGTAAGGCAGCTGCCGCTGTCAAACGTCACGCCAAGAAAGTTCAGCGCGAACAGCGCCGCGCCGTTCGTCTGTACTAATACAGACGTTCATCGCAAAGCTTCTGCCCTGCCCGGTTAACCGCCGGGCGATGGCAGTGGTCGTTTCAAACTTGAGCAACGTGCTCAAGGCTCCATGCACCTGTTCAAGCACCGTGCATGCGGGCAACCTGCCTGAAACGTCAGAACTGGTCATTGTGCTGTAGGCCAGGCGTGCACGTCCGACTGACGGGCCTTATGGGCCGGCGACGAGCACTTATTCCCCGCATAGCTTCAAGCATCACCCGCTGCATTCGGCGCGTGAGCGATTAGACTTGCCAGTTGCCAGATTGACGAGACTGCCATGGCCGGGCTGATTCCCCAGAGTTTCATTGACGACCTCATCAACCGCCTCGACATCGTCGACGTGGTCAGTTCCCGTGTCCAACTGAAAAAAACCGGCAAGAATTATTCTGCCTGCTGCCCGTTCCACAAGGAAAAGACCCCGTCCTTCACCGTGAGCCCCGACAAGCAGTTCTATTACTGCTTTGGTTGCGGCGCCGGTGGCAATGCCCTTGGCTTCGTCATGGACCACGACAACCTGGATTTTCCCCAGGCCGTCGAGGAACTGGCACGCGCGGCAGGCATGGAAGTCCCGCGCGAGCAAGGCCGGCGCGACCAGAAACCGCGCCAGCCGACCGATTCCCCGTTGTATCCGCTGCTGGACGCCGCCTCGGAGTTCTACCGCCAGGCCCTGCGCAGTCACCCGACCCGCAAGGCGGCGGTGGAATACCTCAAGGGCCGCGGCTTATCCGGCGAAGTGGCGCGGGATTTTGGCCTGGGTTTCGCGCCGCCGGGCTGGGACAACCTGCTCAAGCACCTGGGTGCCGACACGCTGCAGCAGAAGGTCATGATCGATGCCGGCCTGCTGATCGAGAATGCCGAAACCGGTAAACGCTATGACCGCTTCCGCGATCGGGTGATGTTCCCGATTCGTGACAGCCGTGGCCGTATCATCGCCTTCGGCGGCAGGGTGCTAGGCGACGACAAGCCCAAGTACCTGAACTCCCCTGAAACGCCCGTGTTCCACAAGGGCCAGGAGCTGTACGGGCTGTACGAGGCCCGCAAGCACAACCGCAACCTCGACGAAATCATCGTGGTCGAGGGCTACATGGACGTGATTGCCCTGGCCCAGCAGGGCTTGCGCAACGCCGTGGCCACCCTGGGCACTGCCACCAGCGAAGAGCACCTCAAGCGCCTGTTTCGCGTGGTCCCGAGCGTACTGTTCTGCTTCGACGGCGACCAGGCCGGGCGCAAGGCGGCCTGGCGGGCGCTGGAGTCCGCCCTGTCGAACTTGCAGGACGGCCGTCGCGCGCGCTTTCTGTTCCTGCCCGAAGGCGAAGACCCGGACAGCCTGGTCCGCGCCGAAGGCACCGACGCCTTCATGGCCCGCATCAATCAGCACGCCCAACCGCTGGCCGATTACTTCTTCGAGCAGTTGAGCATCGAGGCAGACCCTCGCTCGCTCGAGGGCAAGGCGCACATGGCGACCCTGGCTGCACCGTTGATCGAAAAAATTCCGGGCGCCAACCTGCGTCAGCTGATGCGCAACCGCCTGCGGGACATCACCGGGCTCGATCCGCAGCAGGTCGAGCAACTGGCCCAGCAGGCCCCCGCGGCGCCCAGCGCAGACTACGATCCAGGCTATGACTACGACGCCATGGTCAGCTACACGCCTGATTACGGCGACATGCCGCAGCCCGATTATGCTGGCGCCCATCAGGAACAAGCCTGGACGCCAAAAAAGGCCGGCGGCAAGAAAGCCTGGAGCGACAAACCCTGGGACAAGCATCGCAAGGGCGGCAAGCCGTGGCAGCGTGACGAGCCCCCGCCCCGCGTGCCGGCACCGGTCGAACCGCCTACGCTGGCGGCGCTGCGTACGCTGCTGCACCATCCGCTGTTGGCCGGCAAGGTGGAGGACGCCAGCCATTTTGCCGACGAAGAACAGCTCTACAGCCAACTGCTGGTGGCATTGATCGAAGCTGCACAGAAAAATCCTGGGCTAAGCTCAATGCAGCTGATCGCACGCTGGCATGGCACCGAACAAGGTCGCCTGCTGCGGGCCTTGGCGGAGAAGGAATGGTTGATCGTGGCCGACAACCTTGAACAACAGTTTTTCGACACCATTACTAGCTTGTCCGCTCGCCAACGTGAGCGAAGCCTGGAACAACTGCTCAGGAAATCCCGTCAAAGCGAATTGACCAGCGAGGAAAAAACCCAGCTTCTCGCCTTGTTGAGCCGGAATGTTCCCGCACAAAACCCGACCTCATCTGGCGCGTGAGGTCCATGCTCGGGTATAATCCTCGGCTTGTTTTTTGCCCGCCAAGACCTTCAGTGGATAGGGTGTTATGTCCGGAAAAGCGCAACAGCAGTCTCGTATCAAAGAGTTGATCACCCGCGGTCGTGAGCAGGGCTACCTGACTTACGCGGAGGTCAACGACCACCTGCCTGAGGATATTTCAGATCCTGAACAGGTGGAAGACATCATCCGCATGATCAACGACATGGGGATCAACGTATTCGAGAGTGCTCCGGATGCGGATGCCCTTCTGTTGGCGGAAGCCGACACCGACGAAGCCGCGGCCGAAGAAGCCGCTGCTGCGTTGGCGGCAGTTGAGACCGATATCGGCCGCACGACCGACCCGGTACGCATGTACATGCGTGAAATGGGCACGGTCGAGCTGCTGACCCGTGAAGGCGAGATCGAAATCGCCAAGCGGATCGAGGAAGGCATTCGTGAAGTCATGGGCGCCATCGCCCACTTCCCGGGCACTGTCGATTACATTCTCGGCGAGTACGACCGCGTCACCACCGAAGGTGGCCGTCTGTCGGACGTCCTCAGTGGTTACATCGATCCCGATGACAACATCGCAGCACCGACAGAGGAAGTGCCGATTCCAGGCGCCAAGACTGCCGCTGCGAAGGAAGAGTCCGAGGACGAGGAAGAAGAGTCCGACAGTGACGACGAAGAAGAGACCGAAAGCGGTCCGGACCCTGTCGTTGCGGCCCAACGCTTCGGCGCGGTATCCGATCAGCTTCAGGCCACCAACAAGGTCCTGAAGAAGAACGGCCGTGATCACAAGGAAAGCATTGCTGCCCTGCAGGCACTGGCCGATCTGTTCATGCCGATCAAGCTGGTACCCAAGCAGTTCGAAGTGCTGGTCGAGCGCGTTCGCGGCGCACTGAGCCGCCTGCGTCAGCAAGAGCGCGCCATCATGCAGCTGTGCGTGCGTGATGCCCGCATGCCGCGTGCCGACTTCCTGCGCATGTTCCCGAGCAACGAAACCGACCAGACCTGGAGCGGTGACCTTGCCAAGCGCAACACCAAATGGGCTGCGGCCTTGGGTGAAAAGGACGCAGCTATCGTTGCGTGCCAGCAGAAACTGATCGACCTTGAGACCGAAACCGGCCTGACCGTTTCCGAAATCAAGGAAATCAACCGTCGCATGTCGATTGGCGAAGCCAAGGCTCGCCGCGCCAAGAAAGAAATGGTCGAGGCGAACCTGCGTCTGGTGATCTCCATCGCCAAGAAGTACACCAACCGTGGCTTGCAGTTCCTGGACCTGATCCAGGAAGGCAACATCGGCTTGATGAAGGCTGTGGACAAGTTCGAATACCGTCGCGGTTACAAGTTCTCGACCTATGCCACCTGGTGGATTCGTCAGGCGATCACTCGCTCCATCGCCGACCAGGCACGCACCATTCGTATTCCGGTGCACATGATCGAAACGATCAACAAGCTCAACCGCATTTCCCGGCAGATGCTGCAGGAAATGGGTCGTGAGCCGACCCCGGAAGAGTTGGGCGAGCGCATGGAAATGCCTGAGGACAAGATCCGCAAGGTATTGAAGATCGCCAAAGAGCCGATCTCCATGGAAACCCCGATCGGTGACGATGAAGATTCGCACCTGGGTGACTTCATCGAGGACTCGACCATGCAGTCCCCGATCGACGTGGCCACGGTCGAGAGCCTCAAGGAAGCGACCCGCGATGTCCTGTCGGGCCTCACGGCACGTGAAGCCAAGGTCCTGCGCATGCGCTTCGGCATCGACATGAACACCGATCACACCCTTGAAGAAGTGGGTAAGCAGTTCGACGTGACCCGCGAGCGGATCCGTCAGATCGAGGCGAAGGCGCTGCGCAAGCTGCGTCACCCGACTCGAAGCGAGCACCTGCGCTCCTTCCTCGACGAGTGATGACTAACCCCGGCCCAGGCCGGGGTTTTTTCTAGGCTTCGCACACCACTGGCCATCCGTCTCCAAGGCCCTGTTAAGCCTGAAAAAACCTCCCTGACACCCATCCCAGAGGTGATTGGCCGTCTACACTCGACTCAGACCATTTGAATGCGAGAGGCCGCTATGCCCCTGATGCCGGCAATCCTGCTGGTGACCCTGAGCCTGTGGACCACGACGGGCGTTGCGCAAGTGCAACAGCCAAGTTCGGTCGCCGAGTACGTCGCCGTGGCGATGCCCAGCCCAACCACGGCGCAACCCGACTCCCCGCAAGCCTCCGCACAGCACGGCACTGCCCGCATGTTCTGGTCCGATCTGGTGGTGTACGGCGTACCCACCGTATTGTTGCTGGTACTGGTGCTGGCCACGGTCATGCGTATCAACCGGCGCCTGAGCTCCGAAATCTCCCGGCGCATCGCACTGGAACAGGAGCTGCGCAGCAGCGAGTACCATTACCGTGGTCTGGTCGAGAGCCTTTCAGCCATCGCCTGGGAAGCGGACGTGAACGATTTCACGTACAGCTATGTATCGCCCCATGCCGAAGCTTTGCTCGGTTACCCCCTGAGCAATTGGCTAAAGCCCGGTTTCTGGCGCAGCATCGTGCACCCTGACGATGCGTTATGGGCCCAGGCCTACTGCGAAAGCGAAACTGCCGCCGGGCGCGACCACAGCCTGGATTACCGGGTGATTCGTGCCGATGGCCAAGCGTTGTGGGTGCGCAACATCGTCAGCATGATCAAGCATGGTCACCAGCCCGTCATGCGCGGCCTGATGATCGACATCAGTGAAACCAAGCGCACCGAAGATGCGCTGCGTCTGTCCGAGCAGAAGTTTGCCTCGGTGTTCCAGCAGTGCCCGGACATCTTGCTGATCGCCCGCCACAGCGACGGCTGCTTGCTGGAGGTCAACGAAGCGTTCGAGGAGCAGATAGGCCTGACGCCTGGCCAGGTCATCGGCCGGACGGCGACCGAGCTCAATCTATGGGCAGTCGAGGGTTCAGGCCCTCGCTTGCTGGAGCGCCTGCACCTGGGCGGCATCCGCAACCTGGAAATGAGCTTCAGGCGCAGCAACGGCCAGGTGTTTACAGGGCTTACGTCTGCTGAAAC
This sequence comes from Pseudomonas sp. UBA5666, assembly GCF_002420785.1. Taxonomy (NCBI): domain Bacteria; kingdom Pseudomonadati; phylum Pseudomonadota; class Gammaproteobacteria; order Pseudomonadales; family Pseudomonadaceae; genus Pseudomonas; species Pseudomonas sp. UBA5666. The sequence goes on along the minus strand of NZ_DIIQ01000043.1, from coordinate 55,757 downwards.
CTTCGAACTCGACGGCACACCTGCGCTGGTGGTCGCCGTACGGGACATCAGCCAGCTCAAGGAAACCCAGCAACAACTGCAGATTTCCGAAGAAAAGTTCGCCAAGGCGTTTCATGCCTCACCAGACGGCCTGTTGCTGTCCCGTCAGCACGATGGCTTGCTGCTGGAGGTCAACGACGGGTTTTGCCGCCTGACCGGCTACGCCCTGCACCCGACCCTGGACCAGACGTCGCTGGACCTTGGCATCTGGGTAGACCTCAATGAACGCAAGCGTCTGCTCGACCAGCTCAACCGAGAAGGCTTCGTACGCGACTTCACCTGCCATATCCGCCGTAGCGACGGGCAGATTCGCCTGTGCGAATTGTCTGCGCGCCCGCTGCCAATCGCCGGCACCGACTGTATGTTGACCATCGCCCGGGACATTACCGAGCGCCACCTGATGCAGGAAAAACTGCAACTGGCCGCCACAGTGTTCGAAAACACGGCCGAGGGCGTGCTGATCACCGACATCGACCAGCGCATCAGTGCGGTGAACCGTGCCTTCAGCGAGATCACCGGCTACAGCGAGATCGAAGCGCTGGGCCAGACCCCCCGCCTGCTCGCCTCGGGCCAGCATGACAGCGCCTTCTACGCTGCCCTGTGGCATCAACTGACCGATGAAGGGCACTGGCAGGGCGAGATCTACAACAAACGCAAGAACGGCGAGCTGTACCCTAGCTGGCTGACCATCAGTGCCGTGCGCAATGCCGAGCGCGAGATCACGCACTTCGTGGCGGTGTTCGCCGACATCTCCAGCATCAAGCACGCACAAGCCGAGCTGGACTACCAGGCACATCACGACCCCCTTACTGGCCTGCCCAACCGTACCCTGTTCGAAAATCGGCTCCAAGCCGTGCTGACCTGTGGACAACTGTCCAATCGCCAAGGCGCCGTGCTGTTCCTGGACCTGGACCGTTTCAAGCACATCAACGACAGCCTCGGCCATCCGGTAGGCGACCTGCTGCTCAAGGGCATCGCACAGCGCCTCAAAGAGCAGGTGCGCGACGTGGACACCGTGGCGCGCCTGGGGGGCGACGAATTCATCATCCTGCTGCCTGGCCTGCACAAGCCCAGTGACGCGAGCACCATCGCCAACAAGCTGCTGGCGTGTTTCAACGCCCCCTTCCAGGCCGGCGAGCATGAGTTCTTCACCAGCGCCAGCATCGGCATAAGCCTCTACCCACACGACGGCAGCGATGTCGCCACGCTCATCCGCAACGCCGATGCCGCCATGTACCGCTCCAAGGCCAAGGGGCGCAACCGGGTGGAAGTCTATACCCGCGACCTTACCGCCCAGGCCAGTGAGCGTGTTGCCCTGGAGCACGAACTGCGCCGGGCCATCGAACGCAACGAGATGAGCCTGTGCTTCCAGCCCAAGCTCAGCCTGCAAACCCAGACCCTGGTCGGTGCCGAAGCCTTGATCCGCTGGAGCCACCCGACATTTGGCGAAGTGCCACCGGAGCATTTCATCCACCTGGCAGAGGAAAACGGCACTATCCTGCAACTGGGCGATTGGGTACTGGAACAGGCCTGCCGCCAGATGCAAGTCTGGAAACAGCGTTACGAACCCTTTGGCCCGCTGTCGATCAACCTGGCCGGCGCGCAGCTTCGCCAACCCAACCTGGCACGGCGCATCGAGGCACTGCTCAAGCAACACCAACTCAAGGCCGGCGATCTACAGCTGGAGATCACCGAAAACTTCATCATGAGCCAAGCCGAAGAAGCCCTCGCGGTTCTGCACCAGTTGAAGAAATTGGGCGTGCAACTGGCGATCGACGATTTTGGCACCGGTTATTCGTCGTTGAGCTACCTCAAGCGGCTGCCGCTGGACATCCTCAAGATCGACAAATCCTTCATCCGCGGCCTGCCCGACGACCCCCACGATGCCGCTATCGCCCGCGCCATCATCGCGCTGGGCCGCAGCATGCAGCTGACCATCATTGCCGAAGGCGTCGAGAACCAGGCCCAGCAGCGATTTCTGGCTACCGAAGGCTGCGAGCAGATCCAGGGCTACATCGTCAGCCTGCCCTTGCTGCCGGAGGAATTCGCTGCGCAATTTCTTCGTATAGCACTAACGGATCTTTCGGATGGCACAGGTGCGAAACCCTCGTTATAATCGCGCCTCCTACTGAGGGCCTATAGCTCAGTTGGTTAGAGCAGAGGACTCATAATCCTTTGGTCCACGGTTCGAGTCCGTGTGGGCCCACCATATTCAAAGCCGCGCACTGCGCGGCTTTCGGCTTTCTGGGTCGGCGGCGCTAGCGGCAAGGTCACCGTGGCTCAGGCCAGCAACCGGTCGATTAACGCCTGCTCGTAATCGTTGAGCGGTTGATCCTCGTAGAGCTTGTCGGAGGCCGCGACCAGCGCCTGGCCCTCGACCTCACGCCCACTGTCACTATAGACATGCCCAAGGTTCTCCAGCGACTGCAGGTTGCCGTGCTCTGAGAAGGAAATCAGGTACCAGCGCTCGGCCGCCTCGAGCTCGCCCAGTCGGTGATAGGCCACAGCCAGGTTGTGCTGGGCGTAGACGTGGTCGGACTCCAAGGCCTGCAACAACGCCTGCTTGGCCTGTTGATAGTCTTCGAGCTGCAAGTAAAGAAGGCCAAGATTGTTGTAGCCGTCGACATTGCCCAACTCGGCCGCGCGCCGGTAGGCCTGCTCAGCCTGCGGATAACGCTCTGCATGCAGATGGACGTCACCCAGCAAGTTCAACGCCTCCGGATGATCGTGGCGCACAGCCTTGTTGAGGTGTTCGACGGCAGCATCGTGATCGCCATCCTGGTAGGCCATGCTGCCCAGGTAGAAGTGGCTACGGACACAGTCGTACTCGGTGGCTTTCTGGAAGTATTGGCGGGCGGTGTCGTGGTCACCCTCCTGGAAGGCCATGCTGCCAAGGTTGTAGTGGCTGCCCGGATAGTCGTGCTCGGCAGCCCTCTGGAAGTGTCGGCGGGCAACGTCGTGATCACCGTCTTGGTAGGCCATGATGCCCAGGTTGTAGTGGCTGCCGGGATAATCACGGTCGGCGGCCCTCTGGAAGTGTCGATGAGCATTGGCGCGATCATCACGTGCCAGGCTCACCGCGCCAACGCCATTCATCCAGCGCGGGTCGTCGGGACACGCCTTGGCAAGGTTCTCGAAGCACTGCTGCGCAGCGTCCAGATCCTGTGCTCGGAACGCCGCCCAGCCCTGGTCATTGAGCGCAGTCGCCTGCTCGGCACTGAGCGTTTTTTTATTCGTGAACCACATGGTGTTTCCTGCCTTGCGAGGGTCTGCCATGTTAAGGGCGTATAGAAAAGCCAACAAGGTAAAGGCTCTGCTGGGCAGGTTCGAACCACCTTCTCCGAAGCCGCGCAACTGTGCGGCTTTTTTGCATTTCATATCACGTCATGGGCCCGATGCCCGTGTTGAAACCGCCCTTGAGGCCACTATGTTCCCTGCTATGCATTGGACAGTGAGCCGAATAGGCGGCATTATCGGCTCATTTAATGAGCCGAATAGGCTCGCTAATCGGCTCACGTGAACGTAACCTATGAATGACCCGCAATGGATCTGGCAGCAGCCCGGTTGGCCAGGGTTTACTTGGCAAACTGAAACACTCGCCCCACTGCTGCACGCCTGCAGTCAGGCGCAGGGCCGTCTGTTGGGGATGCTCGATGCCGCAGGGCACGACACTGAAGTGCAGAGCAGCCTGGATGCCATGCTGCAGAACATAATCACCTCTTCCGCCATCGAGGGCGAGCAACTGAATGTTGGTTCCGTGCGCTCATCGCTGGCGCAGCGCTTAGGGTTGAACGAGGAAAGCCAATCAGCCACACCGCGATCAGAAGGCCTGGCAGCATTGCTGCTCGATGCCACTCAGGGGTATGAACAAACGCTAGACACAGAACGGCTCTTCATTTGGCACCGCTGGTTGTTTCCAAGCGATGACCCGCTGATGTCAAGACCTCTGCATATCGGCACATTGCGCGGCGATGAGCCCATGCAGGTGGTTTCCGGTCGGCTCCACCGCCCGACGGTCCACTTCGAAGCACCTGCGCGAACTGGCCTGGAAACACAAGTGGCGGATTTTCTCGTCTGGTTCGAGCGCAGTCGCCGCGATGCCAACCTGAACCCTTTCTTGCGTGCGGGTATCGCGCATCTTTGGTTCGTTACCCTGCACCCGTTCGATGACGGTAACGGCCGCCTTACCCGCGCCCTCACCGACTTGGCGTTGGCGCAAGGTGAACGACAAGCCATCCGTTTCTATGCGATGTCCGCGAGCATTCTCGACGACCGCGCCGGTTATTACCGCATCCTGGAAGCCAGTCAGAAAAGTGGACTGGACATCACCCGTTGGCTGTATTGGTTTCTGACCACCTTGCTCAACAGCCTGGAAAAGGCTCTCGTACGTATTGATCGAGTACTGGCAAAGGCGCGATTCTGGCAGGCGCACCGCGGCCAGGGGTTATCCGCAGAGCAGGTAAAAGTACTCAACCGTCTGCTCGACGGTGGCGAGCGCGGCTTCGAGCAAGGTATCAGCGCAGCGCAGTACCAAGCCGTAGCGAAAGTTTCCAAAGCCACTGCTACTCGCCACCTCAGTGATCTTCTGGAAAAAGGCTGCATCGAACGCCTGCCCGGTGGCGGCCGCAGTACGCGTTACCAAATAGCCCAGTGAGCCTCAATGAACGTCTGAGCGCAGCGGGGCAATCCTCCTTGCCCCCACCCACCCAGCCTAGCTAGGCTACCTCCCCCCCTTTCGCTCGCCGAGCCACGCCATGCCAGACCCTCGCCCGTTCGCCCTGGATGAAATCGACCGCCAGCTGATCGCCCTGTTGCAGATCAATGCCCGCGAAAGCGTAGCCATGCTCGCGCGCCAGTTGGGCATCGCTCGCACCACGGTTAACTCACGGCTTGAGCGGTTGGAGAAGAACAAGGTGATTTCCGGTTATGGCGTGCGCTTGGGGCAGCAGGTGATGGGCGGTGGGCTACAAGCGTATGTGGGCATCAAGGTGCAGCCACGCTCGGGCAAAGAGGTCGTCAAACGACTAAGCGCGATGGCCGCTGTGCGGCAGTTGTGCGCAGTGAGCGGCGAGTTCGACTACGTGGCCTGGCTGCACACGGAGTCACCGGAACAACTGGACCAGTTGCTGGACCGGATCGGCAACGTCGAGGGCGTCGAAAAAACCACCACGTCGATCATCCTCAGCAGCAAGGTGGATCGCGGTCAGGCGCTTTGAAACCAATGCTCATGAAGCCGAAATCGTCAAAGTGCTCACCTGACACGTCACTATGACCAACCCTGAGACATTTCGACCTCATTCTGCTTCTTAATAACGAAACGCCCCCTCTCTAAAATGACCGCCAGACGTCTCCTATACTCAGGCTCAGCACATCGCGCAGCCGCTCTGGCAAGGTCCTTCAATGAACAAGAACAACCGGCACCCTGACGACGGCAAGAAACCCATCACCATTTTCGGCCCGGATTTTCCATTCGCCTTCGATGACTGGCTGGAGCATCCGGCAGGCCTGGGCACGATTCCGGCTCAACGTCACGGCGAGGAAGTCGCGATCATCGGCGCCGGAATCGCCGGCTTGGTGGCCGCCTACGAGCTCATGAAACTGGGGCTCAAGCCAGTGGTATACGAAGCCTCGAAACTGGGTGGCCGGCTGCGCTCGCAAGCCTTCAATGGCACCGATGGCATCGTCGCCGAGTTGGGTGGCATGCGCTTTCCGGTCTCGTCCACGGCGTTCTATCACTACGTGGACAAGCTAGGGTTGCAGACCAAGCCCTTCCCTAACCCGTTGAGCTCGGCCTCCAGCAGCACGGTGATCGACCTCGAAGGCCAGACCTACTACGCCGAAACCCCTGCCGATCTTCCCCAGTTGTTTCATGAAGTGGCCGACGCCTGGGCTGACGCGCTGGAAAGCGGTGCGCAATTCGCCGATATCCAGCAAGCGATCCGTGATCGCGATGTACCACGCCTCAAGGCGCTGTGGAACAAACTCGTACCGCTGTGGGACGACCGCACGTTCTACGACTTCGTCGCCACCTCGCGCTCGTTCGCCAAGCTCAGCTTCCTGCACCGCGAAGTGTTCGGCCAGGTAGGCTTCGGCACAGGCGGTTGGGACTCTGACTTCCCCAACTCGATGCTGGAAATCTTCCGGGTGGTCATGACCAACTGCGATGATCATCAGCATCTGATCGTGGGCGGCGTGGAGCAGGTACCGCAAGGTATCTGGCGTCATCGGCCCGAGCGCTGCGCTCATTGGCCCGAGGGCACCAGCTTGCGGTCCCTGCATGGCGGCGCACCCCGCACCGGGGTCAAGCGGATCCAGCGCGCTGCCGATGGCCGCCTGGCCGTCACCGACAACTGGGGTGATACCCGCCAGTACGGCGCCGTGCTCGCCACCTGCCAGACGTGGTTGCTGACCACCCAGATCGACTGCGAAGAATCGCTGTTCTCCCAGAAAATGTGGATGGCACTGGACCGCACCCGCTACATGCAGTCGTCGAAAACCTTCGTCATGGTCGACAGGCCGTTCTGGAAGGACAAGGACCCGGAAACCGGCCGCGACCTGCTGAGCATGACCCTGACCGACCGCCTGACCCGCGGCACGTACCTGTTCGATAACGGCGACGACAAGCCGGGGGTCATCTGCCTGTCCTATGCCTGGATGAGCGATGCCTTGAAAATGCTGCCACACCCGGTCGAGAAACGCGTGCAGCTGGCCTTGGACGCGCTGAAGAAGATCTATCCGAAGACCGACATCGCCGGCCACATCATTGGCGATCCGATCACGGTGTCGTGGGAAGCGGACCCATATTTCCTCGGCGCCTTCAAAGGCGCTCTGCCCGGTCATTACCGCTACAACCAACGCATGTATGCCCACTTCATGCAAAAGGACATGCCCGCCGAGCAGCGCGGCATCTTCATTGCCGGCGACGACGTGTCCTGGACGCCTGCCTGGGTGGAGGGCGCCGTGCAGACGTCGCTCAATGCGGTGTGGGGTATCATCAATCACTTCGGCGGGCATACCCACCCCGAGAATCCGGGGCCAGGCGATGTGTTCGACGAGATCGGCCCGATCGCGCTGGCCGACTGACCCAGGAGCTGTCATGCGCATAGCCTTGTTCCAAGCGCTGCCTGGCCCGCTGGATGTGCCCGGCAACCTGCAGCGGCTGCGCGACCAGGCGCAGTTGGCGGCCGGCCAGGGCGCGTCACTGTTGGTTTGCCCGGAAATGTTTCTGACCGGCTACAACATCGGCTCGGCCCAGGTGCAGCAACTGGCCGAAGCCTGCGATGGCCCGTCAGCGCAGCACATCATGCAGACAGCGCAGACCTACGGTATCGCCATCGCCTACGGTTACCCGGAACGCGACCCAAACGGTGCCGTTTTCAACAGCGCGCAACTGATCGCTGCCGATGGCCGCACCCTGGGCAACTACCGCAAGACGCATCTGTTCGGTGAGCTTGATCGCACGATGTTCACGCAGGGGCCGGATCATTTTCCGGTCGTCGAGCTGGACGGCTGGAAAGTCGGCCTGCTGATCTGCTACGACATCGAGTTCCCGGAAAATGCCCGTCGGCTGGCCTTGGCCGGCGCCGAGCTCATCCTGGTCCCTACGGCCAACATGAAGCCTTACGACTTCGTTTGCCAGGTGACGGTGCGGGCCCGGGCCCAGGAAAACCAGTGTTACCTGGTGTATGCCAACTACTGCGGCACGGAAGACGCCATCGACTATTGCGGACAAAGCAGCATCGTCGGCCCGGATGGCGGCGTGTTGGGCATGGCAGGCCATGAAGAATGCCTGCTGCTGGCCGAGCTGGAACAGCAAGCCGTGGTGCAAGGCCGTCGAGCATTCCCCTACCTCACCGACCTGCGTCAGGCCTTGCACGGACGAACGCCTGGGCAGGATCACTGACAGCGCAGCGCTTGCAGGCTAGCATGGTCGGACCATACGGAGCCTCCATGCCTGACACCATCCGCCAGCTCACCCTTGCCAACGGCCTGCAGCTCACCCTGCGCCACGCCCCTCGTCTCAAGCGCGCCGCGGCGGCGCTCAGGGTGCACGCGGGCGGCCACGACGCCCCTGCCAAGTGGCCTGGGCTGGCGCATTTTCTCGAGCACCTGTTCTTTCTGGGTACAACGCGTTATCCCCTCGAAAATGGCCTGATGCGCTACGTGCAGGCGCTCGGCGGCCAGGTCAATGCAAGCACCCGCGAGCGGACGACGGACTTCTTCTTCGAAACCCCACCCACAGCCTTGGCGGGCGGTTTGATGCGGCTGTGCCAGATGCTGGCCGAGCCGGACCTGGCCATCGCCCGCCAACGCGACGAGCGCGAAGTGATCCACGCCGAATTCATCGCCTGGTCGCGCAGTCGTCAGGCCCAGGCGCATCATGCCTTGCTGCAATCCGTCGCGCCGTGTCATCCGTTGCGCGCCTTCCAGGCCGGTAACCGTTACACCTTACCGCTGCAAGACCCCGCCTTCCAGCAAGCACTGAGGGACTTTCACCGACGCTATTACCAGGGTGGCCAAATGGTGCTGGCGGTGAGCGGCCCTCAGTCCCTGGATGAACTGGAACAGTTGGCCGTGCCCCCCGCACAACTGTTCGCCAGCGGCACGCGCGAGCTGCAGCGCCCTCCACCCCCATTGGGCACAAGCTGCAACCCGCAACTGTTCGCTCATGACCAGATGCCGGCCGGCGCAGAGCATGCCCTAGCGCTGCTGATCAGTTGCCTGAACGACAGCCGGCCCGGTATGTGGCTCGCTGCCGCGCGCCAGCACTGCGGGTTGCAGGCCATCAAGGTTGAAACGCTCTACGCCTTCGCCGGGCAATTGCTCTGGCACATCGACCTGACGCCAGGCACCGGTGTGGCTGTTGGGCAGGCCATGGCCCTGCTTCACGGCTGGTTCGGATACATGCAGAACGCGGACTTGGCGCAGCTCAATCGAGAATTCGGGCGTTTGCAAAGGCGTCGTGAGCACAGCGCCAGCGCCATGGAGCTGGCACGCAGGGACAGCGCAGGGCTTCCCTTTACCGCGCTCGACACACAGGGCCAGCGCGCTTTTGCTGCGCTTCTGGCGAGCCTGCCCCATTCGGACCAGGGTCGCTGGCAGCTCCCTGTGAGCGAGCCGTTGCTGCACACACCGTTGCCTGAGACCGGTGAGTGGTCCTTACCCGGTGGACTGAGCATCAGCGACGCCTTGCCTGCCACGCGTCAGCACGCAGCCCTGCTTGTGCGTTGGCAGGTACCCCTTGCTTTGAAGGAATCACTGCATGCCGTTCTGGATCAAGCCCTGGCCCCACTCAAAGCGCGCTGCGAACGCGCTTCGGTACAGCTGAGTTTCGCCAGGGCCGGCCAGGGATGGGCGCTGCGCTGCGCAGGCGTAGCTTCGGCCGTGGTCACCGCCATGGGGATTGCCCTGCCATTGTTGAAGGCCCCGCCGGCCGACTGCTGGGCTGACCGCACAGTGCCACCCAGTGAGCCCATGCCCATCAGGGCACTGCTCGAGCAGTTGCCAAACGCCGTGGCAGGCCTCGAGGTGCAGGCGGTGACCGTGTCACGGCAAAGCCAGGCCCAACTCGACAGGCTCTGGCAACAGGCCACCTGGCATGGGTTGGCTGTGGGTTTCGATACAGATACACAGCGGGCACTGGCAGCCGTCCTGCAAGGCCTGCCTGGCCATGGCCGCGCGCCTGTTCCCGTCCCACCGCCCGCCCGTCGTTGGCACACGGTGGACGGGTACGGCAGCGAGCATGCCCTGCTGTTGTTCTACCCTCTGCCAGCGGGCATGGAGGCAGCGGGCAGGCTGCTGGCTCACCTGCTTCAAGGCCCTGTCTATCAACGTTTGCGGGTCGAACTGCAACTGGGCTATGCGGTGTTCAGCGCCATGCGCCAGGTGGAGGGCGTGCACGGGCTGATGATCGGCGTGCAATCGCCCCACGCCAGCCCGGCCATGATCCTGGAACAGGTGGTCACCTTGTTGCGCGAGCGCGTCACGCTCGATCTTTCCTCGCAGCAACTGCTGGCCGATCAGTTCGATGAAGCGGTGATGAGCAACGCCGAGGTCGTGGAGTGGGCCTGGCAGACACACCTGGCTACACAACCCTGGACGCTGGATGGCGTACGCAGGGCTATCCTCAACGTGCGGCAGCATGATCTGGACAGGCTGCAGGACGCATTGCTCAATGGGCAGGCGCCCTGGATCTGTCTGGCCACCGCTGCCGCGCCACCTGACTTTCAGGCCAAGCAGCGCGAGATTATTGCACCTGGTGCAACGCTACTTTCCTGATACACAGTCTTCGGATGAACGGTTTTCTTGTAAGATAGCGCAACCCTGATTCAGGGAACCTCCTGCCTATGGCGGTACCCAAGTAGTAGTCAAGCGTTCCTCAAACCCATTCGGAAGGAGTAATCCCATGTGGACCAAACCTGCATACACTGACCTGCGTATCGGCTTCGAAGTCACCATGTACTTCGCCAACCGCTAAGCACGGCTTAGGGTACGACGCCTCGGCCTGCCGGGGCGTTTTCGTTTTTCAGGCATGACTTTCCGCACAGCATAGAGAGCACCCATGTATATCCAGGTTCTCGGCTCGGCCGCCGGTGGCGGATTTCCGCAGTGGAACTGCAACTGCGTCAATTGCAAGGGCTTCAGGGACGGTACCCTGCGGGCCACTGCCCGCACCCAGTCATCCATCGCCCTGTCCGACGACGGTGTGCATTGGGTATTGTGCAACGCTTCGCCAGACATTCGCGCACAGCTTCAGGCCTTCGCGCCCATGCAGCCTGCCCGGGGTCTGCGCGACACCGGCATAGACGCCATCATCCTGCTGGACAGCCAGATCGACCACACCACTGGCCTGCTCAGCCTGCGCGAAGGTTGCCCGCATCCGGTGTGGTGCACCGACATGGTCCATCAGGACCTGACCACCGGCTTTCCGCTGTTCACCATGCTCAGCCACTGGAACGGCGGCCTGCAATGGAACCGTATCGAGCTTGAGGGCAGTTTCGTCATCCAGGCCTGCCCCAACCTGCGGTTCACCCCTTTCCCGCTGCGCAGTGCGGCGCCGCCTTATTCGCCACACCGTTTCGACCCGCACCCAGGCGATAACCTCGGCCTGCTGGTCGAGGACACCCGCACCGGTGGCAAGCTGTTCTATGCGCCCGGCCTTGGCCAGGTGGACGAGCAACTGCTGGAGATGATGCAAGGCGCCGACTGTCTGCTGGTCGATGGCACCTTGTGGGAAGACGACGAAATGCAGCGCCGCGGTGTGGGCACGCGCACCGGCCGTGAAATGGGCCACCTGGCCCAGAACGGCGCCGGCGGCATGCTCGAGGTGCTCGACGGCTTTGCACGCCAGCGCAAAGTGCTCATCCACATCAACAACACCAACCCGATTCTCGACGAAGACTCCCCCGAGCGTGCCGAAGTGCTGCGCCGCGGTGTGGAAGTGGCCTTCGACGGCATGAGCATCGAGTTGTAACGGGCCTGCCCGCCACCTCAAGTCTTCCAGGAGCCAGCCGAATGAGCGATGCACTGCCGATGTCCCCTGCCGAGTTCGAGCAGGCCCTGCGCGCCAAGGGCGCCTACTACCACATTCACCACCCCTACCATGTGGCCATGTATGAAGGCCGTGCTACCCGCGAACAGATCCAGGGTTGGGTAGCCAACCGCTTCTATTACCAGGTCAACATCCCGATGAAGGACGCCGCCATCCTGGCCAACTGCCCGGATCGCGAGGTGCGCCGGGAGTGGATACAGCGCTTGCTCGACCACGATGGCGCACCTGGTGAGGATGGCGGCATCGAAGCCTGGCTGCGACTGGGCCAGGCGGTTGGTCTTGACCCCGAGCAGTTGCGCTCACAGGAGCTGGTATTGCCGGGGGTGCGCTTTGCCGTGGACGCCTACGTCAATTTCGCCCGTCGCGCCAGCTGGCAGGAAGCGGCCAGCAGCTCGCTGACCGAGCTTTTCGCCCCGCAGATCCACCAATCGCGCCTGGACAGCTGGCCACAGCACTACCCTTGGATCGACCCGGCAGGCTACGCGTATTTCCGCACGCGCCTTGGCCAGGCTCGCCGCGACGTTGAGCATGGCCTGGCCATTACGTTGCAGCACTACACCACCTGGGCTGGGCAGCAGCGGATGCTGGAAATCCTCCAGTTCAAGCTGGACATCCTGTGGAGCATGCTCGATGCCATGAGCATGGCCTACGAGCTGAACCGGCCGCCTTATCACTCCGTTACCCAGGAACGGGTATGGCATAAAGGGATCACCCTATGAATTTCGATCGTCAGCAAGTGCCCAGGTGGCGCCAGGGTTACCGCTTCCAGTACGAGCCTGCCCAGAAAGGCCATGTGCTGCTCTACCCTGAAGGCATGATCAAGCTCAACGAAAGCGCCAGCCTGATCGGAGGGCTGATCGACGGTCAGCGCGATGTGGCAGCCATCATCGACGCACTCCAGCAGCAATTCCCCGATGTGCCGGAAGTGGCCGACGATATCGAGCAGTTCATGGAGGTGGCCCGTGCCGAACACTGGATCGAGCTTGCCTGAGCTGCCGCCCACGCCCGAAGTCGGCCTGCCGCTGTGGCTGCTGGCCGAGCTGACCTATCGTTGCCCGCTGCAATGCCCCTATTGCTCCAACCCTCTGGATTTCGCAGCCCAGGGCCAGGAGTTGAGCACTGCGCAGTGGTTCAAGGTCATGGCCCAGGCCCGCGAGATGGGCGCCGCGCAGATTGGGTTCTCCGGGGGCGAACCTCTGGTTCGCCAGGACCTCGCCGAGCTGATCGCCGAGGCCCGCCGGCTGGGGTACTACACCAACCTGATCACCTCCGGTATCGGCTTGACCGAGGCGCGCATCGCCGCCTTCAAGCAGGCCGGCCTGGACCATATACAGATCAGCTTTCAGGCCAGCGACGAGCAAGTGAACAACCTGCTGGCCGGCTCCCGAAAGGCGTTCGCACAAAAGTTGGAAATGGCCCGCGCCGTGAAGGCCCACGGTTACCCCATGGTGCTCAACTTCGTTACCCATCGGCACAACATCGACAAGATCGACCGCATCATCGAGCTGTGCATCGCACTGGATGCGGATTTCGTAGAACTGGCCACGTGCCAGTTCTACGGATGGGCGCACCTGAACCGGGTCGGGCTGCTGCCCACCCGTGATCAGCTGGAGCGGGCCGAGCGGATCACCAATGAATACCGCGACAAGCTCAAAGCCGAAGGCAACCCGTGCAAGCTGATCTTCGTCACGCCGGACTACTACGAGGAGCGGCCCAAGGCCTGCATGAACGGTTGGGGCAATCTGTTCCTGACCATCACTCCCGACGGCACCGCGCTGCCGTGCCATGGCGCCCGTCAGTTGCCGGTGCAGTTCCCCAACGTGCGCGACCATGACCTGCGACACATCTGGTATGAGTCGTTCGGTTTCAACCGCTTCCGTGGCTACCAATGGATGCCGGAACCCTGCCGCTCCTGCGATGAGAAGGAGAAGGACTTTGGCGGCTGCCGCTGCCAAGCCTTCATGCTCACCGGTGATGCCAGCAATGCCGACCCGGTATGCGCCAAGTCGCCCGACCATGACTTTATCCTGAAGGCCCGCGAGCAGGCGCAAAGCGCCGACCTCGCCATAGAACAGATGACTTTCCGAAATGAACGAAACTCCCGTGTCATCGCCCGAGGCTGAGTTCACCGCCGCCCAGGCTGTCGCCGCCGGCACCGATTTCGCCGAACTCAAGGTCGGTGACGCCGGCCTGTTCTGGGTCGAGTTTCGGCCTGCCGACGACGCTTGCCGCATTTGGCACTGGCATCATCACCAGGCACGCTGCCTGACCCCCGACGGCTTCAGTGTACGCAGCCGTGTCTACGAATATGGCGGGGGCAGTTTCTGCCTGGGCGGGGACGGACTGGTGTTCGTCAACGAAAAGGACCAGCAGGTTTACACCCAACCTTTGGACAATACGCCGCCGCGCGCCCTTACCCATGACCCCGCCTGCCGTTATGGCGATGTGCAATGGCATGGCGGGCAGGCCCTGGCCGTGGAGGAGCGCCATGGCGAAACCGTGGAGCACCGTCTGGTGGCCTTGGCCGAGGGCACACGTCAGGTGCTAGTCGAAGGCGCCGATTTCTACGCTTCGCCCACGGTCAGCCCGGACGGGGAGCGCCTGGCCTGGATCGAATGGGATCGCCCGGCGCAGCCGTGGACGGTAACGCGACTCATGACCTGCCGTCGCGAGGCCAGCGGCCAATGGGGGCCAGCGCAAACAGTAGCCGCGGGCGATGAATCGCTGCAGCAGCCCCGATTCGATGAGGCCAACCGCCTGTACTGCCTGTCCGATCGCGATGGTTTCTGGCAGCCGTGGGGCGAGCGTGACGACGGCTGGCAAGCGCTGGCAAGCGAGCCTGCCGACCATGCCGCAGCGCCGTGGCAACTGGGCGCCAGTACCTGGCTGGCACTCGGGCCACAGCATTACCTGGCCACTTGGTTCGAAGCAGGTTTCGGACAACTGGGTCTGCGCACGCCCGATGGTCGCACTGAGCGGTTCGCCAGCGCCTACACCCGCTTTCGGCACCTGGCCATGGACGCCACCTGCGTGTATGCCATCGCCGCCTCGCCCATCAGCCCGGCGGCGGTCATTGCGATTGCGCGTGACACTCACGAAGTGAGCATACTGGCTGGGGGCGCCGAGGTACTGCCGGCGCATCGGGTCAGCATGCCCCAATCATTTCATTGCGGAACCGGGAGTGCGCTGGCCCATGGCTTTTTCTATCCGGCGGCAGGCAGCACTACGCCATCGCCGCTGATCGTCTTCATTCATGGTGGCCCGACCTCGGCCTGCTATCCGGTGCTCGACCCGAGGATCCAGTTCTGGACGCAACGAGGTTTTGCCGTTGCGGACCTCAACTACCGCGGCAGTAGCGGCTATGGCCGCGCGTACCGCCATGCGTTGCACTTGCGTTGGGGGCAAAGCGATGTGGAAGATGCTTGCTCAGCCGTCGAGCGCCTGGCGGCCGATGGCCTGATCGACAAGACCAAAGTGTTCATCCGTGGCGGCAGTGCCGGCGGCTACACCGCCCTCTGCGCACTGGCGTTCAGGGAGGTATTCCGGGCAGGCGCGAGCCTGTATGGCGTCAGCGACCCGGTTGCATTGGCGCGTGCCACGCACAAGTTCGAGGGTGACTACCTGGACTGGCTGATCGGTGATCCGGAACAGGATGCCGAGCGCTACCGGCAGCGCACGCCGCTCCTGCATGCCGAGCGAATCAAGGTGCCGGTGGTGTTCTTTCAAGGGGAACTGGATGCGGTCGTGGTGCCGGAGCAGACCCGCGCCATGCTCGCAGCGCTCAACGCCAATGGCATCGAGGCCCAGGCACATTTCTACGCGGGGGAGCGGCACGGGTTTCGCAAGGCCCGTAACCTTGAGCATGCGCTCGAACAGGAATGGCGATTCTACTGCAAGGTGCTTGAGCAGCATTGAACCTGCGGCTCACGGCTACCCGTGAGCCGCAGGGAATTCAACGCTTGGCGATGATGTACACCGCGTGCACGATGCCTGGGATATAGCCAAGCAAGGTCAGCAGGATGTTCAGCCAGAAGGCTCCGCCAAACCCCACCTGCAGAAACACGCCCAAGGGCGGCAGAATGATTGCGATGATGATCCGAATAATGTCCATGCGAGTCTCTCCGTAAGGGGTTACATCACAGACTCGCCGCCGCTTGCAGAGGTTCCACAGGCAAAAAAAACGCCCTGGATCGAATGTGACAGACCCAGGGCGGTGCGCAGAAACGCCAGACGGTTCGGTTGTACGTGGGTGGACTAGGCTGGCATCTTGCGCCCCGAGACCTGGGCCGCGTGCAGTCGCGCGAACGCGCGCGATAGGCGCAACAGCATTTCGTCGACGTTGCCGCGGGTCACGGTAAGCGACGGCGAGAGCCGCAGTACATCGGCCTGGGGCGCACCGACCAGCAGGCACTCTTGCAACGCTGCACGCTCAAGCGCCCGTGCCAGGGGCTCGTTGAGCTGCAATGTCCACAGCAGCCCGCTCCCGCAGACCTGGCCCTGGCCAAAGCGGCCCGCCAAGCGGCTAAGTCCCTCGCGTAGATGGCGGCCAGTGTCCTGCACGTGCTCGATGAAGCCCGCACTCAGCACCGTTTTCAGGACTGCCAGGCCTGCTGCGGCCGTCAACGCATTGCTGTACCAGGCATCCGGCAGGCCTGCCATCGGCGTGCAGCCAGCGCTGCTGCGTACCAGCAAGGCGGCCAGTGGAACGCCTCCACCCAGGCCGCCACCTAGCACCACCATGTCGGCATGCACGCCGTACAGGTTTTCGGCCAGCAACGCACCGCAGCGGCCCATGCCGGTGTGCGCTTCATCAAGGATCAGCAGAATGCCCAGCTCGCGGCAAAGGGCCTCAGCGCCCTTGAGGTATTCCTCGGTTGCAGCAACGATTGCACCCTGGCTTTGCAACGGTTCCAGCACGACGGCTACCGTGCGCGACTCCACGGCCGCGTGCAGTACGGCCAGGTCATTGAACGGCACATGGCTGAGAGGGGCGTGTTCGGGTGTGCAATGGCTTGCACGGCTGGCCACAGGCGCACCATACGCGGCTTCGCCGCCCTGGCGGGCAACGATGATATGGCCAGCACCGTGGCGATGGCGCTCACCCCACTGGCGAGCCAGGCGCACAGCACCTTCATGTGCCTGAGCCGTGCTGTCGAAAAGCAGGGCACGGTCACTCCCGGTTGCTTGGCAGAGCTGGTCGCGCAACGCCAGAACGCCCTCATGCGAGCGCCCCACGCCCGGGTTGATCAAGGCTTGAGCCTGGCTCGCCACCGCCTTCACCACGGGCTCTGGGCTGTGCCCCAGCGTGTTGACCCCGTCGCCTTGATTGAAGTCCAGGCACGCGCGGCCTTGGTCGTCCCAAAGCCAGGCGCCTTGCCCTCTGACGAAAACAGGTGAGCCCATCGCCGCTGTATCGAGACGAGGCCGAGCACGTGCTGGCTCATGCAATGTTTCAATCCCGACAGCACGCGCTGGACGGCGAAGGTTGAACAGATTCATCGAAGTTCTGCACGCTAGGATGATGGGCAGGGCTGGAACGGCTTTGATTCAAATGAATGCCGTACCTATGAATAGGAAGTCAGGCTGCGGTAACGGTGGGGTCCGCACAAAGCCTGTAACCCGTTGTTATACAGCGATAGACTAGGCGTCGAATGCCGATTCCGACATTTCGATTTAGCAGTATTTTCAATAAGTAGAACTTATGGATTTTCGTCAACTGCGTTATTTCGTCGCGGTCTATGAAGAAGGCCATGTCGGGCGCGCCGCCGAGCGTCTGTCATTATCTCAACCGGCCCTGTCCCAGCAGATTCGCCAACTCGAGCATGGCCTGGACCTGAGCCTCTTCGAGCGCAGTAACAAGCGCCTGCTGCCTACACTGGCGGCGCACACCTTGTACAATCATGCCCTGCCCCTGCTCGACGGCCTGCAAAGGGCCCACGAGGCGATGCGAAACTTCAAAGGCCAGGCACTGCGCACCTTGGCGATCGGCGTTTTGCAGACGGTTCGGCCAAGCCTGGTACCGCAGCTTCTGGAACGACTGCGCAAGGCCCAGCCGCACCTGGTGGTGCAGATCTATGAGTTGTCGGGTCTGGAAATCGAGAAGCGCCTGATCAGTGGCACGCTGGATATCGGCATCAGCTATTTGCCCGCGCGCCAACCTGGGCTGCATGGCGTGTTGTTGTACGAGGACGAATTGCAGTTGGTCATCCCAGCGACCCACCCGCTCAAGGACTTCAAGAAGGTGTCGATCCACCAGGCGGCGGAATTGCCCATGCTGATGCTGGGCGAGGAGTTCCAGATGCGCCAGATCTGGCAGGCCCAGCTGGCCAGCCAAGGTCGTCGCCCGCAGGTTCAGGCAGAAATGAATAACATGGCAGGCATTCTCGACAGCCTGTCACACACCTCATTGGCGACCATCCTGCCGGGCCGTGCCAAGGAAGCCGAACAGGCGCAGCAAGGGCTGCTGTGGAAACCATTGAGTGAACCCAGGGTGCCCTTGAAGGTAGGGCTGGTGTTTCGTGACGCTCAGCGTCAACAGGCCTCTATCGAGCTTCTGCGTGGCCTGCTCGAAGAAGAAACCAACCTGCGCGGACCGGTGGCTTCGCCACTGGATGCACTGAGCTGAACGTGACGCACAAGAAAAACCCCGCCGAGGCGGGGTTCTTCAGACTGTTTCCCTGTGACATCCGTATCGCCCCACCATCCTGGCAGGAAATCCTTCGTCGTCTTCCTTGATCTGTCCTATGCGCTTCCTGCGCAACGTCCATGGAAGAAAGATAACCCTGGATCCAATCTGAGAACAGTGGTGAAAAGTCACCACGTGTTGTAGGAAAAGGCTTACAAAGGGTAATCATTCCTATCACCACCCTTTGTCATGGCGACCACCCTGGCGCCGAGCCCTTGCGCTACAGTCGTCTTCATCGCCTGCGCCAGTCCTAGAACTGTTCCGCATCCAGCAGGTACAGCGATTCGCTACCCGCCTTGACCGAGGCGATGAGCGAATCGACGCGGGGCAGCAAGCGAGCGAAATAGAAGCGTGCCGTGCCAAGCTTGCCTTGGTAGAACGCTTCATCACCCTCGCCTGCCAGTGCAGCCTGGGCCATCAATGCCCACATGTAGCCATAGGCGACATAGCCAAAGGCATGCAGGTATTCAACCGACGCCGCCCCGATTTCGTTCGGATTGCCCTTGGCTTGTTGCAGCACCCAGTCGGTCACGCCATCGAGCTGGTCGAGCGCCGCTTCCAAGGGGCTGGTAAACGCAGCCATGCCAGCACCGGCACCGGCAATGAACTCACGCACTTCGTTCGAGAACAGCTGGTAGTACGCGCCACCACTGGCCACCACCTTGCGGCCCATCAAGTCCAGCGCCTGGATACCGTTGGTGCCTTCGTAGATCTGGGTAATACGCACATCGCGCACCAGCTGCTCCTGACCCCATTCGCGGATATACCCGTGCCCACCGAACACTTGTTGACCGTGCACGGTGCACTCAAGGCCCAGGTCGGTCAGAAACGCCTTGGCCACCGGGGTCAACAGCGCGACCAGCTCCTCGCTGCGCTTGCGCACGGCACTGTCTTGCGCGTATTTGGCGCTGTCCAGTTGCATGGCCACGTAGCTGGAAAACGCCCGTCCGCCCTCGGTCAGCGCCTTCATGGTCAGCAACATGCGCCGCACATCCGGGTGCACGATGATCGGGTCAGCAGGCTTTTCCTTGGCTTGGGGCCCGGTCGGTGCACGGCTTTGCAGGCGATCCCGGGCGTATTCGACAGCGTTCTGATAAGAGCGCTCGGCCGAAGCGAGCCCTTGGATGCCAACGCCGAGCCGCTCGTAGTTCATCATGGTGAACATCGCGGCCAGCCCCTTGTTGGGCTCCCCCACAATGTAACCGACCGCCTCGTCGAAATTCATTACGCAGGTGGCCGAGGCCTGGATACCCATCTTGTGCTCGATGGACCCGCAGGTCGCCGGATTGCGAGCACCCAGGCTGCCGTCTTCGTTGACCAGGAACTTGGGGACCAGGAACAGGGAGATCCCTTTGGGGCCTGCCGGTGCGTCTGGCAGCTTGGCCAGGACCAGGTGAATGATGTTCTCGGTCAGGTCGTGCTCGCCACCGGTGATGAAGATCTTGGTGCCGGTCACACGGTAGCTGCCGTCAGCCTGGGGCTCGGCCTTGGTGCGGATCATGCCAAGGTCAGTACCTGCATGAGGTTCGGTCAGGCACATGGAGCCTGCCCACACACCTGAATACATGTTCGGCAGGTACGTGTGCTTGAGCGCCTCGTCGGCGTGGGCGTTGATCGACAGGCAGGCACCTGCGGTGAGCATGGGGTACAAGCCAAACGACAGGCTGGCTGCGTTGACCATCTCCTCGACCTGGGCCGATACCGCCTTGGGCATGCCCATGCCGCCGAAGGCAGGGTCGCCACCCACGCCTACCCAGCCGCCTTGAGCATAGGTGTCGTAGGCTTCGATGAACCCGGCAGGCGTATGCACCGCGCCGTTGTCCCAGCGGCAGCCTTCCTCGTCGGCAGCGCGGCTGAGCGGTGCAATGCTGCGTGCAGTGACCTTGCCTGCCTCCTCAAGCACCGCCATGGCCGTTTCGGCATCGACCAACTCAGCCAAGCCCGGCAGCTGCGCCCACTGCTGGCCCACGTTGAAGACTTCATTCAGTACGAAGCGCATGTCGCGCAGGGGCGCTTTATATTCAGCCATGACAACCTCTCGCTGGTCAGGACGGGCGGCGATGAGCATCGCAGCACGGGTAGTGGAACCAGTGTAACCGAACAACTTTTACGACACATAGGGTCATCAAGAGACTAAGTAGTCAGTTATGGTCACGCTTCCCGCACTGCTCCCCGACGATTTTTCAGGCCGTGCACCATCAAGCAATTACGCCCCGCGGCCTTGGCAGCGTACAGCGCCTGATCGGCAGCCTTGAGCACCTCTTCAACGCTGCGGTTATCGCCCTGCCGTTCGGCCACACCTACGCTGATGGTCACGGTAACCGTGTCGCCACTGCTGCCTGTGCGGCGCTGGCGGCCGGCGTTGTCATCCAGCGGACGAGCACTCTGGTCACGCAAGTGCATGGCATAGCCGGCAATCGCTTCTCGAACCGCTTCCAGATGCGGCACGCACTGGTCAGCCGTCTTGCCCGCGAACACCACGGCGAATTCTTCGCCGCCATAGCGGTAGGCGCGGCCTCCCCCCTTGACCTTGCCAAGCCGGCTGGCCACCAGCCGCAAGACCTGGTCGCCCACATCATGGCCATGGGTGTCGTTGAAGCGCTTGAAATGGTCCACGTCGGCCATGGCGATCACATAGGAGCGCCCTAGTCGCTGCAGGCGCTCATTGAGCGCGCGACGGCCCGGCAACCCGGTGAGCTCGTCACGGAACGCCATCTGGTACGCTTCGTGAGCGACTGCCGTGGCAATCATCAGCATGACCTGGCTGCACATGATGTTCAGCGTGAAAGGCAACACGAACGTCTTGGGCAGCATCCAGAAAATACCGACCAGGCCCACGATCAAGGCGCCATGCAGGGGCCTGGGCGCACGCAGGTACTGTACGACGAGTAACGCCAGCATGCCCATGAACACCGGGTAGGCCAGCTGAATCAGGCTCATCCACTGACCGTGCAAGATCGGCCAGCGGATTTCCGCCAGGCTGGCCAGCAGTGCCTCGGGAAAGCTTTGCTCGAAGCCGGCCGCCACTGCGGCCGTGGCCAACAGCACCGCACACCTGGCGACCAGGTCCTGGAGCAGGTGCGTGCGCTCCTGCCAGATGCCATAAAGGCCATACAACGCCGGTAACAGCAGGCACACGAGGTGGAAGATCACGGCAGCATCTTCACGAACGCGGCCGTTGTCTCGATAGAAGTCAGTCTGGGTATCGAGCAGGAAATAGGCGATGTAGACCGTGAGCATCAGAAACAGCTCCCGCTGGCGCCTGTACACCGCGCAATAGGCGCCGCCCATCAACAGCACGAGGGTTGGCAGCACATTGAAAAGCGATGTGAAGAAAACGCTGAGGTCCTTGACGTAAGCCGCAGCCAAGCCTGCCCCCAGCAAGACGAGAGAGGGTACGAAATGGCTTGGGCGGACAGCGTTAAGGCGAAGCAAGGGCAATTCCAACCTGGCAGACCAATAGTGGCATTGTGCCCTTAGTTGATCGGCCGTTCACCTGGACACTTGAGTACCTTTATTGTTGGCTTGCGCCAGACATAAAAAAACCGTCTGCCGAAGCAGACGGTTCGCATACGACCTGAGGTGACTCAGTAAGCCAGGCCGAAGTGTTCTTCGTCCATGGCCATCAGGTTGTCAGCACCGGACAGCATGGCAGCCACATGCGTGCGGGTACGCGGCAGGATGCGCTGGAAGTAGAAGCGTGCCGTTTGCAGCTTGGCGGTGTAGAACGCCGCTTCACTGGTACCTGCTGCCAGCTTTTCGGCAGCCAAGCGGGCAATGTCGGCCCAGAAGTAGGCCAGGCAGGCGTAGCCGGAGTACATGAGGTAGTCCACCGATGCCGCACCCACTTCCTCACGGTCCTTCATGGCAGCCATGCCCACCTTCATGGTCAGCTCGCCCCATTCCTTGTTCAACGCAGCCAGGGGCTGAACGAACTCGTTGACCGCCTCGTTGCCTTCCTGCGACTGGCAGAACTTGTGCACGATCTTGGTGAAGCCCTTGAGGGCCTCGCCTTGGGTCATCAGCACCTTGCGGCCCAGCAGGTCCAGGGCCTGGATGCCCGTGGTGCCCTCGTACAGCATGGAAATACGGCTGTCACGAACGTTCTGCTCCATGCCCCACTCGGCGATGAAGCCATGCCCACCGTAGACCTGAACCCCATGGTTGGCCGCCTCGAAGCCGACCTCGGTCATGAAGGCCTTGGCGATTGGGGTCAGGAACGCCAGCAGGGCATCGGCCTTCTTGCGCTCTTCCTCATCCTGACTGTACTTGACGATGTCCACCTGCTTGGCCGTGAAGTAGACCATCGCACGGGTGCCCTCGGCGAAGGCCTTCATGGTCAGGAGCATGCGACGTACATCCGGGTGGACGATGATCGGGTCGGCGGCCTTCTCAGGCGCCTTGGGCCCGGTCAGCGAGCGCATCTGCAGGCGCTCGCGGGCATACTTCAAGCCACCCTGGAAGGCCACTTCGGCATGGGCCAGGCCTTGCAGCGCAGTCCCCAGGCGTGCCGTGTTCATGAAGGTGAACATGCAGTTCAGGCCTTTGTTGGCCGGGCCGATCAGGTAACCGGTGGCTGCGTCGAAGTTCATCACGCAGGTGGCATTGCCATGGATACCCATCTTGTGCTCGATGGAGCCGCAGCTCACACCATTGCGCTCACCTGCTGCGCCTTCGGCGTTGGGCAGGAACTTCGGCACGATGAACAGGGAAATGCCCTTGGTGCCAGCCGGTGCATCGGGCAGGCGTGCCAGCACGATGTGCACGATGTTCTCGGCCATGTCGTGCTCACCGGCCGAAATGAAGATCTTGGTACCGCTGACCTTGTAGCTGCCATCGGCCTGGGGTTCGGCCTTGGTGCGCAGCATGCCCAGGTCGGTGCCGCAATGCGGTTCGGTCAGGCACATGGTGCCGGTCCATTCACCCGAAACCAGCTTGGTCAGGTAGGTGTGCTGCTGTTCGGCAGTGCCGTGGGCCGAGATGGTATTCATTGCGCCGTGGGACAAGCCTGGGTACATGCCCCACGACCAGTTGGCACCGCCCACCATTTCGCTCAGGGCCAGGCCCAGCGACTCGGGCAACCCCTGACCACCGTGCTCCACATCGTGCGCCAGGCTCGGCCAGCCGCCTTCGACGAACTGCTGGTAGGCTTCCTTGAAACCGGTCGGCGTCTTCACGCCCGCCTCGCTCCAGGTGCAGCCTTCCTGATCGCCTACGCGGTTGAGCGGCGACAGTACCTGCTCACAGAACTTCGCACCTTCCTCGAGAATCGCGTCCACCATGTCGGGCGTGGCGTCCTGGCAACCTGGCAGGCTCTGATAGTGCGCCTCGTAGCCGAGTAGCTCATCACGCACGAAGCGAATATCACGCAGGGGGGCTTTGTAGTCAGGCATCGCGATGAACCTCTAGGTGAGTTCTGTGGGGGACCGGCGCACGCGGCAGGGTCTATCAAACAGTTGTTTGAAACTTACGTTTACCGCTGCCGGATGTCAAGAAGGGCCAGAGGTGCCATTTACGCCACGAAAACTGGCGAATCCGCCATCAACGCCCACGCCACTTCGCCCGTGAGGACGGGGAAGCTTCTGGCGAAGAAAAGAAAACGAGGCAGTGCAAGCCTCTGGGCGGTGTGTGGCAGGCGGGAACGCGCTATCGACCGTTAGGCGTAGGTGTCGATGATACGACCCAGCATTTCGTCGGATGCCTTGACGACTTTGGCGCCAAGCTCGACTTCGGTTCTGCCCAGCGCCATTTGCACGGTGCTGGTAGCCAGGTCCATTTGCTGACTTCTATCCACGGCACGCAGCCGCTCGGCCTGAAAATCACTCGACTGACTGGTGGCGGAACGTTCGGCGGTGGTGTTGGCGACCTGGCTGGCGGCCTGGTCAACGCGATTCTGACCATTGTGAATGGCACCAAGGCCTGCGTAGAAGGCGGAGCTACCGGTGATTTCCATGTCAGGACTCCATCGACACTGGATGACGGTGAGGCCTCATTAAAGCAGGCCAGCTACCAAAAAGCCCGTTTAAATCGCTAATGGCTCAGTGCCACTTGATAGGCCTTGACCATACCAGCGTCAGTTAACCTTGCACACGCTTGGCCCCGCCGCTACCGCAGACACGCGCTGGTTAATCCAGCAAGTCCAGTTGCAAATGCTCGGCCACCTTGTCCGCCGTGGCTTGCTTGAGCTTGGGCACTCGGCCCAGACAAGGCGCCGGCAGCCGTTCGGCCAGGCTGGCCAGATTCTCTTCGAGCCGCGACGTTTTTGGCTCGATGATGTTCGCCACCCACCCGGCGAGCTGCAGTCCGTCCCGTTCGATGGCTTCGGCACTGAGCAGCGCGTGGCTGATGCAGCCCAGCCTTACTCCGACCACCAGGATGACCGGCAGCTGCAATGCAACGGCCAGGTCCGACAGGTTCGCCAGGCCCGAAAGCGGCACCCGCCAGCCGCCTGCGCCTTCGATCAAGGTGAAATCGGCCTGGTGCTGCAACACCGTGCGCATATCCGCCAGCAGCTGCGCCACCGCCAGCGTCACACCGGCTTCCCGCGCGGCGACATGGGGGGCGATGGCTGGCTCGAAGGCGAATGGGTTGACCTGCTCGTAGGCGAGCTTGATGGTGCTCTCGTCGATCAGCGCCAGGGCGTCGCTGTTGCGCAAGCCCTTGGCCGTCATGCTGCAGCCAGATGCCACCGGCTTGGCCCCCAGGGTGCTCAACCCCTGCAACTTCGCTGCGTGTAGAAGACCGGCTGCAATGGTGGTCTTGCCGACATCGGTGTCAGTTCCGGCAATGAAATACGCCTGACTCATGAAGTACTCCTATGCCACAGACTTGCGCAGCACGCCGTAGACCACTTGATAAGTGGCAGGCAGCCCTTGGGGCTGGCGGTAGGCCTCGTACGCCTGGAGCATACTCTGTATGCGGGCGCGCCCGGTGAGCCCGGCAGGACGACCCGGGTTGAGGTTGTGCGCCCCCAGCGCCTTGAGTTCATGGGTCAATGTGCGCACGTGTGCATAATGCAATACATGCGGCAACTGTTGCAGTACCTGCGTCTCGAGGGCACTGGCGGCACATGAACGCTGGTATTCGTCGAAGCGCCTGAAGCGGTTGACGTGTACCTGGCCATCCACGGCCTGCCAACTACCGCGCAATTCATCGAGCGTACCCACGCACAGGCTGCTGAAAGCCAGGACGCCGCCTGGTCGCAGAATACGCGAAGCTTCTTCCAGCACTTGGGCAAAATGGCTGCACCACTGGACGGCCAGGCTGGAAAAGACGAGATCGACGCACCCCTCCCCCAGCGGCAAGCGCTCGGCATCGCCGACGATGTAGCTTTGGGCGCCATCGGCTCGATCGCGAGCATGACGCAGCATGCCTTCGGCGATGTCCACGGCAACACCGCTTGCAGGCCCGTAACGCTCGGCAAGCACCCGGCTGAAATGGCCCGTGCCACTGCCCAGATCAAGCCAGCGAGTCGGTTCGAGGTCAGATGGCAGCATCGTCAGCAGGTTCATACCGACCGAACGCTGCAGGGCTGCCACGCTGTCATAGCTGGCTGCCGCACGCGAAAACGACGTGGCCACCTGGCGTTTGTCGGGCAAGGCGCCAGGCAAGCCTGGCTGGGAAAGATCAGTCATCGCCACTCTCATGCAGGAAACTTTTGATACCGCTGGCCAGTTCTTGTGGGTACTCGAGCACAAACGCATGGGAACTGTCTTCGACAAGGCCCACTTCCACGTCGGGCAACAGCTCGCTCAACGCCTGCGCAGCTTCGGCTGGCACCAGGGCATCTGCGCCGGCAAAAAGATGAAGCTGCGGGCCGGCGAATGCCTCCAGCGCTGCTCGGGTATCGAGCTGGGCCAGTACCTGTAGCGCCGTAGCCAGGTACAGCGGATCGGTGTCTGGAACGCCTACGCCCAGCTGGCGAAGCAAGGTGCGCGGTTGCATGGCCCCTTCGCTGCACAACGTGCGAAAGCGCTTGAGCGTGACCGACGGATGGCTGCGGCAACCATCCAGGAACGTCCCGAAGGTGTCTTCGGCCATCCCGTGAGGCCAATCGGCACGGGCCACGAAACTAGGGTTACTGGCCAGGGTGAGCAAGCCGCAACAGTGGTCGCCGCGCTTGTCGGCCAGGGCACTGGCCAGCATACCGCCCAGCGACCACCCCCCCAGCCACACATCGTTGGGTACCTTGCGATCCAGGTGCTCGACCCAACCCTGGACGTCACAGTGATCCAGCTCCGGCATGGGCATCAGCGTCACCTGAAGCCCAGGGTCCTGGGCGCGCAGGCTGGCTGCAAGCGGCTCAAGAGAAGCGGTGCCCAGGCCCCAGCCTGGTAGCAGTACGAGTCGGTTACGCATCGGCGCGCTCCAGCTGTGGATAACACTCTGCCAATGCATTCAACAATAGCTGCACCTGAGCTGCTGTGTGGGCAGCGCTCAAGGTAACGCGCAATCGCGCACTACCGACCGCCACCGTAGGTGGCCGGATAGCGGTCACCAACAGACCGCGCTCGCGCAGTAGCTGCGACAGGCGAAGCGCTTGCGCGCTGTCACCGATGACAATCGGCTGGATCGGCGTCTGGCTCTCCATCAGGCGCAAGCCCAGTTGTTCTGCGCCTTCGCGAAATTGCTGTATCAGTGCCGCCAGGTGCTCGCGTCGCCAAGGCTGTGTCCGCACCAGCTCAAGGCTCTTGAGGGTGGCGCAGGCCAAGGCGGGCGGTTGGCTGGTGGTGTAGATGTAAGGCCGGGCGAACTGGATCAGCGCTTCGATCAGCGCTTCACTGCCAGCCACGAACGCACCCGCCGTACCGCAGGCCTTGCCCAGCGTACCGACCAGTACCGGGACATCGTCCACGCCCAGGCCATAGTGCTCGACGACTCCTCCGCCGCCCACACCCAGGGTGCCCAGGCCATGGGCATCGTCCACCATCAGCCAGGCATCGCGCGCACGCGTCGCCTGGGCCAGCGCCGGCAAATCGGCCACATCACCGTCCATGCTGAACACGCCATCAGTCACGACCAATGTATTGCCCGTGGCCTTGGCCAGGCGGTCGCTCAGGCTGCCGACATCATTGTGCAGGTAACGGCTGAAACGCGCGCCGCTGAGCAGGCCACCGTCGAGCAGCGAGGCGTGGTTCAGGCGATCCTGCAACACCGTATCGCCCTTGCCCACCAATGCGGTGATTACCCCCAGGTTGGCCATGTAGCCGGTGGAGAACAGCAGCGCTCGCGGCCGCCCGGTGAGTTCGGCCAATGCTTGCTCAAGTTGATGGTGTGCCGTGGTATGGCCTATGACCAGATGCGAAGCCCCCCCACCCACACCCCAGCGATCAGCACCTGCCTGCCAGGCCGCGAGCACGTCAGGATGACTTGCCAGGCCCAGGTAATCGTTGCTGCAGAAAGCCAGCAGCGGCTGGCCATCGACCACTACCAGCGGCCCTTGTGGGCTTTCCAGCAAGGGGCGCTGTCGGTAGAGGTCCGCCGCACGCCGGTCGGCCAGCCGCGCGGCCAAGTCGAAGGCCATGTCAGGCCGAAGCTGCATCGTAGAACAACGCATCGTTGCGCTGCTCGACCAGCGCCTGCTCGATCGCAGCCTGGTGGACTTCATCGGCGTGCTCTTCACCGACTTCAGGCTTGATTCCCAGGCGTGCGAACAGCTGCATGTCCTTGTCGGCCTGCGGGTTGGCCGTTGTCAGCAACTTTTCACCGTAGAAGATCGAGTTGGCACCGGCCAGGAATGCCAAGGCCTGCATTTGCTCGTTCATCTGCTCACGGCCTGCCGAAAGGCGCACGTGCGACTTGGGCATGAGAATACGGGCCACTGCCAGCATGCGGATGAAGTCGAACGGATCGACGTCGGCCTCGTCGGCCAGCGGCGTACCGGCCACCTTGACCAGCATGTTGATCGGCACGGACTCCGGATGCTCAGGCAGGTTGGCCAGTTGAATCAGCAGGCCTGCGCGGTCATCGAGCGTCTCGCCCATGCCGAGGATGCCGCCAGAGCAGATCTTCATGCCGGCATCGCGCACATAGGCCAGGGTCTGCAAGCGCTCGGCGTAGGTGCGCGTAGTGATGATGCTGCCGTAGAACTCGGGGGAGGTATCGAGGTTGTGGTTGTAATAGTCCAGGCCCGCCTGGGCCAGCGCCTGGGTCTGCTCCTGGTCGAGCTTGCCGAGGGTCATGCAGGTTTCCAGGCCCATGGCCTTGACCCCTTTGACCATCTCCAGCACATAGGGCATGTCCTTGGCCGAAGGGTGCTTCCACGCAGCGCCCATGCAAAAGCGCGTGGAACCAATGGCCTTGGCGCGCGCGGCCTCCTCGAGCACCTTCTGCACCTCCATGAGCTTCTGCTTTTCCAGGCCGGTGTTGTAGTGCCCGGACTGCGGGCAGTACTTACAGTCTTCGGGGCAGGCACCGGTCTTGATCGACAGCAGGGTTGAGACTTGCACCCGGTTGGCGTCGAAATGCGCACGGTGTACAGCCTGGGCGTTGAAGATCAGGTCGTTGAACGGCTGTTGGAACAGCGCCTTGACCTCGGCCAGGGACCAGTCGTGACGTGTTGTTGCAGTTGTACTGGCGCTCATCGGCGTTTCCTTGTTTAGGCTCTAGCAGGCGCCGGGCAAGGAGAACGCCCGCGCTTCACGGATAGCCGAAATAGTCAGGGAAGGCCCATGAACTGTCAACTTAAGCTTAAGAAGCTGGTCTACAATTGGTCACTAGTTAACCAAATATGCGCACTATGCGGTGCCACTGCGCTCCAGCCCTACGCGCTATGCGAGCCATGTGAACAACAACTGCCCTGGCTGGATGATGACCACTGCTCACGGTGCGCCCTGCCTCTGGCCATGGCAGGCATGGAATGCGGACAGTGCAACCGCAGGCCGCCAGCATTCGAACGGGTTCTGGCACCCT
This sequence comes from Pseudomonas sp. UBA5666, assembly GCF_002420785.1. Lineage (NCBI taxonomy): Bacteria > Pseudomonadati > Pseudomonadota > Gammaproteobacteria > Pseudomonadales > Pseudomonadaceae > Pseudomonas > Pseudomonas sp. UBA5666. The sequence continues at coordinate 26,571 of NZ_DIIQ01000043.1, read as the reverse complement.
GGCATTTCACATTTCCGGTGGACACCCTGATCAGTCGGTTCAAGCACAACCGTCAGTGGCCGCTGGGACGCCTGATGGCTGAGATTGCCGGTCATGCGCTGAGCCATCACTATGCCGAAGGCCTGCCCCGCCCCGACGTGCTGCTTGCTGTACCCCTGACACGGCGCCGGCTGCGTGAACGGGGGTTCAACCAGGCTGCGATGCTGGCGCGTTGGTGGTCAAGGCAACTGGCAGTGCCCTTCGTCGAACACCTGCTGGTACGCACCCGCCACACCACGGCCCAGCAGCATCTGAGCGCCAAGGCTCGATGGCGCAACCTGCGTCAGGCGTTCGCCGTATGCGGTGGCCTGCACGGCCAGCATGTCGCGCTCGTCGATGATGTACTGACCACCGGCGCGACGGCGCAGGCTGTTGCACAGGTCCTGCGCAAGGCAGGTGCCGCACGTGTAGACGTCTACTGCCTGGCACGCACACCCAAGCCCGGCTATGCATGAGCGTGCAGGCCAGTGGCGGCGACGCAGTGGTACGCTACGCCCACCCCGTACACTGGCCCATCACCGAACCGGTCGGATGCCCATGCCCTTACCTGCCCCACTGACCCATCACATTACCCGCCGCCCACAGCGCGTGGCCCTCTTGCAGCACATTGCCGAGCAGGGCTCCATCACCCGCGCCGCCAAGGCTGCCGGCATGAGCTACAAAGCTGCCTGGGATGCGATCGATGAACTCAACAACCTGGCCAGCAGCCCCTTGGTAGAGCGCAGCACTGGCGGGCGCGGCGGCGGCGGTGCACGCCTGTCTGCCGAAGGCGAACGGGTGCTGCGGCTGTATCAGCGCCTGCAAGCCTTGCAAGCTCAGTTGCTCGAAGCCACCGATGATGTGAGCGACCTTGACCTGCTCGGTCGCCTGATGCTGCGCACCAGCGCCCGGAATCAGCTGCAAGGCCAGGTCAGCGCCCTTCATCGCGTGGGGTGGCATGACCGGGTCGGCCTTGCACTGAGTGGGGGGCTGCAGATCGAAGCCTTGATCACTCATGACAGCACCGAGCGCCTTGGGCTGACCTTGGGCACGACGGTGGTGGCCTTGCTCAAGGCAGGTTGGGTGCGCCTGCTGGGCCACAGCGACGAGGCGGATCAACAGCACAATTGCCTGCAGGTGACCGTGGACTCGATTCTGACGGGCACCGATGGCCCCCACGAGGTGCGCCTTGCGCTTGGCAATGGTCAGACCCTGTGCGCCTTCGCCGAACCGGCCTGGCTGGCAGAGCACCAGGTGACCGTTGGCAGCGCCCTGCGTGCGCAGTTCTCGGCCGCCGATGTGGTGATTGGTATCCCGGCCTGACCTGTAACGGCGTTTGGCACATGGCCGAGTGCCCTGCGGCGCCTCGGTGGCCAACGCGGTAACATGGGGGCCACGCTGCCTACCGCCGGAGTCATCATGTCCCACCCGTTCGCCACACTCACCCCCGACTTGGTGCTCGACGCCGTGGAATCATTGGGGTTTCTCAGCGATGCGCGGGTATTGGCACTCAACAGCTATGAAAACCGCGTCTACCAAGTGGGCATCGAGGGCGAGCAGCCCTTGATCGCCAAGTTCTATCGACCCGGTCGCTGGAGCGATGCAGCCATCGTCGAAGAACACCGCTTCACGGCCGAATTGGCCGGCTGCGAAGTGCCGGTGGTAGCGCCTCTGCAGCATCAAGGCAACACGTTGTTCGAACACGGTGGCTTTCGCTTTACGCTGTTCCCGCGCCGTGGTGGGCATGCCCCTGAACCCGGCAACCTCGATCAGTTGTACCGCTTGGGCCAGTTGATCGGACGCCTGCATGCCGTGGCTGCCAGCCGGCCGTTCGAACACCGGGAAGCGTTGGCTGTGGATAACTTCGGGCACGCCTCACTGGACACACTGCTAAAAGGCGGGTTCGTGCCCCGGGAACTGTTGCCCGCCTTCGAATCGGTCGCGCGCGATGTACTGGCTCGAGTGGAAGCCATCTATGCCCGCACCCCGCACCAGGTCATCCGCCTGCACGGTGACTTGCACCCGGGCAACCTGATGCACCGCGACGAGATCTACCATGTGGTTGACCTGGACGACTGCCGCATGGGCCCTGCGGTACAGGACCTGTGGATGATGCTGGCAGGCAATCGGGATGAGCGTCAGGGCCAGTTGGCCGAGCTGGTCGAGGGCTACAACGAATTTCACGACTTCGACCCGCGTGAGCTGGCGTTGATCGAGCCGCTGCGTGCCCTGCGTCAACTCCACTACAGTGCCTGGCTGGCGCGTCGCTGGGACGATCCGGCATTTCCGCCCAGCTTCCCGTGGTTCGGTCAGCCTAGGTACTGGGGTGATCAGATTCTGGCGCTGCGTGAGCAAATGGCCGCCCTCGATGAAGCCCCACTCAAGTTGTTCTAGATCGACCGTCGGCGCTGTCTACAATAGCTGCCGTTAATCAGCATCTTAAGCAAGGACTCTGCATGCACGCTGCAAACCCGCGTCGCGGGTATCTACTGGGCCTGAGTGCCTACATCATCTGGGGCCTGTTCCCCCTGTACTTCAAAGCCATCCAAAGCGTCCCCGCCGTGGAGATCATCGTCCACCGTGTGCTGTGGTCAGCGCTGTTCGGCTCGATACTGCTCGCCTTCTGGAAACACCCCGGCTGGTGGCGCGACCTGCGCGACAACCCGCGGCGCTTGGCCATCCTGGCATTGAGCGGCACATTGATCGCAGCCAATTGGCTGACGTATGTCTGGTCGGTGAACAACGGACGCATGCTCGAGGCCAGCCTTGGCTACTACATCAACCCGCTGATCAACGTGCTGCTCGGCATGCTGATTCTCGGCGAGCGCTTGCGCCGTTTGCAGTGGCTGGCGGTCGGCCTGGCCGCGCTCGGCGTCATGCAACAGGTCTGGCAGGTGGGCAGCCTGCCCTGGGTATCCTTGGCACTGGCGCTGACCTTCGGGTTCTACGGGCTTATTCGCAAGCAAGCCCCCGTGGCGGCCCTGCCCGGTCTGGTTGTCGAGACCTGGATGCTGGTACCGCTGGCGCTTGGGTGGTTGCTGCTGCACCCCGGCGCGATGAGCGCGCAAGGTGAGTTCTACACCACAAGCGAGGCCTTGTGGCTGATGGCTGCAGGCCCCGTGACACTGGTGCCGCTGGTGTGTTTCAACGCTGCCGCACGGCATCTGCCCTACACCACGCTGGGCTTTCTGCAATACCTGGCGCCAACGCTGGTCTTGCTCCAGGCCATCTGGCTGTTCGACGAGCATCTATCCCCAAGCACGCTTACGGCATTCATGTTCATCTGGGCAGGGCTGGCGTTGTACAGCGTCGATGCGTGGTGGAGTTTGCGTAAAAGTCGCTGATCAAAAAACGATCATGTCTCTGTACGCCTTGATATACATGGCCTGCAGAGACATCTCCAGAGCTTATCCACACCCTCGTCCCCGCCGTTTGTGCACAACCCCTCTACATTGATCAATTTTCGATCAAATCTCTGCAGCCCTTGCAAGCCGGGCGCTGGGGCCCGATAGCCCCAGCTTATCCACAAGGCCGTCCTCTCTAAATCGGGATAACCTCTGCCAGAGTCTGCGGCAGTGGCGAGCCGCATTTACTCATCCGCGCGCAACCGCAACTCCACCATCAAGTCATCGGCCAGCGCTTCCAGACGTTGCTGCAGCTGCTCCAGCGGCAGGGACGCGGGTAATGCCAGAAGGGCCTCGGCATGAAACAGGGGTTCGTTGCTCATCGGTGCCGGGCGTACCTCTGTGGCAATCCGTTCGACGTTCACATTCAGCTCGGCCAGCACACGGGTGATATCCCGCACGATCCCTGGCCGGTCGTTACCTACCAGTTCCATGCCAAAGGGTTTGGATGCATGGGCAGGCTCGCTGCCACTTTCGGCCAGTTGCACGCGAATGCCGTGTGCGGACAATGCCCCGAGCGCGTCCACCAACGCGTCATACCGATCCGCCGGCACTGCCACCCGCAGGATGCCGGCAAATTGCCCAGCCATGCGCGACATGCTGCTTTCCAGCCAATTACCCTCGAAGTCGGCGATGCACTGGGCGATCCGCTCGACTTGGCCGGCCTTGTCCGGGGCGATCACGGTAAGCACAAGATGTTCCACGGAATGTTCCTCGAGTGGGGTTCAGGCCATACAGCGCCAAGGTGTCGCCACAGTATAGGCAAGGCGCGTCAACCTGCCGCAGGGCAATCCTCCTTATAAATCGTGTACTGTTTTTAGATTTATATGGAACAATCACTCCGTTTTTTGCGAACATGGCGCTTCCTTGCAGGATCCTGTGCGACCAACAGGTCGCCTGACGGCGCTTTTAGTCTGATAGTGCCCAGCCGGCTGCTTCATGTAGTATCCGTGGGCGCGGACTACACAACGTCGTTTGAAGGTCTGTCGAGGCGCCTGTGAAGAATGCACGTTGCTTGCTGTCAGGCAGGCAAACCGCACCCAGCCGCGTCCGGGCTTGTACCGGAGGCATGCACTGGTGCCGTGCGAGGAGAAGCGCTACAGGCTCAATACAAAAGAGCGAAATAGCTGAGCAGAGTGAGGCAAGCAATGACTGGATACGTTCAAGTCGGTGGCCTTCAGGTCGCCAAAGTCCTGTACGACTTCGTGAACAACGAAGCCATCCCCGGAACCGGCATCATCGCCGAGCAGTTCTGGGCAGGTGCTGAAAAGATCATCAACGACCTCGCTCCAAAGAACAAAGCCCTCCTCGCCAAGCGCGACGAGCTGCAAGCCCAGATCGACGCCTGGCACCAGGCCCGCAAAGGCCAGGCCCACGACGCCCCGGCCTACAAGGCTTTCCTTCAGGAAATCGGTTACCTGCTGCCACAAGCCGACGATTTCCAGGCCACTACGCAAAACGTGGACGAAGAAATCGCCCACATGGCCGGTCCGCAGTTGGTGGTACCGGTCATGAATGCACGCTTTGCCCTGAACGCCGCGAATGCCCGCTGGGGCTCGCTGTACGATGCGCTCTACGGCACCGACGCCATCAGCGAGGAAGGCGGCGCCGAAAAGGGGCAAGGCTACAACAAGGTACGTGGCGACAAAGTGATCGCCTTCGCCCGTGCCTTCCTCGACGAAGCGGCACCACTGGCTGCTGGCTCGCACGTCGACTCCACGGCCTATCGCATCGAGGCCGGCCAGTTGGTCGTCACCCTCAAAGGCGGCAGCAACACGGGCCTGCGTGACGACGCCCAACTGGTCGGGTTCCACGGCGACAGCAACGCCCCCACTGCCGTGTTGCTCAAGCACAACGGCCTGCACTTCGAAATCCAGATCGATGCCAGTACCCCGGTGGGCAGCACCGATGCCGCAGGCGTCAAGGACATCCTGATGGAATCGGCACTGACCACCATCATGGACTGCGAAGACTCCGTGGCGGCAGTCGACGCCGACGACAAAGTGATCGTGTATCGCAATTGGCTGGGGCTGATGAAAGGTGACCTGGCCGAAAGCGTCAGCAAGGGCGGCAAGACGTTCACCCGCACCATGAACCCCGATCGCGAGTACGCAGCGCCCAACGGGGGCAGCGTTACGCTGCATGGTCGCTCGCTGCTGTTCGTACGCAACGTGGGTCACCTGATGACCAACCCGGCCATCCTCGACGCGCAGGGTAACGAAGTCCCGGAAGGTATCCAGGACGGTCTGTTCACCAACCTCATGGCGCTGCACAACCTCAAGGGCACCACCAGCCGCCGCAATACCCGTACCGGCAGTGTGTACATCGTCAAGCCGAAGATGCATGGCCCGGAGGAAGTGGCGTTCGCCGCCGAGATATTCAGCCGGGTCGAAGACCTGCTGGGCATGCAGCGCAATACCGTCAAGGTCGGCATCATGGACGAAGAGCGCCGCACAACGGTCAACCTCAAGTCCTGCATCAAGGCCGCTGCCGAGCGCGTGGTGTTCATCAATACGGGCTTCCTCGATCGCACGGGCGACGAAATCCATACCTCCATGGAGGCAGGCCCGGTCGTGCGCAAAGGCGCCATGAAGAACGAGAAGTGGATCGGCGCCTATGAAAACAACAACGTCGATGTAGGCCTTGCCACCGGCCTGCAAGGGCGTGCGCAGATCGGCAAGGGCATGTGGGCCATGCCCGACCTGATGGCCGCCATGCTGGAGCAGAAGATCGCTCACCCGCTGGCCGGTGCCAATACCGCGTGGGTGCCTTCGCCGACGGCAGCCACCCTGCACGCCCTGCACTACCACAAGGTGGATGTGCAGGCGCGCCAGCGCGAGCTGGCTTCGCGCACACCGGCTTCGGTCGATGACATCCTGGCCATTCCGCTGGCGACCAACCCCAACTGGTCGGACGAGGAAATCCGCAATGAGCTGGACAACAATGCCCAGGGCATCCTGGGCTACGTGGTGCGCTGGATCGATCAGGGTGTGGGTTGCTCCAAAGTGCCCGACATCAACAACGTGGGGCTGATGGAAGACCGCGCCACCTTGCGCATTTCCGCCCAGTTGCTGGCCAACTGGCTGCGACATGGTGTAGTCAGCCAGGAGCAGGTGCTCGAAAGCCTCAAGCGCATGGCGGCAGTGGTCGACAAGCAGAACGCCAACGACCCGCTGTATCGCCCGATGGCGGGCAACTTCGACGACAACGTTGCCTTCCAGGCGGCAGTCGAGCTGGTGCTCGAAGGTACCAAGCAGCCTAACGGCTACACCGAGCCTGTGCTGCATCGCCGTCGCCGTGAGTTCAAGGCACGCAACGGGATCTGAACGACCGGCGTATAGCGTGAGCTGCTTGCAGCGTTGATCGGCGGGGCCTTCGGGCCCCGCTTGCGCATCAGGCCAGCTTCAATTCGCGCTTCACCAGTTCGAGCAGTTTCGCCAGGTCGACGGGCTTCAACAGAAAGTCCACAACCCCCAGGTGCATGACATCAACGGCCTCCTTCACATCGGTATCGCCTGATACCACGATGATCGAAAGCGCAGCCCGGTCCGCTTCCTGCATCTCGCGCACCTTGTGGATAAGGTACAGCCCATCCTCGGGCTGCATCCGCAGGTCGGTGATCATCAGCGCGATGCGAGGCTCCCAATGGAGCTTGAACAGCGCCTCCTGGGCGCCATCGGCCGTCATGCCGTCGATACCCTTGCTTTTGAGATACAACATCAAGGCTTCGCTGTTGACCGGATTATCGTCGACCACGAGCACTACCGGCCGGGCAGGCGGCGGCGCACTCACAGCAGCGAGTGCCGCACGCTCTGCGTCGCTCAAGATGTCGGTGTGCTCGGACATGGTCGTCTCGTATCCATTCGCTCTACTGGTAAGACCGCAGATTCTCCGACACCCAATTTACCTTTCGTCGGATTATTGACGTGTTCGTGCCCTAGACTTACGTCCAATGGGCACCACGCCCTCTGCAGGCCGACCATGAATGCCGAAAACAACAAAGCCGACCCTATAGATAGATATATATAGTTCGGCGTAGCGATACGGTCAGGTCGATGAGCAAAAAAGACGCCTACCAGCAAGCGGGTAGAACGGCAGTGCTGCAAAACATCCAGGGCACCCTGCAATTCCTGCAGCGCTTTGCGCCCTTCAACCAGATGGAGCAGAGCCATCTGGCCTACTTGGTCGAGCAGTGCCAGCTGCGCTTCTACGCCAGCGGCGAAAGCATCATCAAGCCAAGCGACGGGCCGGTCGAGCACTTCTACATCGTCAAGCAGGGCCGCGTGGTTGGTGAGCGGCAGCACCTGGTCAAACCCGGCGTCGAAACCACGTTCGAGATTACCCACGGCGAGTGTTTTCCACTGGCAGCCTTGCTCGGCGAGCGAGCCACGCGTACGGAGCACCTGGCCGGTGACGACACCTTCTGCCTGCAACTGAACAAGGCGGCATTCATCCGCGTCTTTTCCCTTTCCGAGGTGTTCCGCGATTTCGCCTTGCGAGGGGTCAGCAGTCTTCTGGATCAGGTCAACCAACAGGTCCGTCAACAGGCGGTGCAAACCCTGGGCACCCAGTATTCCCTCAATACACCGCTAGGCGAACTGGCCATGCGTCACCCCGTGGCCTGCGCCCCCGAGACACCGCTGCGCGAAGCCGTGCGGCTGATGCATGAGCAGCAGGTTGGCTCGATCGTGATCGTCGATGGGCAGCGCCAGCCGACGGGCATTTTCACCTTGCGCGATCTGCGCCAGGTGGTTGCCGCAGCCGATGCCGATCTGGGTGCACCCATTGCACGGCACATGACCGCCGCACCGTTCTACCTGAGCCCCCAGGCGAGTGCCTTCGATGCGGCCATGGCGATGACCGAGCGGCATATCGCGCACGTGTGCCTGGTGGAGAGCGGGCGGTTATGTGGGGTGGTGTCCGAGCGCGATCTGTTTTCCCTGCAGCGGGTGGACCTTGTGCACCTGGCGCGTACCATTCGTCATGCGCCGCGCCTGGACACGCTTGTTTCCCTGCGAGGCGAAATCAGTCAGTTGGTCGAGCGCATGCTCGCCCACGGTGCCTCCTCTACGCAGATCACCCAGATCATCACCTTGCTCAACGACCACACGGTATGCCGGGTCATCGAACTGGCGCTGGCAGAACGTGGCGATCCGGGGGTGCCGTTCAGTTGGCTCTGTTTTGGCAGTGAAGGGCGGCGCGAGCAGACCCTGCACACCGACCAGGACAACGGTATCCTCTTCGACGCGGCCGATGACACCGAAGCGCAGGCCATCCGGGCGCGGCTGCTACCGTTGGCGCAGTACATCAACCAATGCCTGGCGCAGTGCGGTTTTACCCTGTGCAAGGGCAATGTCATGGCCGGCAACCCTGCGCTATGCCTGTCCCACAGTGAGTGGTCACGGCGCTTTGCCGGCTTCGTGCGTGACGCAAGCCCGGAGAACCTCCTGGGCTCGAGCATCTACTTCGACCTGCGAGTAGTCTGGGGCGACGAACACACGTGCGAGGCGTTGCGCAGCACATTGCTGACGCAGATAGCCGACAACCGTATCTTCCAACGCATGCTGGCTGACAACGCCCTGCGCCAACGCCCGCCTGTGGGGCGTCTGCGCGACTTCGTGCTGACGCGCCAGGGCACTGACAAGGCTGGCACCCTGGACCTCAAGGTTCAGGGCCTGACGCCCTTCGTCGATGGCGCACGTGTGCTGGCGCTGGCCCATGGGATCGATGCTTGCAATACCCTGGAGCGCATCCGCCAACTGGTGGTCAAGGGTGTGATCGATCCCCTGGACGGCGCCGCCTACGAAGAGGCGTACCATTTCATCCAGCAGACCCGCATGCAGCAACATCAACGCCAGGCACGCGACAACCTGGCCTACTCCAACCGCCTGGACCCAGACAGCCTCAACCACTTGGACCGGCGCATCCTGCGCGAGTCGTTGCGCCAGGCTCAGCGGTTGCAAAGCAGCCTGGCCATGAGGTACCAGCTGTGAGCTTCTTCGCATGGCTGCGCCCCCAAGCTCCGCAACTGGCGCTTTCGCAGCGCGAACGCCTGGCGGCCTTGCCCCTACCCACCGCGCTTGGCACCTGCACCCTGCGCGAGCAGCGCTGGGTGGTACTTGACCTGGAAACCAGTGGCCTGAACACCAACCGCGATCAAGTCCTGTCCATAGGCGCAGTGGCCATCGAGGACGGGGCAGTGGACTTCTCGCAGCAGTTCGAGCGGACCCTGTACCGACCTGAGCAGAAGACCAACCCCAGCGTCCTGATACACGGCCTGGGCCCAAGCGCCCTGGCAGCGGGCTGCGACCCAGGGCACGCACTGCTTGACCTGCTCGAGTTCATTGGCACCAGCCCGGTGCTGGCTTTCCATGCGCCGTTCGATGAGCGCATGCTGGCACGGGCCCTCCGACAGAGCCTGGGTCATCGTCTGCAAATACCTTTCCTCGATGTGGCCGAGCTGGCACCCATGCTCAATCCCGACACGGTGTTGCGAGAAGCCGGTCTCGATGACTGGGTAGCGCGTTTCGAGCTGCAGGTACAAGCGCGTCATCACGCCAGCGCCGACGCACAGGTGACCGCAGAGCTGGCGTTGATTCTCTTGAGCCAGGCGCGCCGCCAGCACATCCAGAGCCCGGCGCAACTTGAGCAATGCCTGCAGAACTGGCGACGTCGGATGGCCCAGCGCCACGGCCTATAGGCAACGGGTCAGGCAGCCGGCCCTTACTACGTGATGGCGGTAGCGGGCTAGCACGCATGCCCCTGCCATATCGCCCAGGCTCGCGATCTCTCTAAAGGAGTTCGCACCATGTCATCCGTCTCACCCTTGCAACATTTCGAGTCATTCGACGCTGAAATCACTGCCCTACTGGCTCCCCTGCCCTTACCAGACCTGCAGCTTTCACCGCTGGCGGGCCGGCAACAATTCTTCGGCGCGCTGGCAGACTACTGGAACCTGCCGGACGAAGCAGGCAGCAACCGCCGTGCTCGGCTCATTGCGCTTCGGCGACAACAGCTTCAGGCCGAAATGGACCTGCGCATCGCTGACGCAACACTGGAGCCTCCGGCAGCATCGCTATTACAGATGTGCCTTGACCAACCCATGTCCTGGACTCGCCAGGGCATCGAAGCGTCCAAGCGCCCACAGCTCTATCGGCTGCTGCTCGATTGCTCAAGACCCAACTGGCGGGCCTACTTGCCCGGCGCCATACTGCTTGTACAAGGCAGTATCGAGGGACAGATGATGACGGGCGATGCGGCCGGCGGCCCAGCCTTGTTATGCAGCCTCTCCCACGGTATCGAAGCGTTCGCCGATGTCCAGAGCCTGCACCTTGAGCTGTGCGAGCGGCTGGATGATCCCCTGCAAAGTCAGCCGATGCTCAAGCTACTGGCGCCTGGTGATGCCGACCGCGCCCATAACGCACAACGACTGCGTTACGACTGGCTGCCCGACGATCTAGTGGAAGTCCAGATTCAGGCCTTGATCGATGCCCAGCGAGCGCGATTGAACGCGGTATGGGGCAGCCAACCCGTGGATCAAACTGGGTTCGCCGAACGCCTGGCAACGGCCGCAGACCTGCTGCCTTGGGTGACCAGCAAAGCAGCGCTGCCGACGCGTTATGGCCTGCTGCTTGAAAAGCACGCTCCTGCCTGGCTCAAGAAGACCTCTACCCAAGGGCTCACGCATATCATGCAGACGATGCAGGAGCTGATCGTGGCCATCGATCAGGCCGCAGCGTCGGGCATTCCTACGCTTGAACAGTTCACCGAACGCAACAGCCTGCTGCAGTGGACCCGCGCCCGCCTCAGCGAGCGATTGAGACTGGACCACCAACTCGATCTGGCACCCGAACAGATATTCATCAGCGTCACCATTGCCCGTCAGACCGGCCCGGTGATGCCTCCAGCTCAGCCCAGCAGCTATATACCCATCGCTAGCCGGCCGCAGACAGGGGACACCGTGGAGTTGGTCAGGCAAACCTACAGTCTGGATCAGTTGGCGTTGGTGAATGTGGGCTTGCTGGACCTGGACTACTGGCTGACCGCTCGAGTCCACCATAAGGACGAGACAAACATTCAAGGCTTGTCCCCTGCGCAGGCTCGGCAGATGGTCCGTGAGCTCAATGTCGGCGACAGCTATTCACGCTTTCTACGCAGCCACTTGATCGATCTGGAGCAAGGCCAGTGGCGACGGGATGCACATGCGCGAATCAACTGTGCTCGCATGCGGGCTGAAGCCGCCAAAGCCCGCTATGCCGGCCACTTCATGCCCGACCCGCTTGAGCAGGGCTATCGCTGGAGCAGGACCGTGCTCAACTACCCCGACAGCGACTGGCGCCCCCTGGTGCAAGAGAACCGCCTGAGTGTACGGCAGTTGCTGATTGCCGGGCACACCGTACAGGGGGTACTGCTGATCACGCCTGAAACACCGCAAATGCAGCGCTTTCTGGTGTATGCGCCAGATGCACCGGATCGCAGGCCTTGGCGCGAATACGCCAATGCGCGTGCGCTGATCCGATCGCTCCGCGCCAACCCGGATCTACGCACCTACGTGATGGACCGCATACCCTTGGCCCGGCGCAAAACCATCGAGCGCTTGCTGACCAAGGGCGGGCTCGCTCAGCGTCTGAGTCGCCCGGTCATCTCCGGCAATTTTTTGCACGCCTGTTATCTGGCAGAGGTCCGCGCGCTCATGTCGACGGTCGATGCCAGCACTAACACCAAACTGGAGCTGCTGGGCGAGGCCAGCCTGCATGCGTTGTGGATAATACTCGATTTGCTCAGCTTCGTGATTCCGGTACGTGGCCTGGCGCCGTTGGCATTCGCCCGCGCGGTGCTGAGCGTGCTGGACAGCCTTGAAGCGCTGGAAAAGAAAGATCGGGTAGGCGTGCTCAAGCATATGGTGGAGGCTTTTACCCACATGAGCGACGGGGTCAACAGCATCGGCGGCACGACAGTGATCAGGCGCGCCATTCGCGCCATGCCTCCCAACCCACCCTTGATGCTACCGCCTACCTTCCAGGTACGTCCGGACACCGCCAAGTTGCGTTACCGAATCGACGGCATCCATAGCGAAGGCGTGTATGAAAAGCCATCCGAACGTGCGGGACTGGCCCTCTACTACATCCAGGACAAGCAAGGCCGGTACTATCAGGTGGCGTTCGACGGTTATCGCTGGCGTGCCATAGACCCCAGGAAAACCGATGCCTACAGCAAGGTGGCGGTCAGACGGAACGCTGAAGGTGAATGGATCGTCGACTCACCCGTGCTGTGGCACGACGGCCTGCCAGACCTCAACGCATTGCTGGAGCTCTGTCAGCTTCCCGCGCCCCCAGACGGGATCCCACTGGAAGGGGCGAAGGAACTGTACGAAAGCGACGGCCAACCTTACTTGCTTGCCGGTGGCCATGCCTTGCCCGTGCGTGCCCACCTGCTGGCGGATCACTACCATCTGCTGATACCCGGACAGCCCGCTGCGACCACCACCGCATGGGCAATCCTGCGCTGGCACGACGGTCAATGGCGTATACGCGTGCGCCAACCGGGGCGAAGCAGCGACTGGCTGGCACTGCCTGCCGCTTATGCCGTCACTGTAGGCAGCACCTGATCCAGCCGTTGGTACAAGGCACTCTCAGCCGGCCAGTTGCGAAGTAGCCTCGCCCGGTCCCGAGCGAAAGCCGGCGCGAAGCTGCCCTGGCTACCGTGCTGGCACATGGCGTCCAGGTCGATCAGCGACCACCGGCCCCGCTCCCAGAACAGGTTGTGCCCCTTGAAGTCACCGTGGCTGATGCGCTCGCCGATCAGCTGTTGCATGAGCTGCACCAAGGCCTCCACCTGTTCGGCCGGCGCATCGCCCTGCTCGACGAAGGGGGCAAAGCATTCGATGAGGTCGGGGCCGTCGATGTAGTCGGTCACCAGGTAGGCACGCGTGCGCAAACCCAGTACTCGCTGCTCCAGCACCGCCAGCGGGCGCGGGGTAGCGATGTCGAGAAACGACAGGCGATGCCCTTCGATCCACGAGTGCCAGGCCCTGCTCGGTCGCCAGAAGCGCTTGAGCCAGTGGAGGGTGTTCTTGATGTTGTAGCGTTTGATGACCCGCTTGCGGCCATCCACCTCGACCCGTGCCACACTGGCTGCGCCGCCAGTCTTGTACAGGTGCCCACGGTCGATCAGCTCATCCGCCTGCTCAAGCACCGGCAACAGGGCCTGGGCCTCGCTACGGACCACAGCCCGCAGGCTCGTCAGGCTGCGCTCCACACTGAACAGGCTGCAATCGCGGCCGGCCTTGTTCAGGAAGTCGCGTTGGCGCCAGACGCGGATCTTGTCTATGTGCTTCTGCAACGCCTCCATCGGCAATGCATGCTCGGCATTGGCCAACAGGTAATGCACCAGCAGCTCCTCGGTGTACGGTTCCAGGCGCTTGGGTAGCTGCGCGAAGAACACACCAAGGTTTTCCAGCACGCGAGGGCGAGAAAGCTGCTGGCCTGGCGTTTCAGCCTTGATACCGGCCCCATCGATCAGGTACAGCTTGCCTGCATGACGCAGCAGGTTGTCCAAGTGCAGGTCCTCCTGCCACAGCCCCTGCTTGTGCATCTGCGCCACAGCCGCCAGGGCCTCGCCCAGCACCTGCTGCTGCTCGTCGGCGAGCACAGGCAGGTGCTCGACCGCCGCCCAGGCATCGGCCAGGCTTTGCGCGCCATCGAGGTACTCGAACAACAGCCAGCCGCCCTCACCCTCCACCAGGCCATCGGCGAGCAGCACCGGCGTAGTCAGCCCCTGCGCGGCGAGCAGCTTCACGCCTTGCAGCTCACGCTGGAACTGGCGCGCGGCATTGCTGCCCACCAGCAATTTGGCCAGTACCGGCCTGCCACGCCATACCCCGGCCCCCACATAACGCTGGCCCGGCAGCACGCGCAGTAGACTGAGCAACTGCAGCTCGGCGCTACCGGCGGCATCGGCGAGGTTGATGGCAAGCGGCAGCGATGGGCTGCGTCCTGTGTCCTTCAGCTCGGAAAGCTGCATCAGCGAGCCTCCTTGTGATGACGGCGTTGTACCAGGCGGTTGACCCAGGTTTGGACCAGCGTGCTGTCGATGGGTTGTGCGAGGTAGGCTGCCAGCAATGTGCGTATCTCGCCGTCGCTCCATACCGGTGCCCGGCGCAGCAAGGGCTCGAGGTCCTTGAGGCGGTCGCGCATGCCGAAGAGCAAGGGCCGGGTCTTCTCCAGGTCGATCAACTGCGCCTCCCAGCCTTCTTTGCGCTTACGCAGGAAGATGTGCTTGGGGTAGAAGCAACCATGCACCTGCCCAGCACCGTGCAGCGTGCGCGCCAACTGGCCGCAGGCCTGGAGCATGCCATCGCGTACCGATGCATCGAGTTCGGACCATTGCAGCAACTGGCTGTCGAGGTCGCGCCAGTCGTCCAGCGCGCGGGTCATCAACAGGGCCCGGTGCTTGCCACCTTGCTTGCGCTCACCGTAGAACACTGCCTCCAATGCAGGAATGTGCAGCTTCTGATAGCGAACGATATTGCGAAATTCGCGAGCGAAGGTCGGCTCGCCAAAGGGCTTGTGCAGGCTACGGGTAAGGTAGTCGCTCTGGCGCTTGAGGTAATACCCTTTGCCCTCGAGTTCCAGGCGGTACACGCTGCTCCATCCGCCGCGGCCGGTATTGGGCTCGTCCACCGCGTCGAGTTCGAGCGCCCACAGCGCCTCGAAGTCGTCCAGGCCATGGCGCTGGAGCAACGCACGGTCTGCGCTGGCCATATAGTCGGTCATTCCCTTCCCTCGAAAAAGCCCAGTACCTGACGAATGCGCTTCTTGTCACGGGCATTGAGCCGGTCGCGGCCTCGGTACTGCAAGTAAAAGCGCAGGCGCTGGGTTGCCGAAAGGTGGTACTTGGCGACCTTGTCCAGGCAGGCCAGGTCCTTGATCAGGCGATGGCGCCACATGAACCCACGCCAGAAGTCACCCGTGGGGCAATCGATGAAGAACAGCGTCCCTTGGTCATCGACCAGCAGGTTGCGCCACTTCAAATCGTTATGGGCGAAGCGATGCTCGTGCATGACCCGGGTGTGGCGTGCCAGCTGGCGGCTGATGTGGTCCACCCAGGCGCGATCGGCCAGGCGGGCATCGTTGCGGTCGGCCAGTGCCGAGAGGTCCTCGGTGTTGGGCAGCTCGCGGGTGATCATTGCGCCACGGCCGAACGCCAGGCCATTGCGTTCGAGCCCCCAGGCGACCACGTCGGCCGTGGGGATGCCCCACTTGGCGAACTGCTTGAGGTTCTGCCATTCAGCCTTGATACGTGGGCGACCCAGGTAGCGGCGCATGTGCTTGCCAGCACCGGTGTAGCGCTTGACGTAATAGTTGACGCCTTCACGCTCGACACGCACCACTTCGCTGAGCGGATCCCGGGTCAGGCGTTCGCCCTGAAGGGCGAATACCGCCTCGAGGCTGCCGAAATCATTCGCCAGGTGCGCGTAACCTGGCGCCAGTGTCCAACTGGCCATCAGAGTGCATCCCCATAGCGTTGTTTACGGTCGTAGAGTTTCTGCGCCTTGCGCTCAAGCCAGGCGAGCAGTGCAGCTTCGTCCTTCATGACCTGACGCAGCGGGCGCTGGAAGTAGCTGCGCAGAAAACGCAGTTTGTCGCGTTGGGTCAGGCCAATGTCCAGGGCTGAGAAATACAGGGCAGCCAGGTCCTTGTTGCGCCAGCGGCGGCTGATGGCTGGGCGGGTCTGGGCGCGGTGCAGGTCGATCACCGACAACTTGAAATCATCGGCCGTCACGGGCCGGTCGGTGTGCAGCAGGAAGTGACAGATGTAGCAGTCCCGGTGGTTGACGCCGGCACGGTGCATGCCACCGGTCATCTCGGCCACGCGCGTGATCAGGGCACGTTTGAGGCGTGGCGCAGGCGGCTGCCTGATCCAGTCGATGCTGAAGTCTTCCAGGCTGACGGTCGGCGCCAGTTCCTCGGTGATGATGAACGAATGCTGAGTGGCCGGGTTGCCGCCCCGCTCACCGAAAGCCACGGCCGTCATGGTTGGCACGCCAACCTGGTGCAGGCGCTCGATGGCCTGCCACTCCTGGCCGGCGCCCAACACCGGCAACTTGGCCGTGAGCAGGTTCTTGAAGATCTCGCCCCAGCCAATGCCGCGGTGGATCTTCACGAAAAAGCCTTCGCCGGCGACCTCCGTACGCAGGGTGCGGCGCCCCTCGAGCTCCCGATAGACTTCGCCCTGCAGCGCTTCTACCGCCTCGAAGGCATCGCGCCCAGCCCAAAGCCGCTTGAAGGGCTCTGCCACGATCAATTTCATGCCCCCTCCTGCCCTAGGATTACATCGGCGGCACGCTGCGGCATGCTGTAAAGGTCGGCCGTGTCGGCAAATGCCAGGCCGTTGCGCGACCAATCGGCCCGCGCCGCGGGGTCATCGAGCATACGCTGCAGGTAGCGGTTAAGCTGCTCCTGCTCGAACGGCTCGTCCAGCACCAAACCGCAGTCGGCCTCGGCGATGTAGTGGGCATAGCCGCACACGTGCGAAACCAGCACCGGCAGGCCGGCGACCAGGGCTTCAAGCAGCACGGTGCCTGTGTTCTCGTTGTAAGCCGGGTGGATCAGCAGGTCGGCGCCCAGCAAGAAGCGTGGGATATCGCTGCGCCCCTTGAGAAACTGCACCTGGTCGCCCAGGCCCAGCGTCGCGCTCTGCAACTGGAAGACCTTCGGGTCGTCCTGGCCGATCACCAGCAACCGGGTGCGCTTGCGCAAGGGCGCGGGCAATGCCGCCAACGCCTTGAGGCTGCGGTCCACGCCCTTGGTCTTGAAACCGGAACCGATCTGCACGATCAGCAACGCATCCTCGGCCAGGTCGAACTCCTTGCGCAGGTCGGCGCGAATTTCAGCAGCGTTGGGCGGCGCCCGACGATCCTGGGAAATGCCCGGTGGCAGCAGGTGAAAACGCTCGACCGGCGTGCCGTAGTGCTTGATGAACAGCGGCTGCTGCACCTCGGAAATCATCAGGATCTGGGTGCCGGCATCCTTGGCGAACACCGCCCGCTCGTATTCGGCGAAATGCCGATAGCGGCCCCAGCGGCGGTACAGGTCGCTGCGCAGGTTCTGCGCCTTGTCCTCAAAGCAGCCGTCGGCGGCGTAGTACACATCCAGCCCTGGCATCTTGTTGAAACCGATGAGCCGGTCTACCGGGCGCTTGGCCAGGTCGGCCTGCATCCAGGCGGTGAGTTTCTCGTTGCGCCGGTGATTGAAGATCGCCTTGACCGGCGCCACCAGCACTTCGAAGCCCGGCGGAATGTCGCCCTCCCAGATCAGTGTGTAGACCCGGATCTGGTGGCCGCGCTGCTGGCACTCCAGGGCTATGCGCATGAAGTCGCGCTGCAGACCGCCAAAGGGGAAGTATTTGTAAAGTACGAAAGCCAGTTGCATCAACGGACATCCTCAGCCAGCAGCAGCGCGCTCAGGCGGCTCGCTACATGCTCGGGATTCAGGCGAGTGAAACACAATGGCCACTCGCGGTTCAGATCGTACCGGCGCAGGTCTTCGGCGCTCGGTTTGTAGGTGCACTTCTTCTGCAAGCAGGGTGCGCACGGCCAGTCACTGGCCTGGTGGATCTGGGTCCGTCCATAGGCGCCGGTCAGGCCCGGATTGGTAGGGCCGAACAGCGAAAGCGTCGGTACATCGAGGGCTGCCGCCAAATGGCCCAGGCCGGTATCGACGGCGACGCAGGCCTTTGCAGCGGCCAGCACACGTGCGACGCCGGCCAGGTTCAACTTGGGCAGTACCTGGCAATGGTTCAAGCCTTGGGCGATGCGCTCGGCCCGGGCCTTCTCGGCCGGGTTGCCCCAGGGCAGGCGCACTTCCAGCCTGCGCCGGCCCATGCGCTCGGCCAGCTCGCGCCAGTAGGCCTCGGGCCAGTGCTTGGTGGTCCAGGTGGTCCCGTGCAGGAAAACCACATAGGGCGCTGCCGGCGGCAACTGCAAGCGCTCAAGGTCCAGGCCGTAACGGCCGATGCCCTCGGGCAGGTCATAGGCCAGCGCCATGGCGAACAGCTGGCGCACGCGCTCGACGGCATGCTGGCCGACCGCAACCGACAGGCGTCGGTCGTAGAAGCGGCTGGCCCAGCCCTCACGGGCCGAATACCGGTCCAGGCCTGCGACCGGCGCCTTCACGTAGCGGGTCAGCCACGCCGACTTGACCAGGCCCTGGGCATCGATCACCAAGTCGTACTGGCGTTCGCCCAGGCGCTGCTTGAAGGCCTTCCACTCGCCGCTGCGAACGGTCTGCCAGAGGTGTTTGCGCCAGCGACGGATGGCCACCGGAATGACCTGATCGACCGCCGGATGCCAGCTGGGTATCTCGGCAAAGCCTTCCTCGACGACCCAGTCGAACCGGATGCCGGGTATGGCATGGGCTGCATCGGTGAGCGCTGGCAGCGTGTGGATCACATCGCCCAGCGAGGACGTCTTGATGATCAGTACCCGCACTTAGTCGACCTCGGTCAGCACGTCGATGATGTTCGCACCGCCCAGACGGGTCAGCGCGGCGATGACCTGACCGGGTTCGAGCAGACGCAGGCAGTTGTAGTGACCGAAGCGGCAGGTGCGATCGAAACAAGGGCTGCATTCGATGCCCAGGCGCACCACCTCGACCTGGCTGGCCAGCGGCGGCGTGAAGCCAGGCGATGTCGAGCCGTATACGGCGACCAGCGGGCGATTGAGCGCCGCCGCCACATGCATCAACCCGGAATCGTTGGAGACCACGGCGTCTGCGCAGGACATCAGGTCGATCGCCTCGGCCAGGGAGGTTTCACCGGCCAGGTTCACGGACTCTTCGCGCAGCCCAGGGATCAGCCGTTCGCGGATCTGCTCACCCACTGGGTGATCACTTTTCGAGCCGAACAGCCAGACCTGCCACCCCTGGCGGATCATGGCATCGGCCGCGGCGGCGTAGTGCTCGGCCGGCCAGCGCTTGGCTTCGCCGAATTCAGCGCCTGGGCACAGCGCCAGCACCGGACGGTCCAGCTCCAGGCCGAACTTGGCCAGGGCCGCCTCACGGCTGTGTGGCTCGATCTGCAGGCTGGGCTGGGGGTAGGGCTTTGGCAGCTCGGCGCCCGGGGCATAGGCCAGGGCCATGAAGCGCTCGATCATCAGCGGGTAACGCGCTTTGTCCAGCTTGCGGACATCGTTGAGCAAACCGAAACGCATTTCGCCACGCCAGCCGGTGCGCTTGGGGATACCGGCAAAGAACGGCACCAGCGCCGATTTCAGCGAATTGGGCAACAAGATGGCCTGGTCGTACTGACCACTGAGCGACTTGCCGAGGCGCCGCCGCGTGGCCAGCTCCAGCGCACCGTGGCCGAGCGGGAAGCTCAAGGCCTGGCGCACCTCGGGCATGCGCTCGAGGATTGGCCGGCTCCATTCGGGGGCCAGCACATCGATCACGCAGTCGGGGTGCTGCTGTTTCAGGCACTGGAACAAGGTCTGCGCCATCACCATGTCGCCGACCCAGCTGGGGCCAATGATCAGTATTCTCATGCTAGGTCCAGAAACGCTCGGGGAGGCGACAGGCTGCGATTCAGCCTGGCCTCCCCTCTTTATATTCAGGCTATGTGGCCGACAGTGTAACACCGGGGCTGCTTCACGCCCCAATCGCGGCGGATCGTCACCCTGACGAGCCGCCGCCACAGGGTTCAGCTCAGGCCGAGCTCGCTCCAGATACGCCGCACCTGGCGGCGCTCATCGACAAACTGCGCTGCATCGATCACCCCGGCCTGCTTCTGCAGCGCCTGGCGGTGAGAGGCAGCGCGAAACGCCTTGTATACCTCGCGCAGCAGCACCGCGTCGGCAGCAGGCATCAACCCCACTTGCTCCAGCTCTTCCAGAATGCGGATGTTATCGGTCCATCGAACCAGGGCCGTATGGTCATGGGACCAGGCCAAAGCGGCGTATTGCACCATAAATTCGATATCGACGATACCGCCCGCATCCTGCTTGATGTCAAAGGGCATACCCGGGTCGAAGGCGTTGGGTGCGGTGCCGGCCACAGTGGCCTTCGTGCCCAGGCTGGCGCGCATCTTGGCGCGCATTTCACTCACTTCGATACGCAGCTTCTCAAGGTCGCGCGGTTGCCCCAGCACCTGCGCCCGCACCTTCTCGAACGCCTGGCCAACCCGCGGGCAACCCACCAGCACGCGCGCGCGGACCAGTGCCTGGTGCTCCCAGGTCCAGGCCTCGCTTTGCTGGTAGCGCTCGAATGCGCCCAGCGAGCTGACCAACAAGCCCGCGGCACCCGAGGGCCGCAGACGCATGTCCACGTCATACAACTGGCCCGAGTTGGTCTGGGTGGTCAGCAGGTGAATGATGCGTTGCCCTAGCCGCGTGAAGAACTGCGCACTGTCGATGGGCTTGGCACCGTCGGTTTCGGCCTGAGGGTCGCCATCGTGGATGAACACCAGGTCCAGGTCCGACCCATGGCCCGTTTCAAGGCCACCGACCTTGCCATAGCCGATGATGACGAATCCCGGGTCGCAGGGGATGCCGTCACTGCCCATGGGTTGACCGTGGCGGGCAACGGTCTGGCGCCAGGCCAAGGCAAGCACTTGGTCGAGGATGGCCTCGGCCAGCCACGTCAGGTAGTCGCTGACTTTCATCAACGGCAGGTTGCCACTGATTTCCGAGGCCGCCACGCGCAAGCTGTGCGCCAGCTTGAAGTGACGCAACGCCTCCATTTGCTGCTCCAGATCATCCTCTGGAATGCGCGTGAGGCGCTCGCGCAATTCGCTGGCCAACTCCGGTGCCAGTGGCGGGCTGAACAGGCGGCCTTCATTGAGCAACTCATCGAGCAACAAGGGGTAGCGTGCGATCTGCTCGGCAATCCATGGGCTGGCGGCGCACAGGGTCAGCAGACGGCGCAGGGCACCGGGGTTCTCGGTGAGCAGCACCAGGTAGGCAGAGCGCCGGGCCACGGCTTCGACCAGCGGCAGTACCCGCTCGAGCACCAGGTCGGGGTTCTCGTGCTCGACCGCCTGGGCCAGCAATCGCGGGATGAAGGCGTCCAGCCGCTCGCGCCCAAGGCGCTGCATCGAACGTAACTGCGGGCTGGCGCGCAGGGCCGCCAGGCGCCGCAAGGCCTCGCCTGGCAGCGTGAAGCCGGCCTCCTCCAGCTGACGGCCAGCAGCCTCTTCATCCTGGGCCTGCTCCCACAAGGGCGACCATTCACCGCCGACCACCAACTCGCCTTCGCTTTCCTCCTCATCGGGATCGGCGATGACCTGCCGGAAGTGCCAGTCGATGCGCTCACGCCACTGACCAAGTTGAGCCTCGAAGGCTTGCCAGTCGGCGTAGCCCAGCATGTAGGCGACTCGGGCCTGATCGGTTTCGTTTTCCGGCAACATTTGCGTCTGGCGGTCGGCGATAGCCTGGATGGCGTGCTCGGTGTAGCGTAGGAATGCATAACCCTCTCGCAGCTCGGTGACCACGGCAGGGGGCAGGTAGCCTTGGCCTTCCAGGGTAGCCAGCACCTTGAGCAAGGGCCGCTGCTGCAAGCTGAGGTCGCGGCCGCCGTGGATCAGCTGGAAGGCCTGGGCGATGAACTCCACTTCGCGAATGCCGCCTGCGCCCAGCTTGATGTTGTCCGCCATGCCCTTGCGCCGCACTTCCTGCTGGATCAGCTGCTTCATGGTGCGCAGGGCCTCGATGGCCGAGAAGTCCAGGTACCGTCGGTAGACGAACGGGCGCAACATTTCCTGCAGCTGGGCGCCGGCAGCCTGATCGCCTGCCACTACCCGGGCCTTGATCATGGCGTAGCGTTCCCAGTCGCGGCCTTGGTCCTGGTAATACTGCTCCAGCGCGTTGAAGCTGAGCACCAGCGCACCGGACGACCCGTACGGGCGCAGGCGCATGTCGACGCGAAACACGAAGCCATCTACCGTGACTGGGTCCAGGGCCTTGATCAGGCGCTGCCCCAGGCGGGTGAAGAACTCCTGGTTATCCAGCGAGCGTTTCACGCCTTCGGTTTCGCCGCCTTCGGGGAATGCGAAGATCAAGTCGATGTCCGAGGAAAGGTTCAGCTCCCCCGCACCCAGCTTGCCCATGCCCAGCACCACCATGTGTTGCGGCTGGCCGCTGCGGTTGCCGATCGGCGTGCCGAATTGCTGGCAGTGGCGTGGATACAGCCACTGATAGGCCTCATCGATGGCGGCGTCGGCCAAGTCGGAGAGGTCGCGGCAGGTCTCACCGAGATCGGCCTGGCGGGTGATGTCACGCCAGATGATGCGTACCTGCTGGCGGTTGCGTTCGCGACGCAGGTGACGGGCAAGCTCGTCCTCGCTTTGCGCCGCCTGGGCAACCTTGGCCACATGGCCGCGCAGCTCGCCCTGCCCGTAGCCCCGTTCCAGCTCGCCGCTGCCCATCAGGCCGAACAGCAGCCCCGGGTCACGTTGCACCTGGGCGAGCACGAAGTCACTGACCGCCGCCACCTGATCGAACTGCCGAGCATGCTGCTCGCTCCAGCTGCCCAGGTCCAGTTCCGGGTGTGCGGCTACCGCCTCGTGCAGAAACTGTTGGTTGCGCAGGGTCAGTGGTTGAAGAACGGCAGGCAGCTGGCAAGGCAAAGGCAGGCGCATGGGCTATCCTTGATCGGCGTGAAATGGATGAGGAAAGGCGGCCAAGGGGGACCATGGTTGGACTGTCATACAAAAGTTGGAAATAGCTGAAAACTTCGAATTCGTGGCATGGAACATCAACAGTTACCCGTTCGTGGAACATTGCCAACCAACATGAACGTTTTTCCTCACAAGCCAGGATGCGACCAAACGTCGCACAAATGTAGTTTTACTACTGTGCCTGTCGTGCAAAAGCATGAAATGCGAAAGCAAATGTAGTAAAACTACACGGCGCCGGACGAAGATCCCGGTAATCCAAGAATTCACGACGTCTGCCCATAAGGCCAGTCGCAATCTCAGGCAATCGATTCTGGTTGCCTTTCCGCCCTGGAGCAAGCCATGCAAGACCTCGATCCAATCGAAACCCAGGAATGGCTGGATGCCCTGGAGTCGGTCCTCGACAAAGAAGGCGAAGACCGCGCTCATTACCTGATGACCCGTATGGGCGAGCTGGCCACCCGCAGTGGCTCCCAGCTGCCGTATGCGATCACCACGCCATACCGCAACACCATCCCTGTCACCCACGAAGCACGCATGCCTGGCGACCTGTTCATGGAACGCCGCATTCGCTCGATGGTGCGTTGGAACGCCCTGGCCATGGTCGTGCGCACCAACCTGAAAGACTCGGACCTGGGCGGACACATCTCCAGCTTCGCCTCCAGCGCCACCCTGTACGATATCGGTTTCAACTACTTCTTCCAGGCACCGACCGAAGAACACGGTGGCGACCTGGTCTTCTACCAGGGCCACGCCTCGCCGGGCGTCTACGCCCGCGCCTTCATGGAAGGCCGCATCAGCGAAGAGCAGATGAACAACTTCCGCCAGGAAGTCGATGGCAACGGTCTGTCCTCGTACCCACACCCTTGGCTGATGCCTGACTTCTGGCAGTTCCCGACCGTTTCGATGGGTCTGGGCCCGATCCAGGCCATCTACCAGGCACGTTTCATGAAGTACCTGGAAGCTCGCGGCTTCATCCCGGCAGGCAAGCAGAAAGTCTGGTGCTTCATGGGCGACGGCGAATGCGACGAGCCCGAATCCTTGGGCGCGATCGCCCTGGCCGGCCGCGAGAAGCTGGACAACCTGATCTTCGTCATCAACTGCAACCTGCAGCGCCTCGACGGCCCGGTTCGCGGCAACGGCAAGATCATCCAGGAACTCGAAGGCGTGTTCCGCGGCGGTGGCTGGAACGTCAACAAAGTGGTCTGGGGTCGCTTCTGGGATCCGCTGCTGGCCAAGGACACCAACGGTGCCCTGCAGCGCCGCATGGACGAAGTCATCGACGGCGAGTACCAGAACTATAAGGCCAAAGACGGCGCCTACGTGCGTGAGCACTTCTTCAACACCCCAGAGCTCAAGGCCATGGTCGAAGACCTGTCCGACGACGAGATCTGGAAGCTCAACCGCGGCGGCCATGACCCGTACAAGGTCTATGCAGCCTACCACCAGGCGGTCAACCACAAGGACCAGCCTACCGTCATCCTGGCCAAGACCATCAAGGGTTACGGTACCGGTGCCGGCGAAGCCAAGAATACCGCGCACAACACCAAGAAGGTCGATGTCGACAGCCTGCGTCACTTCCGTGACCGCTTCGATATCCCTGTCAAGGATGCGGACTTGGAGAACCTGCCGTTCTACAAGCCCGAAGAAGGTTCGGCCGAGGCCCGTTACCTGGCCGAGCGCCGTGCTGCCCTGGGCGGCTTCGTGCCTCAGCGCCGCGCCAAGAGCTTCAGCGTGCCGACCCCGCCTCTGGAAACCCTCAAGGCGATCCTGGACGGCTCGGGCGACCGTGAAATTTCCACCACCATGGCCTTCGTGCGCATCCTGGCGCAGTTGGTCAAGGACAAGGAAATCGGTCAGCGCATCGTGCCCATCATCCCTGACGAAGCCCGCACCTTCGGCATGGAAGGCATGTTCCGCCAGTTGGGCATCTACTCGTCGGTGGGTCAGCTCTACGAGCCGGTCGACAAGGACCAGGTGATGTTCTACCGCGAGGACAAGAAAGGCCAGATCCTCGAGGAAGGCATCAACGAAGCCGGCGCCATGTCGTCGTTCATCGCTGCCGGTACTTCGTACAGCTGCCACAACCAACCGATGCTGCCGTTCTACATCTTCTACTCGATGTTCGGCTTCCAGCGTATCGGCGACCTGGCCTGGGCCGCTGGCGACAGCCGCACCCGTGGCTTCCTGATCGGCGGCACCGCCGGCCGTACCACACTCAACGGCGAAGGCCTGCAGCACGAGGACGGTCACAGCCACATGATGGCCGGTACCATCCCGAACTGCCGCACCTATGATCCAACCTACGGCTACGAGCTGGCGGTGATCATCCAGGACGGCATGAAGAAGATGACCGAAGAGCAACAGGACATCTTCTACTACATCACCGTGATGAACGAGTCCTACCAGCAGCCTGCCATTCCGGCCGGTGCCGAGGAAGGCATCATCAAGGGCATGTACCTGCTTGAAGAAGACACCCGCGAAGCCGCACACCACGTGCAGCTGATGGGTTCGGGCACCATCCTGCGCGAAGTGCGCGAAGCGGCGAAGATTCTGCGTGAAGAGTTCAACGTCGGGGCCGACGTGTGGAGCGTCACCAGCTTCAATGAACTGCGTCGCGACGGCCTGGCCGTGGAACGTGCCAACCGTCTCAAGCCTGGCCAGAAGCCACAGCAGACCTACGTCGAGCAGTGCCTGAGCGGCCGCAAGGGGCCGGTCATCGCGTCCACCGACTACATGAAGCTGTTCGCCGAGCAGATCCGCCAATGGGTGCCGAGCAAAGAGTTCAAGGTCCTGGGTACCGACGGTTACGGTCGCAGCGACAGCCGCAAGAAGCTGCGTCACTTCTTCGAAGTAGACCGTCACTTCGTGGTACTGGCTGCCCTGGAAGCGCTGGCTGACCGTGGCGAGATCGAACCCAAGGTTGTGGCTGACGCCATCGTCAAGTTCGGCATCGACCCGGACAAGCGCAACCCATTGGACTGCTGAGGAGTATTTTTAAGTGAGCGAACTCATTCGCGTACCTGACATCGGCAGCGGTGAAGGTGAAATCATCGAGCTGTTCGTCAAGGTCGGTGATCGTATCGAGGCTGATCAAAGCCTGCTGACCCTGGAGTCCGACAAGGCCTCCATGGAGATTCCGGCGCCCAAGGCCGGTATCGTCAAGGAACTGAAGGTCAAGCTGGGCGATCGCCTGAAAGAAGGCGACGAGCTCCTGGTTCTGGAAGCCGAGGGAGCCGCTGATGCGGCCCCTGAGGCACCTGCCGCCGAGCAGAAGCCCGCACAGGCTGAAGCGGCCGCACCGGCGCCTGCTGCCCAAGCAGCGCCAGCGCCTGCTGCCGCCCCGGCTGCTGCCAGCGTGCAGGACATCCACGTGCCGGACATTGGCTCGTCGGGCAAGGCCAAGATCATCGAAGTGCTGGTCAAGGCAGGCGATACCGTCGAAGCCGATCAATCGCTGATCACCCTGGAGTCCGACAAGGCC
>NZ_DIIQ01000051.1:989-133302 GCF_002420785.1 Pseudomonas sp. UBA5666 | reverse complement strand
CCTCCTGAAGTCGCGATCTGCAGTGCCTGAACTACCGCGCGCTTAGAAGCCAAAGCAAGAGCAAGAGCAAGGGCAAGGGCAAGGGCAAGGGCAAGGGCAGACGCGGCGCCAGCCTGCATAGTTTAGTGCTGCATGGGCGCCACCCAGCGCCTGCGGCTGAACTTCAACCTCACCCGCAAACGCCGATGCTCATCGATCCCAAGCGCATCCCAGGGCACACATTGGCTGCGCCCCCACCCTGCCCCAACCGGTACGAATCTCAGCACTACGAGCGCGGGCAACGCGATGCTGTCACGACACAGCCGCACAGGCTGCCACCCCCGGGCCCGTGAAAACACCCACCAGCCGGCTCCATCACGACGAAGCCCGGTGACAGCCTGAACATGCGTCAACAGAATACGACGCGGAATAGCCCACGCCGCATGAACACTACATGCAGCGATCACCAGCAGCCCCAACCAGAACGGTAACGGGCTGACAAGCACGGCGAACCAGGCGAGCGCCTGGCTGATCAGGTAGGCCACCAGCAACAGGCGTGAGCCCTGCCAGCGGCATTCGAACCACTCACTTGGGTTGGACACGGTCCAGGATGATGCGAACCATGCGCTGCAACTCCGGGTCCTCGGATTCGGTACGCTCCATGAACCAGCCGAACATGTCCTGGTCCTCACAGCTCAGCAGCCGAACATACAACTGACGATCAGTTTCGTTGAGGCTGGGGTAGACCTCCTGGGTGAAAGGCACCAGCAGGACGTCCAGTTCCAGCATACCGCGGCGGCTATGCCAGAAAAGCCGGTTGAGTTCAGTTTGTTCGACCATGGGGCCCTCCTCGAGTGGCCCGCCAGTATACAGTCAGCCGCGCGAAGCGACAGCCAACTGTTGGTCTAAGTCACCTACCTATTTTGTTACCAGCGTTCTATGATGGCCCCAGACTTTAAGCCACCGCGATGACCCATGGCCGATACCGCTTTCTTCTGCCCTCTGTCCCACGAAGGCATTCTCGCTGTCCGCGGCTCCGATGCAGGCAAGTTCCTGCAGGGCCAGCTGACCTGCAACATCAACTACCTCAGCCCCGAATACGCCAGCTTTGGCGCACGTTGCATGGTCAAGGGACGCATGCAGTCCAGCTTCAGAATCCTGCCTGAAGGCAACGGTTACCTCCTGGCCATGGCCAGTGAATTGCTGGAGCCTCAGCTGGCCGACCTGAAGAAATACGCTGTGTTTTCCAAGGCCACCCTGACCGACGAAAGCGCCGCCTGGGTGCGTTTCGGCCTGCACGACGGCCAGGCAGCGCTTGTGGCACTGGGGCTGGAACTGGCGCCCGAAGCCGGCAGCACGGCGCGGCAGGAAGGGCTGATCGCTGTAACGGTCAGCACCGGCCGCACCGAGCTCTGGGTACCGGCAGATCAGGCAGGCGAGGTTCACAAGACCCTGGCCGACACACTACCCGAAGCTGGCCTCAACCCATGGCTGCTGGGGCAGATCCGCGCCGGGATCGGTCAGGTGCTGGGGCCTACCCGCGAGCAGTTCATTCCGCAAATGATCAACCTGCAAGCCGTCGATGGCGTCAGCTTCAAGAAAGGGTGCTACACCGGCCAGGAAATCGTTGCACGCATGCAGTACCTGGGCAAGCTCAAGCGTCGCATGTACCGCCTGGCAATCGATCAGCAAACCCTGCCGGCACCTGGGGAGCAGCTCTTCTCCCCCGTGCATGGCTCCTCGGTAGGTGATGTGGTGATGGCGGCCAGCACCGGCAGTGGCTGTGAGCTGCTCGCGGTGATCGCAGCCGATGCCGTGGAGGATGGCAACCTGCACTTGGGTCATCTCGAAGGCCCGCCCCTGCAGGTACTGCCCCTGCCCTACGAACTGGACCGCGACAGGGAAATCCAGCGCTGACCAGCCCCGCCCCGCTTTGACAGCGGGGCCGCTTCACCACTGCGGTAGACACGTCCATGAACAAGCTGGCCGAAATGGTCCAGGCGCAACTGCTGGATGCCATTGAAAAGGATGACCTGGTACTTCCGACTTTGCCTGAGGTTGCCTTGAGCATCCGCGAGGCCGCCGAAGACAGCGAGATCAGCGTGGCGGCCTTGAGCCGGGTGATCGGCCGCGATGCCGCCTTGTCGGCACGCCTGATCAAGGTGGTCAACAGCCCGCTGCTGCGGGCCACGGTCGAGGTGACCGAGCTGCACACGGCGATCACTCGCCTGGGCATCAACTACAGCTGCAACCTGGCCATCGGCCTGGTCATCGAGCAGATCTTCCACGCGCGTTCGCCTGCAGTTGAGCAAAAACTGCGCGAAATCTGGGCCAACAGCCTTGAGGTCGCCGGCATGAGTTACGAGTTGGCCCGGCGCTACACGCGGCTCAAGCCTGATCAGGCGGCACTGGGCGGCCTGGTCAACCAGATCGGCGCGCTGCCAGTTCTGATCTACGCCGAAGAGCACAACGAGCTGCTGTCCGATCCGGTCTGCCTGCACCATGTCATCGAACTGATCCAGCCCGTACTGGGCGACAAGATACTCAAGGCCTGGGAGTTTCCCGAACAGCTGGTCAAGCTGCCCGGCCTGGTTCAGGACCTGGATCGACAGACCGACCGCATCGACTACATCGATGTGGTCCAGATCGCCCGCTGCATCAGCCAGCGTGGGCGAGAGAGGCCGCTGGCGGCCTTGCCAGCCTACCGGCACCTGGGCTTGCCCATGGGGAGCGAGCTGCACGCCGAGGATCTGCTCGAAGCCCGCAGCTTGTTGCGCTGAGGGCTTCGCTCTGCCTGGCGGCCGGATTGATCCGAGCGCCCACGCTTAGTCAGCGATGAAACTCACCCGCACGCGCAGCCCGCCGTTGTCGCCATCATGCAGGCTGATCTGCGCCAGGTGAGCCCGGCAGATCTCCCCCACGATCGCGAGGCCCAACCCGCTGCCCTGGGCGCTACGGCGATAGAAGCGCTCGAACACCCGCTCGCGCTCGGCTTCTGGAATGCCGGGGCCGTCGTCCTCCACCTCGAGCACCGCAGGCGCGAGCACGCGCAGGATGACGTTGCCGCCCTTTGGGGTGTGGGCCAGGGCATTGTCGACCAGGTTGCTCAACAGCTCGTTGAGCAACGTCGGCTCGCCTTTGAGCCATACCGGTGCCTGCGCCTCGAGGGCCAGTGCAACGCCACGGTTGTGCGCCAACGGCGCCATGGCCATGCCCAGCTCGCGCGCCAGTTGGCTGAGGTCCAGGCGCTGGGCGCCCCCCTCGGCGATCGCACGCGCGCCGTTTTCCACACGCGCCAGTGAAAGCAACTGGTTGGCCAGGTGCGTCAATTTGTCGGTGCCCTGCGCCGCCGCTTCCAGCGTCTGGTGCCACTGTTGCGGCTCATTGGCGCGCAAACCCAGTTCCACCCGCGCTTTGAGCGCCGCCAGGGGCGTACGCAGCTCGTGGGCAGCATCGGCGATGAACTGCGCCTGGCGCTCGAACTGTGCACGCAAACGCTCGGTGAAGTGGTTGAGCGCCCCCACCAGTGGCCGCAATTCAGGCTGCACTTGTACCACCGGCAATGGGCGCAGATCGTCCGGCTGGCGCTCTTCGACCGCCGTGCGCAGGCGCTCGAGCGGTCGCAGCGCCGCACTGACGGCGAACCACACCATCACCAAAGCGCCCAGGGCCAACATGCCCAGACGCAGCAAGGTATCCCCCATCAGGCCCCGGGCCATGCTCACCCGCGCCTCATCGGTTTCAGCCACGCGAATTTCCGCCATGCCGTTCATGTTCGGCTCGCTCACCGCTTTGAGCAGGCTGACCACTCGCACGTTCTGCCCCAGATACGTCGCGT
The DNA here is from genome assembly GCF_002420785.1 of Pseudomonas sp. UBA5666. Taxonomy (NCBI): domain Bacteria; kingdom Pseudomonadati; phylum Pseudomonadota; class Gammaproteobacteria; order Pseudomonadales; family Pseudomonadaceae; genus Pseudomonas; species Pseudomonas sp. UBA5666. Next base: position 129,485 of record NZ_DIIQ01000051.1, on the reverse strand, counting down.
CATAGAATCGCGCCAAGGCGGGATAGTCGTCTGTACGCGGTGTACCAGACGGCGGGGGCGGCAGTTTTTCATACCCTGAAATCAGCCGTTGGTTGATGTCCAGGACCTGGTAGTAGATACGTCCTGCGCTGTCGTAGGCAAAGGTGTCGAGTGCCACATAGGGCACATCGGCGCTCAACGACCCGTCGCGTTGCGACAGGCCCGCAGCGATGGTACGGGCGGACGCCAGCAGTGTCCGGTCGTAGGCGGTGTCCGCCGCCTCGCGGCCGTTCCAGTAGGCACTGAGCCCACTGGCCAGCATCAGGACCACCAGCAGCAGCGCCAGATTACCCAGCAGGCGCCCACGCAGGCTGACATTCTCACGCATCGCGATGCTCGAGCAGGTAACCCAGGCCGCGGAAGGTGACGATGGCCACCGAATGGCCATCAAGCTTCTTGCGCAGGCGATGAACGTAGATCTCGATGGCATCGGGGCTGGCGTCCTCGTCCAGGCCGAACACCTGGGCCGCCAACTGCTCCTTGCTCATCACCCGGCCCGGCCGGGCGATCAAGGCTTCGAGCACACCCTGCTCGCGGGAAGTCAGGGACAACGGGGCCTCATCCAAGGTGAACCGTCGGGTATCGAGGTCATACACCAGCGGCCCGCAGCGCTGCTGGCGTTCGCCCCCGAGCACACTACGGCGCAACAGCGCCTTGACCCGCGCCTCAAGCTCGGTCAGCTCGAACGGCTTGGCCAGGTAATCGTCAGCCCCCAGGTTCAGGCCATGGACCCGATCCTTGACGTCGCTGCGGGCGGTGAGCATCAGCACCGGTACGGTCTTGCCACGCCCGCGCAGACGGGCCAGCACCTCGAAGCCGTCCATGCGCGGCAAGCCCACGTCGAGCACGGCCACGGCGTAGTCCTCACTGCCAAGGGCCAGGTCGGCAGCCACCCCGTCATGCAGCACATCCACAGTCAGGCCCAGACTTTTCAAGGCCTGGGCCACACTGTCGGCCAATTGCAGATGATCTTCTACCAGCAGCACACGCATCGGATTGTCCCTGTTAGGTGGGGCGATGGCGCGGAGTGTACCCCGCCGCCGCGGCCTGTGAAGCCGGCGCGACAAACCTTTCACGCTGAAAGGTTAGCGAAAGGTTCGTTACCTAGCATCGCACCACGGTCGCCCCGAGCGCCGAATAAAGCACCAGCAAGGTGCAATCGAATAAGAACAAGAAACGGAGCCACAACGATGCTGTCATTGCAGCCGCAGGCGCTCGCACCTGCTCGTTCCCTCGCCGCACGCCCCAGCGCCATCGCCAGCGCCCTCGCGCTCGCCGGCGTCGCCCCGCTCAGCCAGGCCGCCTTCTTCGAAGACAGCACGGCCACCTTCGAAACCCGCAACATGTACTTCAATCGCGACTTTCGCGATGGCACCAGTGCGCAACAATCCAAGCGCGACGAATGGGCCCAGGGGTTCATGCTCAACCTCGAATCCGGTTACACCGAAGGTACCGTAGGCTTCGGCGTGGATGCGCTGGGCATGATGGGCATCAAGCTCGATTCAAGCCCTGACCGTACCGGCAGTGGCCTGCTGCCCACCCATGACAATGGCAAGGCTGCCGACGAGTACTCAAAGCTCGGCCTGACCGCCAAGGCCAAGATTTCCAAGACCGAACTGAAGATCGGCACCCTGATCCCTTCCCTGCCCACCCTGCGCCCCAACGATGGCCGCATTCTGCCGCAAACCTTCGAAGGCGGTCTGCTCACCTCCAAGGAAATCAAGGGCCTGACCTTCACTGGTGGGCGCCTGGACAAGGCAAAGGACCGTGACGACACCAACTGGGAAGACCTGGCACTGAACAACAAGAACGGCCGCTTCGGTGGCTCGTTCAGCGCAGACAACCTGTCGCTGGCGGGGCTGGACTATCAGTTCAGCGACCGGTTGACCGGCAGCTATCACTTCGCCCAACTGGATGACATCTACCGCCAGCACTTCATCGGCCTGCTCGCCACCCAAGCCGTAGGCCCAGGCGCACTAGCCTTCGACCTGCGCCTGGCGCTGAGCGATGACGCAGGGGCTGCCAGGGCCGGCAGCATCGACAACACCACCTTCAACGGCATGGTCAGTTATGCCCTGGGTGGGCACAAGTTCAGCGCCGGCTGGCAGCAGCTGACCGGCGACAGCGCGTTCCCCTATGTCGATGGCGCCGACCCCTACCTGGTCAACTTCGTCCAGATCAACGACTTCGCCAATGCCGACGAGCGCTCCTGGCAGGCCCGCTACGACTACAACTTTGCCGCACTCGGCGTGCCTGGCCTGACGTTCCTGACCCGCTATATCAGCGGCGACAACGTCAGCCGTGCCAGCGGTGGCGAGGGCAAGGAATGGGAGCGTGATACCGAGCTGAAATACGTGGTGCAGAACGGCCCGCTCAAAAACGTGGCGGTGCGCCTGCGAAACGCGACCTTCCGCTCCAATTTCGCCCGTGACGCCGACGAAGTGCGGCTGCTGGTGAGCTACAGCGTCGCCCTGTGGTAACCCGATAACAACAACGCCTACGGAGATAGACCATGACCTTTTCACTGCGCCGTATCGTACTGGCAACCGGCTGCCTGCTGCTGGCAGGCAATGCCCTGGCCGCCGAACCCAAACGCCCCGAATGCATCGCCCCGGCCTCGCCTGGCGGCGGCTTCGACCTGACCTGCAAGCTGGTGCAAAGCGCCTTGGTGCAGGAGAAGATCCTGAGCAAGCCCATGCGCGTGACCTACATGCCTGGCGGTGTGGGCGCTGTGGCCTACAACGCGGTAGTAGCCCAACGCCCAGCCGATGCCGGGACCCTGGTGGCCTGGTCGAGCGGTTCGCTGCTGAACCTGGCCCAGGGCAAGTTCGGTCGCTTCGATGAAAATGCAGTGAAATGGCTGGCTGCCGTCGGTACCAGCTACGGCGCGATCGCAGTCAAGAGCGACTCGCCCTACAAAACCCTCGACGACCTGGTCGCGGCGCTGAAGAAAGATCCGAGCAAGGTGGTGATCGGCTCCGGCGGCACCGTAGGCAGCCAGGACTGGATGCAAACCGCCCTGATCGCCAAGGCTGCCGGCATCAACCCACGCGACCTGCGCTACGTGGCACTTGAAGGCGGCGGCGAAATCGCCACGGCATTGCTCGGCGGCCATATCCAGGTAGGCTCCACCGACATCTCCGACTCCATGCCGCACATCGAGAGCGGCAACATGCGCCTGCTGGCCGTGTTCTCGGAAAAACGCCTGGACGACCCGGCCATGAAGGACATCCCCACTGCCAAGGAACAGGGCTATGACATCGTCTGGCCTGTGGTGCGCGGCTTCTACCTCGGCCCGAAAGTGAGCGACGAAGACTACGCCTGGTGGAAAGCCTCGTTCGACAAGATGCTGGCCTCCGAAGACTTCGCCAAATTGCGTGACCAGCGTGAGCTGTTCCCCTTCGCCATGACGGGTGAAGAGCTCGATGGCTACGTCAAGAAGCAAGTCGCTGACTACAAGATGCTGGCCAAGGAATTCGGCCTGGTGCAGTAACCCAGTCTGCCGGTTTTCCCTGGCAGGAGCAGGCAGACGCTGCCGTGCATGGCCTGGGCCTTGGCCCAGGTTCACAGGTGTGCCGCTCCCATCGCTACTTACCGAGGATTCCTCCATGATCCTGCAACGCATCTTCGCCCTGATTCTGCTGGCCGTGTGCGCCGCCCTGGCCGTGATGGCCTGGCCGTATCAGGCGGCGTTTTCCTATGAGCCGGTAGGCCCACGTGCCTACCCGCTGCTGATGCTCGGCCTGATGAGCCTGGGCTTGCTGTACATGGCGATCCGCCCCACGCCGATCGTGCACAAGGACGACGAGCCGGCGCTGGACAAGGCGACCCTGACCAAGATCGCCGCCTGCATTGGCCTGCTGCTGATTTTCGCGACCACCTTCGAGTCCCTTGGCTTCATCCTCAGCGCCATCCTGGCCGGTGTGCCCATGGCGCGCCTGTATGGCGGTCGCTGGCTGCACAGCGTCATCGTCGTGGTTGGCATGAGCCTTTTCCTCTACTGGCTGTTCGACCGCGTCATGGACGTGCCCCTGCCCCTTGGCCTGCTGAGCGTACTGGAGAACTGACACATGGATACCTTGAGCTACCTGGGCCAGGGCTTCGGCGTCGCCCTGTCCCCTTACAACCTGGTCACTGCCCTGTCCGGCACGCTGATCGGTACCGTCGTCGGCCTGCTGCCGGGCCTGGGCCCGATCAATGGCGTGGCCCTGCTGATTCCCATCGCCTTCGCCCTGGGCCTGCCTCCGGAGTCGGCGCTGATCCTGCTGGCTGCGGTGTACCTGGGCTGCGAGTACGGTGGGCGAATCAGCTCGATCCTGCTGAACATCCCGGGCGAAGCGTCGACCGTGATGACCACCCTGGACGGCTACCCGATGGCACGCCAGGGTCTGGCGGGCGTGGCCCTGTCCCTGTCGGCCTGGAGCTCGTTCATCGGCGCTTTCATCGCCACCTGCGGCATGGTGCTGTTCGCCCCGCTGCTGGCCAAGTGGGCAATCGCCTTCGGCCCGGCCGAGTATTTCGTGCTGATGGTGTTCGCCATTGTCGCCCTGGGCGGTATGGCCGGCGACAAGCCGCTCAAGACCTTCATCGCCGCCTTGATCGGCCTGTTTTTGTCGGCGGTGGGCATCGACGCCAACAGTGGCGTGTACCGCTTCACCGGTGACAGCGTGCACTTGGCCGACGGCATTCAGTTCGTCGTGCTGGTGCTGGGCCTGTTCTCGATCAGCGAAATTCTGTTGCTGCTGGAAAAGACCCACCACGGCCACCAGGCAGTCAAGGCCACCGGGCGCATGCTGTTCAACTTCAAGGAAGCGGCGTCGGTGTTCGCGGTGAACATTCGCTGCGGCCTGCTGGGCTTCGTGATGGGCGTGTTACCAGGCGCAGGTGCCACGCTGGCCAGTGCGGTGGCCTACATGACCGAAAAACGCATGGCCGGTGCCAGCGGCAAGTTCGGCAAGGGTGACGCCCGTGGCCTGGCTGCACCGGAAACGGCCATCGGCGCCTCCTGCTGTGGCGCCCTGGTGCCAATGCTGACCCTTGGCGTACCGGGTTCGGGTACCACGGCGGTGATGATCGGCGCGCTGACGCTCTACAACATCACCCCCGGCCCGCTGCTGTTCGAACAGCAACCTGACATCGTCTGGGGCCTGATCGCGTCGCTGTTCATCGCCAACATCATGCTGGTGATCCTGAACATCCCGATGATCCGCATCTTTACCCGCATCCTGGCCGTACCGAACTGGGCCCTGGTGCCGGTGATCGCCATCATCACCGGGATCGGCGTCTATGCCGTGCATGCCACCACCTTCGACCTGTTCCTGATGGTCGGCATCGGCATCATGGGCTACATCCTGCGCAAGCTGGACTTCCCGCTTTCGCCGATTCTGCTGGGCTTCATTCTGGGTGGCCTGATGGAGCAGAACCTGCGCCGTGCATTGTCGATCTCCAATGGCGAGCTGGGCATTCTCTGGTCGAGCCCGATCAGCATGGGTGTCTGGGCACTGGTAGCGCTCATGCTCGCGCTGCCCATGGTGCGCATCTGGCGCAAACGCAGCCTGCAGCGCCGTGCCATGGCCGATGCCTGATCGCGCGTTGCCGCTGTACTGGGCAACTGGGCTGGTCGGCCTTGCTGGCGGTTTCGCCGCCAGCAAGGTCGGCTGGCCTTTGCCGTGGATGGTCGGCTCGTTGCTGGCGATCATCGCGGTACGTTGCCTGAGCCCTTGGCAGTTGCCAGAGATACCCAATGGCCGGCGCTGCGGGCAATGCATCATCGGCCTGGGCATCGGCCTGCACTTCACGCCCCAGGTCATCGAGCAAGTGGGCAGTCATTTCGCCCTGATCTTCTTCGGCGCCTTGTTCACCACGGTCTCAAGCGTGCTTGGCGTGTGGTTGTTGCGCCGCTCGGGTGAGGACCGCGCCACCGCGTTCTTTGCCAGCATGCCAGGCGGCTCCGGTGAAATGGTCAACCTGGGTGCGCGCAATGGCGCGGTACTGAGCCAGGTAGCCGCAGCCCAGAGCCTGCGCGTGCTGGCCGTGGTGCTGTGCGTGCCGGCGCTGTTCAAGCTGCTGCTGGGCGATGGCGTAGCGCTCAACCACACCGGCAGCGTCAGCTGGGCCTGGCTGGCCCTCATCGCACCGCTGGGGGTGGCCGCCGGGTGGCTCTGGCAGCGGCTGCAACAGCCCAACCCATGGCTGTTCGGGCCGCTGCTGGTGGCAGCCACCTTCAGCCTGGCCGCCGACTTGCAGATTGCCCTGCCCAATGGCGCCAGTCAGATCGGCCAATGGCTGATCGGCAGCGGCCTGGCCTGCCACTTCAACCGTGCGTTCTTCCGCCGAGCCCCGGCATTTCTGGGGCGCACGCTGGTGGCGACTGCCTTGAGCATGGCCCTGGCTGGCGCTGCCGCCTGGGGCTTGAGCCTGCTGACAGCCTTGGACCTGCGCTCACTGACGCTGGGCATGATGCCCGGGGGCATCGCTGAAATGAGCCTGACCGCCGAAACGCTGCAACTGTCGGTGCCCCTGGTGACCGCTTTGCAAGTGATGCGCCTGCTCTTCGTGCTGTTCCTGGCCGAGCCCCTGTTCCGTTACTGGATGAGCAAGCGGCCCTCATGACCTGTGGGGCCTGACGGCCCTCATGACCTGTGGGGCCTGACGGCCCCGCCTGGCTCACAGCGGTGGCAACGCCCAGTTGATGGGCGCTAGCCCGCGCTGCTCGAGAAAAACGTTGGCACGGCTGAAATGTCCACAGCCAAGAAAACCGCGGTACGCCGACAACGGCGAGGGGTGCACAGACTTGAGCACCAGGTGCTTGGTGCCGTCGATCAGCTTCTGCTTGCTCTGCGCATGGGAGCCCCACAGCAGAAACACCACGTGCTCGCACTGTTCGCTGACCACCTCGATGATACGGTCGGTGAAGAACTCCCAGCCTTTCTTGGCATGGGATGCCGCGTTGCCCCGCTCCACGGTCATGGTGGTATTGAGCAGCAACACACCCTGCTCGGCCCAGCTTTGCAGGTAGCCATGGTTGGGGATGGGAATGTTCAGGTCGCGATGCAGCTCCTTGTAGATGTTCACCAGCGACGGCGGCGTCGGCACGCCAGGCTGCACCGAGAAGCACAGGCCATGGGCCTGCCCTGGGCCGTGGTACGGGTCCTGGCCGAGGATCACCACCTTGACCTGATCCAGGGGGGTGGAGTTGAGTGCATTGAAGATCAGCGGGCCAGGCGGGTAGATCTGCTTGCCGGCGGCATATTCACCACGCAGGAACTCGCGCAACTGCTGCATGTAAGGCTGCTCGAACTCGGCACGCAAGGCGGCTTTCCAACTGGGCTCGAGTTTGATGCGATCGTCGTCAGTCATGTGGGCTTCCGTAAACAATGGGGCGACACTAGGGGTGACACCGACGCTTGTCAAACGATCCGACCAGTGCCCGGCGGGATCGACCAGGCAGGCCATACTTGAGCGGTGACCTGAATGAGGTAAGCCATGAGCATTCACTGCCAAGTCCTGACAGGCGCCGACGGCGCTCGCCTGGGCATCGTCACCCTCGATGCGCCAAGGGCGCTCAATGCCCTCGACCTGCCAATGATAGAAACGCTGGCCGAGCAGTTGCACAGCTGGGCGCAAGACCCGGGCATCGCCTGTGTGCTGCTGCGTGGCAATGGCGCCAAGGCCTTCTGCGCCGGTGGCGACGTGCGGGCGCTGGCCCAGGCGTGCCGCGAGCAGCCTGGCAGCGTGCCACCGCTGGCCGCGTCGTTCTTCGCCGCCGAATATCGCCTGGATCATGCCCTGCACACTTACCCCAAGCCGCTGCTGTGCTGGGGCCATGGCCATGTGCTAGGCGGCGGCATGGGTTTGCTTCAGGGCGCCAACGTACGCATCGTGACCCCCAGCAGCGCATTGGCCATGCCAGAGATCAGCATTGGTCTGTACCCCGATGTTGGGGCCAGTTGGTACCTGGCCCGCTTGCCGGGCAAGCTGGGGTTGTTCCTGGGGCTCACCGGTGCGCCTGTCAATGCGCGCGATGCGCTGGACCTGGGGCTGGCCGACCGCTTCATGGGCGAAGACCGACAAGCGGCGTTGATCGATGAACTGCTGCAGGTGAACTGGCAGGAGCAGACCGCGCTCCAGCTCAACAGCCTGTTCAGGGCTGAGGAGCATTGTGCCCGCCAAACGCTACCCACAGCCCAGTGGTTGCCGCGCCGCGCGCTCATCGACGCATTGCTCGATGTCACCTGCGCAGGCGCTGCCTGGCGGGCCGTGGCGGGCCTGCGCCAGCACGAGGACCCACTGCTCTCGGCAGCCGCCGAGCGCATGCTGGCGGGCTGCCCGCTGACGGCTCATCTGGTGTGGGAGCAGATCCGTCGGGCCCGGTACTTGTCACTGGCGCAGGTGCTGCAGATGGAGTACGCCATGAGCCTGAACTGCTGTCGCCACCCTGAGTTCAGCGAAGGGGTGCGCGCACGCCTGCTGGACAAGGATCACCAGCCACGCTGGCACTGGCCGGATGTGGACCATGTGCCCGCAGCCGTGGTACAGGCACACTTCCAAGCACCCTGGGAAGGCCATCACCCACTGTCGGACCTGCACTAGCGGCGCGTAAGTGCCAGGGTGCTTGTCACCTGATCAGTGTCCTCGTCCACGCCTGTCACCCCAGCCGCCTTGATGTCGACCTCCATCCTGATAGCGCGGGCCATCGTTGCGGTAGTCGTGCCGGTCACGGTCACGCCTGTAGTCCCAGCGCTGGCGATGACCATAATCGTAGCGCGGGTTGCCGTGCCAGCGGCGCACGTCGGGCGGCGGCAACGGTCGGTAGCCGGGCGGCGCATGGTAACGAGGCACCGGTTGGTAGTAGTAGCGCGGTTGTGGCGCCACCGGATAACGACCGTAGCGGTAATAGCCGGGCGCGTAGCCAGGCGAGACATACCGGTCCGTGACGTAATAGTCGGAGCGGTAGTAGGTCGACCGTCCAGCGTACGGCGCACAGGCGCCAAGCGTCAGCCCGAGCAGGGCCACAAGCAGAATTCGATAGGACATAGGCGGCCTCCCGGACCGCTGAGGTGCCCGCACAGCGAACGCTGCCGAGCGTCGATGCACAACACGTTGATCGACATGGAATCAGACAAGCGCCAACTCGTGCAGTGCCATACTGGTAATAATTTGATACAGCTGCAGCCTCCGAACAAAATCTTGCAGTTATTTAGTGCCCAGAACACTAGAATGTGCGGCCCGGCACACATCATGGGAAGATCATGCCTTCACGCTCCGCTCCGTCATCGCAGCGTTCGTTAATCGCCGCCCTGCTGATGCTGCTGGCCTGCGGTTTCCTCGCCACGTCGCTGCTGAGTTATTTCTCCTCGCGCAGCGCCATACGTGACGGCATCATCAATACCGAACTGCCCCTGACTTCCGACACGGTTTATTCGGAAATCCAGAAAGACCTGATTCGCCCTGTTCTGATCGCATCGATGATGGCTCAGGACACCTTCCTGCGTGACTGGGTGCTGGCCGGTGAGCAGGACGCCCAGCGCATGACCCGCTACCTGGGCGAGGTGACGGGCAAGCAGGACATCTTCACGTCCTTTTTCGTCTCCGAACGCACGCTGACCTACTATCAGGCCAAGGGCGTGCTCAAGCAGGTCCAGCCCCAGGCCTGGCGCGATGCCTGGTACTTCCGCCTGCGCGACCAGGCAGCGCCTTACGAGATCAATGTAGATCTGGACATGGCCAACCAAGATAACCTCACCGTGTTCATCAACTACAAGGTGCACGACTATCAGGAGCGCTTCATCGGCGCTGCGGGGGTAGGGCTGAGCGTTTCGACCGTGGTCAGGATGATCGACCAGTACCAACATCGCTATCAGCGATCCGTGGTCTTCGTCGACGCCCAGGGCAAGGTGTTGATGACAGGCTCGGGTGGTGGCCCGCAGGGCCTGCGCGTCGGCCAGTCGCTGGTCGACAGCCCAGACCTGGGCGGCGTGCTCGCACACCAGCCGGTGCCTGGCGAGGGCAGTCATGAATACCGTGACCTTGCAGGCCACAGCCATTTTCTGAACGTACGCCACTTGCCGGAACTGGACTGGTACCTGCTGGTGGACAAGCGCGAGACCGGGGCGCTGGACCGGATTCGTCATTCGCTGTACCTGAACCTGGCGATCTGCGCCATGATCACCCTCGTGGTGGTGGCCCTGGTGCATGCGATGGTGCGCCGCCACCAGGCCAGCACCGAAGCCCTGGCCACGCTCGACAGCCTGACCGGGCTGCCCAACCGACGCAGCTTCGACCTGCTGGCCGCCCAGGCGCTGCGCGAGGCCCAGCGTGACAACAGTCCGCTGGTGGCGTTGCTGATCGACCTGGACCACTTCAAAGTGCTCAACGACACCTATGGTCACCTGGCAGGCGACGAAGTGCTGCGCCAATTTGCCAATGTCCTGCAAGGCAGCATTCGCCAGTCCGATATACTCTGCCGCTGGGGAGGCGAGGAGTTCATCGTGCTGCTGAGTGAGGCCGATGCTTGCCAGGCGAACGAGGCTGCCGAAAAGATCCGGCGCCGCGCCGAGCAACTGACCTTCAGTTACGAAGACCAGCCGCTGCGCCTGACCACCAGCATCGGGGTCAGCCACCTGAAGTCAGGCGACACGTTGCATACCCTCCTGACCCGCGCCGACGGCGCCCTCTATCGTGCCAAACAGGCTGGCCGCAACCGTGTCTGCACTGAAACCTGATATGAACGACGATCAATACTGCCCCGCCTGCGGTGCCCTTAACCAGTGCACCCTGGCCGACCCTGCGCAGGCCACCCAGGCCTGCTGGTGCTTCAGTGTGCGCATCGACCCGGCCGTGCTGCAGGCCCTGCCTGCCGAACTGCGCGACCGTGCCTGCCTGTGCCCAAGCTGCGCGGGCGTCGAGGCCCAATTGGCATCGCCTGCTGGTTTCACCCATGCGCCTTGATCGTTTTCTTGCCAACCTGCCGACCTGCAACCGCCAGCATGCGCGCCTGATGCTGGCTCAACGTCGCGTGCGCGTCGATGGCCAGGTAACCAGCGACCCGCTGACGGAAGTGAGGGCGTTCAGCCGGGTCGAGCTGGACGATGAGGTGCTGCAGGCGGGCCACCCGCCACGCTACCTGATGCTGCACAAGCCGGCCGGTTGCGTCAGCGCCACCCACGACCCCCAGCATCCGACCGTCATGGACTTGCTGCCCGACGCGCTTGCGCAGGGTCTGCATATTGCCGGGCGCCTGGACTTCAATACCACCGGGCTGATGATCCTGACCAACGATGGCCAGTGGTCCCGGCGGCTGACCCAACCCACTACCAAGCTGCCCAAGCATTACCTGGTCGAAACCCAGGACGAGATCGGCGAGCACTACGTGGCCCGGTTTCAGGAGGGCTTCCACTTTGCTTTCGAAAACCTGACGACCCAACCGGCCGACCTGCAGATCCTCGGGCCGCGCCTGGCCCGGCTCGCCATCGTCGAAGGGCGCTACCATCAGGTCAAACGCATGTTCGGGTTCTACGACAATAAGGTGGTCAAGCTGCACCGTGAGCGCATGGGCGCCATCGCGCTGGACCTGGACCTGCCGCCAGGGGCATACCGTGAACTCACGCGCGAGGAAATCGCTGCCGTGTAGGCGAGCCTTAGGCGCATGGAGGGGAGCACGGGAAAACGGAGGGAAATGACGTTTTTTTTATAACGCGGGCTTCTAATTTGCCGAACGTTCTGGTAAAAAGTGCAGCTCAGATGCGGGTATAGTTTAGTGGCAAAACGAAAGCTTCCCAAGCTTTAGTTGAGGGTTCGATTCCCTCTACCCGCTCCACCTTCAAGCCAGCGTTCACATGGCTTACGCTTCCTCTACCGCCCATCCTCATTGCGCACGTTGATGCTGCAGTACCGGCGCCGCTTCCCGCATGAAAATCTCGAGCGTCTTGGGCCCCACGCCTTCAAACCTCAGCAGCCAAGCGTTTACTTGCGCCATGTCCACTGCGACGTCCAGCAGCACGTGGTCCATTTCCGCTTCAAGCCCTTTGCCCAACCGATGCAGCCGCCGGGCCGTGGATTCGTCGTAGCGTGCGTAACCGGCCTGACCCAGCAGCTTCACCAACGTGTGATGCGGGCACCTCGCCAGCTTGCCCGGTGTGTCCAGGCCGTGGGTATCGACCAGTACCTGATAGGCCTGGACCGCGACACTGGCGCGAATGCGCTTGCCGATCAGAAAGCTTGCAAGCAACCACTTGTAGAGGCCGCGCCCATGGCACTGGTGCATGTCGATGCCAAGCAGCGCGGCGCTGATCGGTATCAACCCTTGGTGCGCCGCGGGTCAGCGGCACGTGGGTAGGTGCGCTCTTCCTCGAGGGTGCCATCGGCCTTGTGGATCTTAACCGAGGCGGTCTTGCCCTCAAAGAAGGTGGCCAGCGACCCCACCAGTTCTTGCTTGGTCGCGCTGTGTTTCGAGGCACGCGCAGCACCTGCCTTCTTCAGTTCCCACCCGTCGTTGGCAGGGCTTACATGATAGGTGTCCATGAGGGATCTCCTGTTCAAGTAAAGACATGACGATCTACGTGTCGGTGTTGCCGGTGCTGGCTAGGCACTGCACCGTGATCACTCAATACCTTGGAGGGAATGAAGTCCGCTCGTGTTCACTTTCAATCCTCTGCAGATGCCCTCACCCTCACCAATGCACCCTACACGGCGCTGCCAGCTCTGGCACGGCGCACTCATGACCTGGGCTTGGCGTGGTAAAGTCTGCCGGATCCCGCTTTACGGACTTCAGCATGCCCGCACTCGACGCCACTCTCCCCGCCTGGTCAGACCTTGCCGACCAGCACCCCTGCGAAACCCTACTGGTCGGCAACGGCGCAAGCCGGGCCTTCTGGAAGCCGTTCGGGTACTTCTCGCTGTATGAGGAGGCGCAACGGGCCGGGCGCAAAAAGGGCTTGGCCATCAGCGATCAGGCCTTGTTCAAGTCGTTGGGCACTGAGCTCTTCGAACCGGTGCTGACCGCCCTCAACACTACGGTGCGCACGAACGCTGCGCTGGCCATCAACTCGACAGCGCCGCTTAACCGCTATTACTCCATCAAGGAGGCGCTGATCCACGCCGTGCGCACCGTGCACATGCCCTGGTCGGCCATGCCCGAAGCCGCCCTGCTCGCCCTCAACCAGGCCCTGCGTGGCTACCGCAACGTCTATACCAGCAACTATGACCTGCTGCTGGTCTGGGCCGTGCAGCACGACCCGATGGGCTTCGCTGAACTGTTCGACGAGCAGGGTTTTTTCGACGTGCGCCGAACGGCGAGCCAAGGCACACGCGTGCTGCATCTGCACGGTGGCATGCACCTGCTCAAGCTGCCTGACGGCACCACCCGGCAACGCAGTGCAAGCAGCGCTGAAATGCTCGAAGGGTTCGCCGTGAATGTGCCAGGTGAAGTGCCGCTGTTCGTCAACGAAGAGCGCAGCGACGAAAAACTGCGTGCCATCCGGCATTCGGACTACCTGAGCTGGAGCCTCGGCCAGTTGGCCGGTGAACACCAAGGCATGTGCCTGTTCGGCCAGCATCTGGACAGCAACGACCGGCACCTGCTCGAAGCCATTCGCTCAGCCCGGCCCAGCCACCTGGCCATTGCCATACGCCCATTGGGAGAGGCATCGGTCATCAATCAGAAGCGTCATTTCGTCAGCCGCTTCGAAGACATGCCGGACACGGCCCTGCACTTCTTCGACGCCCAGACGCATCCGCTGGGGCTGGCAAGCACGACTGTGCAATTGATTGCTCAAGCTGAGTGATCAAGCATGCCTGCAGCATCAGAACGCGCTCATGAGCAGCGAAGCAAGGATGAGCATATCCAAGGCTGGAGCGCATCAGGTTCAAAGCAAACCATCCGCCCGCAGCAACGTTTCAAGGCAATGCGCCTTCACGCCATAGAACGCCTTGAGCTGTTCTATCTTTTCCAGCAAGGCTGACTGATCCGCTGGCTGGCGCCGCTTGACGGCCAGGATCATCTTGTTCTTGTTGGTGTGCTCCAACGATATGAACTCGAACACCTTGGTCTCGTAGCCGCAGGCCTCCAGGTACAGTGCGCGCAGACTGTCGGTGAGCATTTCGGCCTGCTGGCCCAGGTGCAGGCCATATTGCAGCATCGGCTGCAACAGACCTGGGCTGTGCAACTGCGGGCGGATCTGCTTGTGGCAGCACGGTGAGCACATGATGATCGCCGCGTTGCAGCGGATGCCGGTATGGATGGCGTAGTCGGTCGCCACGTCGCAGGCGTGCAGGGCGATCATCACCTCGATGGCATCGGGCACCACGCTGCGCACATCCCCGCATTGAAACTCGAGCCCTGGGTGTTCGAGCCGCGCGGCGGCAGCGTTGCACAGCTCGACCATGTCCTGGCGCAGCTCCACCCCCGTTACCTGGGCATCGCGGCCCAGCGTATTGCGCAGGTAATCGTGCATGGCGAAGGTCAGATACCCCTTGCCCGAGCCGAAGTCGGCCACCCGCAAGCGCTGCTCGCTCGACAAGGGCGCATTGGCCAGGGCGTGGTCGAAGACCTCGATGAACTTGTTGATCTGCTTCCACTTGCGCGACATCGACGGGATCAGTGCGCCCTGGCCATCCGTTACGCCAAGGTCACGCAAAAACGGTCGGGCAATGTCCAGGTAGCGCTTTTTCTCGCGGTCATGCCCGTTGCTGCCAACGGTTTCCCGGGGCGCCTGGGCGCCATGACGCTGCAGCATGGGCTTGCCCTTCTTGCTGAAGGTCAATTGCAGTTCACCCTCTGCATCGAACAGGTGAGCGTTGCGAAAATGTTCTGGCAGCAGCTCGGCGATGCATTGCAGAGCATCATCGAGCGGCAGGTTGCGGGTGATATCGCGGGTCTGGTGACGGTAGACCAGGGACAGGTTCGCCTGACCCTTGACCAGCAAGGGCTTGGCGATGATGCGTTGCAGGGTCGGGTCGGTGCCCACAGGCCGCGCCAGGACCAGCTTGACCACAGTGTTGCCCTGCAAGCCGGTGCGAAGCAGGTCGAGAAACTGGACGCGCGCATCCGGTGGAGTAGAAAGGGCAGACATGGGCAAACGGTACCTCCAATAGCGGGGGCCGTATTCTACACCCCCGCGCAGTCGGCCAGGGTTGCGTTAGTCGAGGATTACCAGCGGCTGGGGCAAACGCCTGCACGCAAGCGCGCGTGGCGCCTGCTGGCCAAGGAGAAGGCCGCACGCCTCGACGCACTCGATCATGCCCTGCAAGGTTTGCCCTTGGCGAACCTGGCTGGCTAGACGGTCAGTGAGCGCGACCCGCACCGCGTCATCAAGGCAAAGCGCGACCTGCTTGTCCATCAGCAACCGTGCGTACTGCTCGGCCTCGCTGACGAAAATCATGACGCATCCGGCACCTGTAAAGGCCTGAGCGCCAAGGTCGAGAAATTGACGAGTGGCCAGACGCGACGCTCGCCAGCGGCGCCAGGCCCGCGGTACGGTCAAGCGTTCCAGGCGCGGGCTGCGCAACAGCACGCACAGGCCGACGAACAGCAGCACGTTGGCGACGATCAGGCCGCGCACGCTGGGCCAGCCCAGCACCCCATGCAGCAAGCCAGGCAGCGCCAGCGCCAGCACGGCCGACCAGAATAGTGGGAAATACGCGTAATCATCGGCGCGGCGGGCGAGCACTGCCAGCAACGCGACATCCGTGCGCCGGCCAACACCGGCCATGGCTTCAGCGAGCTGACGCTGGTAGTAGGGTTCAAGCGGGGTCATGCCGTGTTCTCGTGAGCGTTCTTATAGTTGTTTTCCCGGTGTACGGGGCTTCGTCAGCACGCGACGGATTCAGGCATAATCCGCCGCAGGAAGATCTGCGTGCAAATCGTACAACAACAGCCGCCCGAAAACTTCGCCCGTGCGTGTGTCACCGTTGACCGTGCATCGGCCCCCTTACGGAATTCATGATGAAACTGTCTCTGCTGGGCCTGGCCATGGGCCTCGTCAGCCAGGCGGCTGTCGCCGCCACTTCCGCGCCGCCGCTCGAGAAAAAACAGGCCTTCATCGACCATCTGATCAGCCAGATGACCGAGGCCGAAAAAATCGGGCAGCTGCGCCTGATCAGCATCAGCCCTGAAATGCCCCGGGAGAAAATCCGCGAAGAGATCGCCGCCGGACGCATCGGAGGCACGTTCAATTCGCGCACGGCACCGGAAAACCGGCCAATGCAGGACGCGGCCATGCGCAGCCGGTTGAAGATCCCGATGTTCTTCGCCTACGACACGGTACATGGCGAGCGCACCATCTTCCCCATCGGCCTGGGCATGGCCGCCACCTGGGACATGGACGCCGTCGCCAAGGTCGGCCGCACGGCGGCCATCGAAGCGGCTGCCGACGCACTGGACATGACCTTCGCGCCGATGGTCGACATCGCCCGGGATCCGCGCTGGGGTCGCACCAGCGAGGGCTTTGGCGAAGACACGTACCTGACGGCGAAGATCGGCCAGGTGATGGTCCGCGCGTTCCAGGGCAGCAGCCCGGCCAACCCGGACAGCATCATGGCCATCGTCAAGCATTTCGCCCTTTACGGCGCGGTGGAAGGCGGGCGTGACTACAACACGGTCGATATGAGCCTGCCGAAGATGTACAACGATTACCTGCCGCCCTACCGCGCTGCGATCGATGCCGGCGCCGGTGGGGTGATGGTTGCGCTGAACTCGATCAACGGCGTGCCGGCCACCTCCAACACCTGGCTGATGAACGACGTGCTGCGCAAGGAGTGGGGGTTCAAGGGCGTTACCATCAGCGATCATGGCGCCATCCAGGAGCTGATCCGCCATGGCGTGGCGCGCGACGGTCGCGAGGCTGCCAAACTCGCGATCAAGGCGGGCATCGACATGAGCATGAACGACACCTTGTACGGCGAAGAGCTACCAGGGTTGCTCAAGGCGGGCGACGTGAGCCAGGCGGAGCTGGATCAGGCCGTACGCGAAGTGCTGGGCGCCAAGTACGACATGGGCCTGTTCAAGGACCCCTACGTGCGCATCGCCGCGGCGCAGAACGACCTCAAGGACTACTACGGCGAGGATCGCCTGCACCGCGACGCCGCGCGCGACGTGGCGCGCCGCAGCCTGGTGCTGCTGGAAAACCGCAAGCAGACACTGCCGCTGAGCAAAGACGCCACCATCGCCCTGGTCGGTCCCCTTGCCGACGCACCGATCGACATGATGGGCAGCTGGGCGGCCGACGGGCGGCCCAACCACTCGGTCACGGTGCGCGAAGGGCTGCGCCGCGCCATCGAGGGCAAGGGCAAGCTGGTCTACGCCAAGGGCTCTAACGTCACCGGTGACAAGGCCATTCTCGACTACCTGAACTTCCTCAACTTCGATGCGCCGGAAATCGTCGACGACCCTCGACCACCTGCAGTGCTCATCGACGAAGCGGTCAAGGCCGCGCAGCAGGCGGATGTGGTCGTGGCCGTGGTCGGCGAATCGCGCGGCATGTCCCATGAATCTTCCAGCCGCACCACGCTGCAGGTGCCGGCCAACCAGCGCGCGTTGATCGAGGCCTTGAAGGCCACCGGTAAACCGCTGGTACTGGTACTGATGAATGGCCGGCCGCTGTCCATCGGCTGGGAGCGCGAGCAGGCCGACGCCCTGCTCGAAACCTGGTTCGCCGGTACCGAAGGCGGTAACGCCATCGCCGACGTGCTGTTCGGCGACTACAACCCCTCCGGCAAGCTACCGATCACGTTCCCACGTTCGGTCGGGCAGATTCCGATGTACTACAACCACACCCGTATCGGTCGTCCGTTCACGCCTGGCAAACCCGGCAACTACACTTCGCAGTATTTCGAAGAACCCAATGGGCCGCTGTATCCCTTCGGTTATGGCCTGAGCTACAGCACGTTCGAACTGTCGGGGCTCGCGCTTTCAGGCAACAAGCTCAAGCGCGGGGACACGTTGCAAGCCAGCGTCGTGGTGCGCAATACCGGCAAGGTGGCTGGCGAGACGGTGGTGCAACTGTACGTGCAAGATGTGTCCGCCTCGATGAGTCGCCCGGTCAAGGAGTTGAAGAACTTCCAGAAGCTCATGCTCAAGCCCGGCGAAACACGGACCGTGACCTTCAGCATCAGCGAAGAAGACTTGAAGTTCTACAATGGCCAGCTGCAGCGCGTTGCCGAGCCCGGGACCTTCAACGTCCAGGTGGGCCTGGATTCCGAGGCGGTGCAACAGCAGGGCTTTGAACTGCTGTAAGTGTCGACCCTTGACGGCCATTTCGCGGACAACCGGAGCGGCGGTGCAGCGCTCCGGTTCCGCCAAAGCGGGCCCCTTCCCCACCCATGCGGATCTGCTCCCAATGCCTTTTTCCTTTCGCGCCCTGCGTCTGGGCCTGATCACCCTGGTGATCGTGCTGGGTACCGTGCTTTGTGCCAGTTGGGCCATGCACCAGGCCAAACGCCAGGCCATGGAGGCGGACGCCCGCCGGGCCAGCCAGCAACTGGGGCTGTACGCCAATGCCTTGCACACACTCATCGACCGCTATCGGGCCCTGCCAGCGGTGCTGGCCCTGGACCCGGAACTGATCGACGCGTTGCGCGGCCCGGTCCAGGAGCAAACGCAGGCTGCCCTGAACCGCAAACTCGAGCGCATCAACGGTGCAGCCAACTCCTCCACCCTCGAACTGCTCGACCGCAACGGGCTGGCCGTGGCGGCCAGCAACTGGCGGCTGCCAACCAGTTACGTGGGCTCCAACTACGGCTTTCGCCCTTATTTCAAGCAAACCCGTAGCCTGGGTAACGGCCGCTTCTATGCCGTTGGCGTGACCAGCGGGGTGCCTGGCTACTTTCTGTCCAGCGCGGTGAATGACGAACAGGGCCGTTTTCTCGGCGCCATGGTGGTCAAGCTGGAATTTCCCGAGCTCGAGCGAGAATGGCGCCAGGGCAGCGACATCCTGCTGGTCAGCGATGCCCGTGGCATTACCTTCATTGCCAACCAGGACGGCTGGCGCTACCGGGAATTGCGCCCGCTGGACGGCGCCGACCGGGCCGAACTGGCGCAGACCCGCCAGTACGACAAACACCCGCTGATACCGCTGATGCACCAGGTGCTGACGCGTTTCGCTGAAAACAGCACACTCAGCCGGGTGCAGGCACCGCAAGGCGAGACCGAGTTCCTGTGGGAAAGCCTGCCGCTGGAAAGCGAGCAATGGACCCTGCACCTGCTGCGCAGGCCCCAGGTCGGAACCGACGCGCGCAATGCTGGCCTGGGTGCTGCAGCGGTATGGTTGAGCCTGGTATTCGCTGCTTTGCTGGTTGGCCAGCGCCTGCGCCTGTCGCGCCTGCGCCAACGCAGCCGCGAGGAGCTCGAGCGCCAGGTCGAGGAGCGCACCCGCGAGCTGCGCACGGCGCAGGAAGGCCTGGTGCAAACGGCCAAGCTGGCTGCCCTGGGGCAGATGTCCGCTGCCATGGCGCACGAAATCAACCAGCCCCTCACGACCCAGCGCATGCAGCTTGAAACCCTGAAACTGCTGCTGGACCACGGGCGTTACGACGAGGCTCGCCAGGCCCTGGAGCCGCTGGAGCAGATGTTGACGCGCATGGCGTCGCTGACCGGGCACTTGAAGACGTTTGCCCGTAACAGCCCCGGTGGCTTGCGCGAGCGCCTGGACTTGGCCGGCGTTGTCGACCAGGCGCTGGATTTGTTGCAGGCACGCCTGCATGCCCTGGACGTGCAGTTGGCCCTGTACCTGGCTCGTCCGGCGTGGGTGCGCGGCGACGCCATCCGCTTGGAACAGGTGCTGATCAACCTGCTGAGCAACGCGTTGGACGCCATGGCAGACAAGCGCTACCGGCGCCTGGAAATCCGCATCGAGCCCGATGCGCAGCACTGGCGCTTGAGCGTGCTCGATTCGGGGGGCGGCATCGCGGCCGAGGACCTGCCCAGGATCTTCGACCCCTTCTTCACCACCAAGCCCGTAGGGGACGGCCTGGGCTTGGGCCTGGCGATCTCCTATGGCATCGTGCACGACGCCGGTGGGCAGCTGCTGGCCGAAAACGTACCGGGCGGCGCGCGCCTGAGCATCACCTTGCCTCGCGATCAGGAGCCTGCATGTTGAACTCAGTGATGGTCATAGACGATGAAGCCAGTATCCGTACGGCAGTCGAGCAATGGCTGAGCCTGTCGGGCTTCGAGGTCCAGGTCTTTGCCCGTGCCGATGAGGGCCTGGTGCACATCGGCCGGGACTATCCAGGCGTGATCATCAGCGACGTGCGCATGCCTGGCATGGACGGCCTGCAACTGCTCGAACGGCTGCAGGCCGACGATCCGGACCTGCCTGTGATCCTGCTCACCGGTCACGGTGACGTGCCCATGGCGGTCGAGGCCATGCGCAGCGGCGCCTACGATTTCCTGGAAAAGCCCTTCACCCCCCAGCACCTGCTCGGCAGCCTTCGCCGGGCGTTGGAAAAACGCCAATTGGTGCTGGAAAATCGACGCCTGCATCAGCAGGCAGACCTCAGGACGCGCCTTGAAACCACGCTGCTTGGGGTATCACCAGGCAT
The DNA here is from genome assembly GCF_002420785.1 of Pseudomonas sp. UBA5666. NCBI lineage: Bacteria > Pseudomonadati > Pseudomonadota > Gammaproteobacteria > Pseudomonadales > Pseudomonadaceae > Pseudomonas > Pseudomonas sp. UBA5666. The sequence goes on along the minus strand of NZ_DIIQ01000051.1, from coordinate 108,908 downwards.
GCAGCAGTTGCGCCGCCAGGTACTGGATTTGGCCGCGTTGCCGGTGAACGTGCTGATTCGCGGCGAAACCGGCAGCGGCAAGGAGCAGGTCGCCCGCTGCCTGCACGACTTTGGCCCACGCGCCAGCAAACCTTTCGTTGCGCTCAACTGCGCGGCCATTCCCGAAGCCTTGTTCGAGGCCGAGCTGTTCGGCCATGAAAGCGGCGCCTTCACCGGCGCCCAGGGCAAACGCATCGGCAGGCTGGAATATGCCGATGGTGGCACGGTCTTTCTCGATGAAATCGAAAGCATGCCCCTGGCGCAACAGGCCAAGTTGCTGCGGGTGATCCAGGACCAGAAGATCGAGCGCCTGGGTGCGAATCAGAGCATCCGCGTAGACCTGCGCATCATTGCCGCCACCAAGCCCGACCTGTTCGACGAAGCCCGGGCCGGACGTTTTCGCGAGGACCTGGCCTACCGCCTGAACGTTGCAGAGCTGCGCCTGCCGCCCCTGCGGGAAAGGCGGGAAGACATCGTCCTGTTGTTCGAGCATTTCGCACAGGTAGCCGCGTCCCGGATTGGCCGTACGGCCCTGCCGCAGTCGGGCCTGCAGTTGGCTCAACTGCTGACCCATGATTGGCCAGGCAATGTGCGTGAACTGGCCAACGCGGCGGAGCGCCACGTGCTGGGACTTGGTTCGCCCATGCCAGAACAGGCGCCTGCCGGGCAGTCGTTGGCTGAGCGCTTGGAAGCATTCGAGGCGCAGTGCCTGCGTGCTTCACTGCGCCAACATGCCGGTGAGATCAAGGCGGTGATGCAGGACCTGCAAATGCCCCGCCGTACCTTGAACGAGAAAATGCAGCGTCATGGGCTGGTGCGGGACGAATTCGTCAACGCACCGTAAGCGGAAACTCGCCGACGTCTACGCCCTAATGAGCGGGATCTTGCCTATGCAGGTGAACTGGCCTGCCGCGGATCTCTCCCTCAGTGCGTCGCACGTTCGGCTCAACGCCATGATTCATACGGGTTTCACCCAAGCGCGCACCCAAACGAAGCAATCGCGCCTCTTTTTGGCACACCTTCTGCAAAAGCCACTGCAAGCTGCGCCCTGCGCGCTTTCACAACAACAATGAGAAGGTGTCCCTGATGGATAACGCTACCTCCCTGCCTACCGGGGCGGCCGCAACGCCTGCCGCGCCAAGAACCACTGCCAGTCGCCTCAAGTCGATCTTCAGCGGTTCGATCGGCAACATGGTCGAATGGTACGACTGGTACGTCTATGCAGCGTTCTCGCTGTATTTCGCCAAGGCTTTCTTCCCGGCCGGCGATTCCACCGCTCAACTGCTCAACACCGCCGCCATTTTTGCCGTGGGCTTTTTGATGCGCCCGATTGGTGGCTGGCTGATGGGCATGTATGCCGACCGCAAGGGCCGCAAGGCTGCACTGATGGCCTCGGTGCTGCTGATGTGCGCAGGCTCGCTGGTGATCGCCCTCACCCCCGGCTATGAAACCATCGGTGTGGCAGCGCCGGTCCTGCTGGTGGTCGCTCGCTTGATGCAAGGGTTGTCGGTGGGCGGTGAGTACGGCACCTCGGCCACCTACCTGAGCGAAATGGCCAGCAAGGAGCGTCGAGGCTTCTTCTCCAGCTTCCAGTACGTGACGCTGATTTCGGGCCAGCTCATCGCCCTGGCGGTACTGATCGTTCTGCAACAGACCCTGACCACCGAGCAGTTGTACGCCTGGGGCTGGCGTGTGCCGTTCGTGATCGGTGCCCTGTGTGCAGTGGTGGCCCTCTACCTGCGACGGGGCATGGAAGAAACCGCGTCGTTCACCAAGAAGGAGAAAGCCAAGGAAAGCCTGATGCGCACCTTGATGCGCCACCCCAAGGAACTGCTGACCGTGGTCGGCCTGACCATGGGCGGTACCCTGGCCTTCTACACCTACACCACCTACATGCAGAAATACCTGGTCAACACAGTCGGGATGAGCATCAGCGATTCGACCACCATCTCGGCCGCGACGCTGTTCCTGTTCATGTGCCTGCAACCCCTGGTGGGTGGGCTGTCGGACAAGATCGGCCGGCGCCCTATCCTGATTGCCTTCGGGGTGCTCGGTACGCTGTTCACGGTGCCGATCCTCAGCACCCTGCACACCATCCAGACCTGGTGGGGCGCGTTCTTCCTGATCATGGCCGCGTTGATCATCGTCAGCGGCTACACCTCGATCAACGCGGTGGTGAAGGCTGAGCTGTTCCCCACCGAAATCCGCGCCCTGGGCGTTGGCCTGCCCTACGCCCTGACCGTGTCCATCTTCGGCGGTACGGCCGAATACGTGGCCTTGTGGTTCAAGAGCGCCGGCATGGAAAGCGGCTTCTACTGGTACGTCACAGGCTGCATCGCCTGCTCGCTGTTGGTGTACGCCACCATGAAGGACACCAAGCAGCATTCGCGGATCACCACCGACTAAGCCCATCCCACGCTTAGCACTGCTTCGGGCGCCTAGAGGGCGCCCGATTTCGTTTGGCCACGCCGGGCCTCGTCGGATCATCCAGGCGCCAGCCCTCCTCTGCAGGCCCAGCTTGCACCTTCCCTTCCCGCACTGGCACGACGTTCGTCCGACGCGCTTGGCTTAATGGCCCATTAATCACACTCCGGCACATTACCCCATCAGCAAAAGCGCCAGTACCTGCGCCTCGAAACTCCCTGGGCTGCCTGCGTTCCAGCCCAGGTGCGCGCTCCAATCAATCGGATAAATAGATTATTAAGCACGATTTTTAGCGCTTTTTAATCGTATTAATCGGCGTAGCATTCATTTTATCGAAACGACACACCTACTCTGGAGCATCCCCATGAAAAGCAAATTCATCCTGACCCTCGCCCTTTTCGCATTTGCCGCAGGCGCATCCGCCGAAGATGGATTCGATCGCACCCATGCGCATACCTTCGCAGCGGCGCCTGCTCAGGCCACCGGCTATGCCGAGGACGGCTTTGACCGCACAGGTGGTCAGCGCTTCGCAGAAGACGGTTTTGACCGCACCGGTGGCCAGCGCTTCGCAGAAGACGGTTTCGACCGCACCGGTGCCCAGCGCTTCGCCGAAGATGGTTTCGACCGCACCGGTGCCCAGCGCTTCGCCGAAGACGGTTTCGACCGCACCAACGCCCATGGCATTAGCTGATAGTAGCCATGCGCACTCAGCCCGGCTTTCGCCGGGCTCCAGCATTCCCAGTTGGCCTCAGGCTTGGCACACTGGTCGCCTCTCAAACCAGGAGGTGGGCCGGCAAGCCCAGCGCAGATGTATTACTACGAACCCGCCAAAGGCCATGGCCTACCCCATGATCCATTCAACGCCATCGTCGGCCCTCGCCCGATCGGCTGGATATCTTCGCAGGACCAGCAAGGCCATTTGAATCTCGCGCCTTACAGCTTCTTCAACGCCTTCAACTACATTCCACCGATCATCGGTTTCTGCAGCGTCGGGCGCAAAGACAGCCTGAACAATATCGAGCAAACCGGTGAATTCGTCTGGAACCTGGCCACCCGCCCCCTGGCCGAGCAGATGAACCTGAGCTGCTCGGCGGTATCGCCTGAGGTGAACGAGTTCGAACTCAGCGGCCTGACGGCCACGCCGTCGAGCGTGGTACAGGTGCCACGGGTAGGGGAAACCCCTGTGGCGTTCGAATGCAAGGTGACGCAGATCGTGCAACTGCAGCGCGCCGACCAGGCGTTGGTACCGAGCTGGTTGATCCTGGGCGAAGTGGTGGCGGTGCACATCGCCGAGCGCCTGCTCAAGGACGGCATCTACGATACCGCAGCGGCCGAGCCCATCCTGCGTGGCGGTGGCCCGGCGGACTATTTCGAGCTGGGCAATCTGTTCAAGATGCCCAGGCCCAAAGCCTGATCACCAGATCAGCTCACCCGCCTCGCCGACACCTTGCAGGCGTTGCAACTCGCTCGTGGCCGCCTCGTCCGCAGCCACGGCGCCCTTGAACACTTGCCCATCGAGCACCTTGTGAAAGCGCGGTGCACCGCCCATGCCCATGGCCTTGACGGCAATGGCTGCGTGGTAGCCACCGCCTTCGGCCGGCACCATTGCCGACACGGCTTCGAACTGGGGAAACTCTCTACGTGCCATCTTTGCCATACGCCTCGTGGGTGAAACCTGGATGGTACCCACTGGCTCGATGATGCGGCAATCACTGGCCTGGGCGCTCGTAAGGCAGGCTCAACCAAACGTGTGCAGATCCAGACTGCTCACCACCTGGGACTGCACCAACTCGCCGAACACATTCAGCGTCGGCGAAGCGAAGTAGCCATTCATCGCCTGCTGGTCCTGCCAGCTACCGCTCAATAACCACAGGTCGTCATCAGCCTGCGAGCGTTGCACCGAAAAACTCAGGCAACCCGGGGTGTGCAGCGACGGCACCAACAGGTCGCGCAAGCGTGCGCCCAGTTCGGCCGAGCGCCCGCTGCTGGCGCGAATCAAGGCAAGGTGGGTGACCGGTTGTTGTAGCCTCATTGCACACTCTCCCTGAAGCAGCCATCGAATACCTGGCTTGCAAGGCTAGGGCCTGGGCGCGTTGCGCGTTAGGCCATTACTGCACACCGATTGCCTGATTCTGCATCGCGGCAGGATCAGGCAATCGATCTGCAGTATTCGACTAGCTTCGGCGGTTGCCCAAACCTATTCTGCGTCGGTCAGCAGAGGAAAGCCCCATGTCCATCGCCCCGTCCCTTGATCCGCACCTGGAGGTCCAGCGCCAGGAGTTGGCCGACTTGATCGCTCGCCATGCAGGCGACCCTTATGGGCCGGCCTCGGCCATCGACAACCTGTTCCTGGTGCGCTACACCGAGAACATTCGCTCGGTACCTACCCTGGCGCAACCTGCGCTGTGCATTCTGGCCCAGGGCAGCAAAAGCCTGTTCCTCGGGGACGAACAGTACGCCTACGACCCGCTGCACTACATGGTGGTTTCGGTCACCTTGCCGCTGAGCGCGGTCAGGCTCGACGCCAGCCCGCAGCGCCCGAGCCTGGGGTTGCGCATGGACCTGGACCCTGCCGAGATCAGCCAGCTGATCGCCGACAGCGGTCCGATGCTGGTACCCAATCGCCCGTATGGGCGCGGCCTGTACGTGGAAAAAACCGACGGCGCGCTGCTCGATGCCTTGCTGCGCCTGCTCCGCCTGCTCGACACGCCACGCGACATCGCCATGCTGGCACCGCTGGTGCGCAGGGAGATTCTCTACCGCCTGCTGCGCGGCCCGCAGGGCTACCGGCTGTACGAAATTGCCTTGGCCAACAGCCAGACCCACCGCGTGTGCCAGGCCATCAGCTGGCTCAACGACAACTATCAGCGGCCACTGCGCATCGAGGACCTGGCCCGCGAGGTCAACCTCAGCGTTTCCACCCTGCACCATCGCTTCAAGGCGGTGACTTCGATGAGCCCGCTGCAGTACCAGAAGCAACTGCGCTTGCAAGAAGCCCGGCGGCTGATGCTCAACGATGGCCTTGAGGCCGCCGTGGCGGCCTATCGAGTGGGCTACGAGAGCCCTTCGCAATTCAGCCGTGAGTACAGCCGGCTCTACGGCGCACCGCCTATTCGTGACATGGCCAGGCTGCGGTCCAGCGCGGTATAGCAAGACCGAGATCACCGCAGCGCTGCATTGCATACGCGCGCACCGTCACTGGAGGGGCCACTGCATCTCGCCCTTGGCCACCTTGGCGCTGAGCGCCAGCGCACTCTCATCGCCCAACCCCGGATAGCGTCGTTTCATGGCCTCGACCAGCGCAGCCGCATCGTTTGCTGCGCGCGCCTGCGCCTCGAAGGTGCGGATGTAATCGGCGGTAAAGCCAACGGACTGCGGTGAGTAATCACTGGCACCGACGAAGTGCCCGGGCACCACGGTTTGCGGCGCAAGCGCCTGGATGTCCGCCAGGGTTTGCAGCCAATGGGCACGCGAGGACGCCGATTGTGTGTCGGCCATCCACACATGAATGTTCTGCGAAACCACGACCCCGCCAACCACTGCCTTGATCGAAGGTATCCAGACAAAGCTGCGGTCCGGCTGCGGTCCTTCAAGGCCACGCACCTCCAGCACCTGGTCCTCGAGCAGCAGGCGGTTGCCTGTCAACGCCTTGGGCAGCACCAGCCGCTCAGGTTTTTGCGCCCCCATTTCAGGCCCCCAGTACGCCAGTTTGGCCTCCATGGTGTTGCGGATGTGTTCGACCGTGGCGGCCGAGGCCAACACCTCGGCGTCAGGGAACGCCTGGGTCAAGGTTGCCAGGCCGAAGTAATAATCGGGGTCACCCTGGCTGATGTAGATCGTCGTCAAGCGCTTGCCACTCGCACGGATACGCTGCACCAGTTGCCGGGCGTGATCAGTGCCAAATTGTGCATCGATCAACACGGCGTCACGCTGGCCGCTCACGATCACCGAGCTGACCGCAAACGGCGCATCGGCGCCGGGGTTGTACACGTCCAATTGCAAGGGAGCGGCGGCCAGCAGTGGGGCGGCACAGGCCAGGCATCCGAGCACCAGGCCACGCAAGGGAGAAAGGAGTGTCATCGCAGGCATCCGTCAGAGTGGAAATGCCTGCAGCTTAAGGGGCGACACCCTGCAGAAAAATGCCATGCTTGCACATGGTTTGTTTCTGAAATCGGGCAAATGATGGATCGTTTAACAGCTATGCGCGTTTTCGTCACGGTAGTGGACCTTGGCAGTCAGTCGGCGGCGGCCGAGCACCTGCAGCTCTCGCGCCCCGTGGTCTCTCGGTACCTGGCACAGCTCGAAGCGTGGGTGGGCGCGCGGCTGATGCAGCGCACCACGCGCCGGCTCAGCCTGACTGCCGCAGGCCAGGACCTCCTGCCGCGCTGCAGGCAATTGCTGGAGTTGGCCAGCGAACTGCAAGGAGCCGTACAACAGCAAGACCAGACACCGCGGGGGACATTGCGTATCAGCGTCAGTACGTCATTTGGACAGGCGCAGCTGGCCGATGCCGTGGCCGCCTATGTGCGTCAGTACCCATTGGTAAAAGTCGACCTGCAGATGCTCGATCGCACTGTGAACCTGGTGGACGAACGCATCGACCTGGCCATCCGCAACAGCAACGACCTGGACCCCAGCCTGGTTGCCCGCCGCCTGAGCGTATGCCGCTCGGTGATCTGCGCCGCGCCCGCCTACCTGGCCGAGCACGGCACACCCGAGCGGGTCGAGGACCTGTCACACCACAATTGCCTGACGCACAGCTATTACGGCAATGGGGTGTGGCAGTTCGAGGTCAACGGCCAGCAGGTTGCGGTGCCGGTTCAGGGCAACATCAGCGCCAACGAGTCCCTGACATTGCAAAAGGCGGTAGCAGCAGGCGCCGGCATCGCCCTGCTCCCCACCTATCAGGCGGCTGCCGCCCTGCGCAGCGCAGAACTGGTGCGCCTGCTTCCCGAGGCCAGGCCGCAGACCCTGGACCTGACGGCGGTCTATACCTCACGCAAGCACATGCCCGCGACCTTGCGCACCCTGCTGGACTTTCTCGTCCAGCGCTTCGAGGAGGAGCCGACCTGGGACCGGGACCTGTAAGCGCCTGCTTACTCCTCGACGCTCATGTATTCCTTGGCCCAGCGGATGTAGTCCTCGGGCTGGGTGTAGGTATGCGAAAGCTCGGTGGCGCTCAAGTTATCGGACTTGTGCTGCTGGCCACGCTGCTGGCGCAGGCAGTCGTACGTCGCCTTGATGGCGGCGAAGTAAGCCGCGTGACCGTCGACGGCGATGCGCACGCCCAGGCTTGCCAGACGCGCGTCATCATGCAGGTTGGGGTTGCCGTAGGTCACCAGCATCAAGGGTACGGTCAGGTGGCTGGCGATCTGTTCGAGCTGGTCGAAGTCCTTTACCCCTACCATGCAGATGCCGTCGGCACCCGCTTTCTGGTAGCTCTGAGTCCGCACGATCACTTCCTCGGTGCTGAGCACGCCGGCGTTGGTACGGGCGATGATCGACAGGGACGAATCGACGCGCGCCTCGAGCGCCGCGCGGATCTTGCCCACGCCTTCTTCTACCGATATGAGATCGGTGGACTTGCGCCCGAACTGGGCCGGCAACAGCGTATCCTCGATCGTCAACGCCGCCACGCCGGCACGCTCCAGCTCCGTGACAGTGCGCATCACGTTCAGCGCATTGCCGTATCCGTGGTCGGCGTCTGCCAACACCGGCAACTGGGCCACGCGACCAATTCGCGTGGCTTGCTCGACGAATTCGCTCAGTGTGATCAGGGCAAAATCCGGCGCAGCCAGTACCTGCAGCGATGCCACCGAACCTCCGAGGATGCCGACCTCAAAACCCAGGTCCGCGGCAATGCGCGCAGACATGGGGTCGAACACCGAGGCGGTGTGGCAGCACGAACCTGAAGCGAGCAGCTCGCGGAAGGCAATACGCAGATCTTGGTGGGAAGCCTTGGGCATGATCACTCCGCAATTGTAGAAATTTCTGAACGGTAACTACCGGCCTCTGTATCGGGCGTACCTGCACAATTCATGGACCACTCAAGTCGCGGTCATGCTCCACATGCAGGCAGAGGAATAAAGGTGTAGGAGCCAGGGGAATCCGATTAACCCCCGAGAGGTCGCACCAAGCTAGTGCAAACAGGGGCTTAGCGCGGGATTGGCATACCAAAGATATCACGGGGCCAGCCTCTGCTGGATGAATGCGTTGATGCCGATCGTGCATAGGCGATGCTCAGAGTACATAGGAAGCTACGTAACTCAGGTTACACTGCCATGCTTTCACTGCCCCTGTGCAGGCGTGCCCTGGTCTAGATGGCGCGTAGCTGTAGCCTGCGGGATCGTTCGGATGAAGCCCACTCAAACCAAGGAACTGCCGTGCCCCCTGCCCTGCCTGCGATTGCCCTGCGCCAGATCCTGACCGCCTTGATGCTGGCCATCTTTCTCGGCGCACTGGATCAAACCATCGTGGCAGTGTCATTGCCTGCGATCTCCGCGCAGTTCAATGATGTCGGTCTGCTGGCCTGGGTCATTTCCGGCTATATGGTTGCCATGACAGTGGCCGTCCCGATCTACGGCAAGCTGGGCGATCTCTATGGGCGGCGTCGCATGATCCTGACCGGAATCGGCGTGTTCACTGTCGCCTCGATCGGCTGTGCGCTGGCTCAGGACATGCCGCAACTGGTGCTGGCCAGAGTGCTGCAAGGCATCGGCGCAGGCGGCATGGTATCGGTGAGCCAGGCGATCATCGGCGACTTCGTGCCCCCGCGCGAACGAGGCCGTTATCAAGGCTATTTCAGCAGCATGTATGCCCTGGCCAGCGTGGCGGGGCCGGTACTGGGCGGCTGGCTGACCGAGTACCTGTCCTGGCGCTGGGTGTTCTGGATCAACGTGCCGCTGGGCATCGCCGCGCTCTGGGCTATCCACCGCGCCCTGGCCGGTCTGCCCGTGCAGCATCGGCCCGCACAAGTGGATTATCCGGGCGCGCTGCTGCTGATCGTGGGCTTGGGCAGCCTGCTGCTCGGGATCACCCTGGTCGGCCAGGGGCAGGCCTGGACGGCGCCCGCCGTGCTAGGCCTGTTCACCTGCGCCGTGATCGCCATGATCCTGTTCATCCTCCAGGAGCGCCGCTGCGTCGAGCCACTGCTGCCGTTGACGCTATTCGGCAATCGCGCCGCGGTGCTGTGCTGGGGCGTGATTTTCTTCGCCAGCTTCCAGGCCATTTCCCTGACCATGCTGATGCCCTTGCGCTACCAGGGCCTCACCGGTGCCGGTGCCGACAGCGCCGCCTTGCATCTGCTGCCGTTGGCCATGGGGCTACCCATCGGTGCTTTTACCGCAGGACGTCTGACAACGCGGCTTGGCCGCTACAAGCCGCAGATCCTTACTGGCGCCCTGCTGATGCCGGTGTCTATCTTCGCCTTGGCGATCACGCCGCCGCAGGCCGGGCTGGCCAGTGCACTGTTCATGCTACTGACAGGGATCGCGTGCGGGATGCAGTTCCCAACGTCACTGGTAGGCACGCAGAATGCCGTGCAGGTCCAAGACATGGGGGTCGCCACCAGCACCACCAACCTGTTTCGGTCCCTCGGTGGCGCCATGGGCGTGGCCTGCATGTCGAGCCTGCTGCTGGCCTTGCTGCACCAAGGCGGGTTCGCGTTGCTGGACAATCCGTTGCTGGGTACCTTCAAGGCCAACCAGGTGAGCCCTGAACTGCAGGCACACTTGGCGATCACTTTCCGGCATCTGTTGATGGCCAGTGCAGGGGTCGGCGTCATTGCACTGGTGGTGGCGGTGCTGCTGCCGGATCGGCCACTGCGCGGGCATTGAGGTGGCCCGCAGGGAAGCTCAGGTGCTGATCACTGGCACGTCCCTGGGGAATAGCCCTCACAAACCTTCACAAAGTCTCATTTGCGCATCGCCGGGCTCAAGCGCAGCATATCCAACCCGGCGTCGACCCATTTCTCGGCGTTGCCCAGCAGGTCCACGCTGTCGGGCAGCAACAGCCAGCGCCTGATCAACCCGTCAACGTAAGAAAACATGGCCACCGCTGCCCGCTCCACATCCAGCTCCACCGGGAGTTGGCCACGGCGCACTGCATTGGCCAGGGCCAGGGTAATGCCTGTGTGGCAGTCCACTACTGCCACCTGGCGCTGCTGGCGGATTTCGCACATGTCATCGGTGAACTCGCACTTGTGATGCAGAATCTCATTGATACGGCGTGTCCTGGCGTCGCGCACCAGGTCGTTGAACACTTGCAGCAGCAATTTGCGCATGCAGTCGAGCGGGTCGAGTTCGTCCTCGCTTTCGCTGGCGCGCGCAAGATGGTCATGGGTTTCATGCAAGCTGTCGAGCAGTGCCTGCACCAGTTCGGCCTTGTTATTGAAGTGCCAGTAGATTGCACCTCGCGTGACGCCCGCCTGTTCGGCGATGTCCGCAAGGGTGGTTCGCGCAACCCCGCGCTTGTAGAAAGCCCTTTCTGCCGCCTGGATGATCTGGGCGCGAGTTTCCTGGGCTTCCTCTTTGGTTCGACGGACCATGGCAGTACAACCTCATCTGGCCCGAACGCGGCGACGCGTGCGGGAAGGCTCCGGGGCGCCTCTAGGGGCACCTGGCGGATCAAGCTAATCAAGGGCTGTGGCGGTAGCCATGGACAACCCGGCGGTATTTACAAACAACCATGAATGTAAGTATATTCCTTAGCAAGCTATTTATCCACCGGATAGCCATTTATCCAGATCAAGACATTCCATTACTCTTGAGCGTCTCCCTGCTCCTGCGATCCGAGGATTCTCATGCAATTCAAGCCAGCCGTTACCGCCCTGGTTTCAGCCGTAGCCCTCGCAACCCTGCTCAGTGGCTGCAATAAAGAAGACCAAGCCGCGCAGCAGCAACAGCAGCAGCAGGCGCCTCAAGTCGGCGTAGTGACCCTACAGCCGCAGGCCTTCACCTTGACCACTGAGCTGCCAGGCCGCACCAATGCCTACCGGATCGCCGAAGTTCGTCCACAGGTCAACGGGATCATCCTCAAGCGCCTGTTCAAGGAAGGCAGCGAGGTCAAGCAGGGCCAACAGCTGTATCAGATCGACCCGGCCGTCTACGAAGCCAACCTGAGCAAGGCCCAGGCAGACCTGCAGGCTACCCGCTCTCTGGCTGATCGCTACAAGCAGCTGATCGAGGAACAGGCGGTTTCCCGGCAGGAATACGACGACGCCAATGCCAAGCGCCTGCAAGCCGAGGCCTCGCTCAAGAGTGCGCAGATCGACCTGCGCTACACCAAGGTCCTGGCCCCCATCAGCGGCCGCATCGGTCGTTCGGCGGTAACCGAAGGCGCGCTGGTCAACAGCGGCCAGACCAATGCCATGGCCACCATCCAGCAACTGGACCCGATCTACGTCGACGTGACCCAGTCCACTGCCGAGCTGCTCAAGCTGCGGCGCGAGCTGGAAAGCGGCCAACTGCAGCGCGCTGGCGACAACGCAGCGTCGGTGCAACTGGTGCTCGAAGACGGCACCCTGTACAAGCAGGAAGGGCGCCTGGAGTTCTCCGAAGTGGCCGTGGACGAAACCACCGGCTCGGTCACGCTGCGTGCCATCTTCCCCAACCCTGACCACACCCTGTTGCCTGGCATGTTCGTGCATGCACGGCTCAAGGCGGGCGTGAACGCCAATGCCATCCTGGCACCGCAGCAGGGCGTGACGCGCGACCTCAAGGGCGCCCCTACCGCGCTGGTGGTGAACAAGGACAACAAGGTCGAACTGCGCCAGCTCAAGGCCAGCCGTACCGTGGGCAGCGACTGGCTGATCGAGGAAGGCCTGAACCCAGGCGACCGCCTGATCACCGAAGGCTTGCAGTACGTGCGTCCAGGTGCCGAGGTCAAGGTCAGCGAAGCCACCAACGTCAAGAAGCCGGACAGCCCCAACCAGGGCAACGCAGCGAAAGCAGACGCCAAAGCGGAGTAAACCATGTCGAAGTTCTTTATTGATCGCCCGATCTTCGCCTGGGTGATCGCCTTGGTGATCATGCTGGTCGGCGCCTTGTCGATCCTGAAGTTGCCGATCAACCAGTACCCCAGCATCGCCCCACCGGCCATCGCCATTGCCGTGACCTACCCGGGCGCTTCGGCGCAAACCGTGCAGGATACGGTGGTGCAGGTGATCGAACAGCAGCTCAACGGTATCGACAACCTGCGTTATGTGTCGTCGGAAAGTAACTCCGACGGCAGCATGACCATTACTGCCACCTTCGAGCAGGGTACCAACCCCGACACCGCCCAGGTGCAGGTGCAGAACAAGCTCAACCTGGCCACCCCCTTGCTGCCGCAGGAAGTGCAGCAACAGGGTATCCGCGTCACCAAGGCCGTGAAGAACTTCCTGATGGTGATCGGTCTGGTGTCCGAAGACGGCAGCATGACCAAGGACGACCTGGCCAACTACATCGTCTCCAACATGCAGGACCCGATCTCGCGTACGGCCGGTGTGGGTGACTTCCAGGTGTTCGGCGCCCAGTACGCCATGCGCATCTGGCTCGATCCGGCCAAATTGAACAAGTTCCAGCTGACCCCGGTGGACGTCAAGACCGCCGTGGCTGCCCAGAACGTTCAGGTCTCCTCCGGCCAGCTCGGCGGCCTGCCAGCCGTGCCTGGGACGCAGCTCAACGCCACCATCATCGGCAAGACCCGCCTGCAGACTGCCGAGCAGTTCGAGAAGATCCTGCTCAAGGTCAACAACGATGGCTCCCAAGTACGCCTGGGCGATGTGGCCCAGGTCAGCCTGGGCGGCGAGAACTACGCCGTCAGCGCCCAGTTCAACGGCAAGCCCGCCTCGGGCCTGGCCGTCAAGCTGGCCACGGGCGCCAACGCACTGGATACGGCCAAGGCCCTGCGCCAGACCATCGCCGACCTGGAGCCGTTCTTCCCGCCAGGGGTCAAGGCGGTATTCCCGTATGACACCACGCCGGTGGTCACCGAATCGATCAGCGGGGTCATCCATACCCTGATCGAAGCCGTCGTGCTGGTGTTCCTGGTGATGTACCTGTTCCTGCAGAACTTCCGCGCCACCATCATCACCACCATGACCGTACCGGTGGTATTGCTGGGCACCTTCGGCATCCTTGCCGCCGCAGGCTTCAGCATCAACACCCTGACCATGTTCGCCATGGTGCTGGCCATCGGCCTGCTGGTGGACGATGCCATCGTGGTGGTGGAAAACGTCGAGCGGGTGATGTCCGAAGAAGGGCTACCGCCCAAGGAGGCGACCAAGCGCTCCATGGAGCAGATCCAGGGCGCGCTGGTGGGTATCGCCCTGGTGTTGTCGGCCGTATTGCTGCCCATGGCGTTCTTCGGGGGCTCCACCGGTGTGATCTACCGCCAGTTCTCCATCACCATCGTCTCGGCCATGGGCCTGTCGGTGCTGGTGGCGCTGGTCTTCACCCCGGCGCTGTGCGCCACCATGCTCAAGCCTTTGAAAAAGGGCCAGCACCATGAGGCCAAGGGTGGGTTCTTCGGCTGGTTCAACCGCAGCTTCGATCGCAGCGTCAACGGCTACGAGCGCAGCGTGGGGACCATCCTGCGCAACAAGATTCCGTTCCTGTTGGGCTATGCCCTGATCGTGGCCGGCATGATTTTCCTGTTCACCCGCATTCCAACCGCGTTCCTGCCCGAGGAAGACCAGGGCGTACTGTTTGCCCAGGTGCAGACGCCGGCCGGCTCCAGTGCCGAGCGTACCCAGGCAGTGGTCGACCAGATGCGCGAATACCTGCTCAAGGACGAAGCCGACACGGTGTCCTCGGTGTTCACCGTCAACGGCTTCAACTTCGCCGGCCGCGGCCAGAGCTCGGGCATGGCGTTCATCATGCTCAAGCCCTGGGGTGAGCGTACGGCGGAAAACAGCGTGTTCGGCCTTGCCCAGCGGGCGCAGCAGCACTTCTTCAGCTTCCGCGACGCCATGGTCTTCGCGTTCGCCCCACCAGCGGTGCTCGAGCTGGGTAACGCCACAGGCTTCGACGTGTTCCTGCAGGACCGCGGCGGTGTCGGCCATGCCAAGCTGATGGAGGCCCGCAACCAGTTCCTGGCCAAGGCTTCGCAAAGCAAGATCCTCAGCGGTGTACGCCCCAATGGCCTGAACGACGAACCGCAGTACCAGCTGACCATCGATGACGAGCGTGCCAGCGCCCTGGGCGTGACCATCTCGGACATCAACAACACCCTGTCGATTGCCTTCGGTGCCAGCTACGTCAACGACTTCATCGACCGCGGCCGGGTCAAGAAGGTCTACATCCAGGGCGAAGCCAATGCCCGGATGAGCCCGGAAGACCTGCAGAAGTGGTATGTGCGCAACGCCGATGGCGAAATGGTGCCGTTCTCTTCGTTCGCCAAAGGTGAATGGACCTACGGCTCGCCCAAGCTCTCGCGCTACAACGGCGTAGAAGCCATGGAAATCCTCGGTGCGCCTGCCCCTGGCTACAGTACCGGTGAGGCCATGGCCGAGGTCGAGCGCATCGCCGGCGAACTGCCAAGCGGCGTAGGTTTCTCCTGGACGGGCATGTCCTACGAGGAGAAGCTGTCTGGTTCGCAAATGCCGGCCCTGTTCGCCCTGTCGCTGCTGTTCGTGTTCCTGTGCCTGGCAGCGCTGTACGAAAGCTGGTCGATTCCGATCGCCGTGGTGCTGGTGGTGCCACTGGGCATCATCGGTGCGTTGATCGCTACCAGCCTGCGCGGGCTGTCCAATGACGTGTACTTCCTGGTCGGCCTCTTGACCACCATCGGCCTGGCGGCCAAGAACGCCATTCTGATCGTCGAGTTCGCCAAGGAATTGCACGAGCAGGGCCGCAGCCTGTACGACGCGGCGATCGAGGCGTGCCGCATGCGTTTGCGCCCGATCATCATGACCTCGCTGGCCTTCATCCTCGGCGTGGTACCGTTGACCATCGCCAGCGGCGCTGGCGCCGGCAGCCAGCACGCCATTGGTACCGGCGTGATCGGCGGCATGATCAGTGCGACCGTGCTGGCCATCTTCTGGGTACCGTTGTTCTTCGTCGCAGTGTCGTCGCTGTTCGGCAGCAAAGAGCCGAAAAAAGATGACACCCCTGAAACTCCACGTTATGAGGCTGGGCAATGACCAAGTCTTTGTTGTCCCTGGCAGTCACCGCTTTCATCCTCGGCGGCTGCTCGCTGATCCCCGACTACCAGACCCCGGAAGCACCGGTGGCTGAGCAGTGGCCGCAAGGTCCGGCCTACTCGCCCACCCAGTCGGCGGACGTCGCTGCCGCTGAACAGGGCTGGCGGCAGTTCTTCAACGACCCGGCGCTGCAGCAACTGATCCAGACCGCGCTGGTCAACAACCGGGACCTGCGCGTCGCGGCGCTGAACATCGACGCCTACCGCGCCCAGTACCGCATCCAGCGTGCGGACCTGTTCCCGGCGGTGTCGGCCAACGGCAGTGGCAGCCGTCAACGCATCCCGGCGAACATGTCGCAGACTGGCCAGTCGGGCATCACCAGCCAGTATTCGGCAACCCTGGGCGTCAGTGCCTATGAACTCGACCTGTTCGGCCGCGTGCGCAGCCTTTCGGAACAGGCGCTGGAGACCTACCTGTCCAGCGAGCAGGCGCGTCGCTCCACCCAGATCAGCCTGGTGGCGAGCGTGGCGAACGCCTATTACACCTGGCAGGCCGACCAGGCGCTGTTCAAGCTGACCGAGGAAACCCTGAAGAACTACCAGGAAAGCTACAACCTCACCCGGCGCAGCAACGAGGTGGGCGTGGCGTCGGCGCTGGACCTGAGCCAGGCCCGCACGGCTGTCGAAGGCGCCCGGGTCAAGTACTCGCAGTACCAGCGCCTGGTCGCCCAGGACGTGAACAGCCTGACTGTCCTGCTGGGGACCGGCATCCCCACAAACCTGCCTGAACCGCTGCGCCTGGACGCCGATCAACTGGCCGAAGTACCGGCAGGCCTGCCGTCGGACCTGTTGCAGCGCCGCCCTGACATCCAGGAGGCCGAGCACCTGCTCAAGGCGGCCAACGCCAACATCGGCGCTGCCCGCGCGGCCTTCTTCCCCAGCATCAGCCTGACGGCCAATGCGGGCACCTTGAGCACCGACATGGGCGGGCTGTTCAAGGGTGGGTCGGGCACCTGGCTGTTCCAGCCGCAGATCAACCTGCCGATCTTCACCGCCGGCAGCCTGAAAGCGAGCCTTGACTACGCCAAGATCCAGAAGGACATCAACGTCGCCCGCTACGAGAAGTCCATCCAGACTGCGTTCCAGGAAGTATCCGATGGGCTGGCCGCGCGCAAGACCTTCGAGGAGCAGTTGCAAGCTCAGCGGGACCTGGTGCAAGCCAACCAGGACTACTACCGCCTGGCCGAGCGTCGGTACCGTATCGGCATCGACAGCAACCTGACGTTCCTCGACGCCCAGCGCAACCTGTTCAGTGCGCAGCAGGCGCTGATCGGTGACCGCCTTTCGCAGCTGACCAGCGAAGTCAACCTGTACAAGGCACTCGGTGGCGGCTGGTACGAGCGCACCGGGCAGGCCAATCAGCAGGCCTCGGTACAGACGCCCCGCGGCTGATACCCGCCCGCTTGCTCACCACCCGCCAGGCCTCGACAGACGCGGTGGGTGATGAGCAAGGCGCGGCCCTGGCATTCGCCAGGCTGATGATGATGGTGACCACAGCTATCCTGGGCTATATCGGGCACACCCCGGCAAGCCCACCAGGAGGCAGCACCATGAGCACCCTCGCCGAGCACCTGATCCGCTACGCGGGCTATCACCGCGACCCACGCAACATCGTCACTCATTTCGTCGGCATACCCCTGATCGTCCTGTCCGTGGCCATCCTATTGTCTCGGCCAGGCGGGTCGCTGGGCGGCATTTGGCTGTCTCCTGCCCTGCTTGTCTCGGCGGCGGCCACCTGGTTCTACCTGCGCCTGGAGCTTCGCTTCGGCCTGGTGATGGGCGCCCTGTTGGGCCTGTGCCTGTGGTTAGGTCACCTGCTGGCGGTGCAGACCACGGCGCTGTGGCTGTCGGTGGGCGTGGGTGCGTTCGTGGTGGGCTGGATCATCCAGTTCGTCGGTCATCATTACGAGGGGCGCAAGCCAGCGTTCGTCGATGACATCAGCGGCTTGATCATCGGGCCGCTGTTCGTGGTGGCCGAAGCGGCCTTCATGATGGGCCTGTGCCCTGCCCTCAAGCGTCAGATCGAGCGCGCCGCCGGCCCGGTGGCGGTGCGTAAGGCCGTGCGGCAGTGACAACCTCGACAGGCCGTCCCGATACCGCGGACGGCCCGCCGCGCTTCACGCTCTGTGTCGAGCTCGTCAATGATCGTGGTGCAGGTACTTGGCTTGTTTTGGCAAGCGCAGGCTGAACAGGAAAGCGATGGCCATCATGGCGGTCACGTACCAGTAGAACGTGTTTTCCATGCCCAAGGTCTTGAGCCCCAGGGCCACGTACTCCGCCGACCCGCCAAACACGGCGTTGGCCACCGCGTAGGCAAGCCCCACGCCCAAGGCCCGCACCTGGGGCGGGAACATTTCGGCTTTCACCAGACCACTGATGGAGGTGTAGAAGCTGACGATGCACAACGCCAGGCTCACCAGCACGAACGCCATGAAGGGGCTGCTGACCGTCTTGAGCGCCATGAGCAATGGCACCGTGAACACCGTGCCCAGCGCGCCGAACAACAGCATGGAGTTACGCCGGCCGATGCGGTCGGACAGCATGCCGAAGAACGGCTGCATCACCATGAACAGGAACAGCGCCCCGGTCATTGCGTAGCTGGCGTGCTTGGCGGTCATGCCAGCCGTATTGACCAGGTACTTCTGCATGTAGGTGGTAAAGGTGTAGAAGATCAGCGAGCCGCCAGCGGTGTAGCCCAGCACCGTGATGAAGGCCGCCAGGTGATTGCCGAACAAACCGCGGATACTGCCGGCGTCCTTGTCCTGGCGCGTTTCTGCGCTGCTGGTTTCGTGCAGGGAGCGGCGCAGCATCAAGGAGATGACGGCAGCGATCGCACCGACCACGAAGGGAATTCGCCAGCCCCAGGCGCGCAGCTCGTCTTCGGTCAGCAACTGCTGCAGGATCACCACCACCAATACTGCCAGCAACTGGCCGCCAATCAGGGTCACGTACTGGAACGACGCAAAGAAGCCCCGCTGGCCACGCAGCGCCACTTCGCTCATGTAGGTCGCCGTGGTGCCGTATTCACCCCCCACCGACAGGCCCTGAATCAAGCGCGCCAGCAGCAGCAATGCCGGCGCCCATGTGCCAATACTGGCGTAAGTGGGCAGGCAGGCGATGGCCAAGGACCCGAAGCACATCATCAGTACCGAGATCATCAGCGAGTTCTTGCGACCGTGGCGGTCGGCCAGACGGCCGAAGATCCAGCCGCCGATAGGCCGCATCAGAAAGCCCGCGGCAAACACGCCGGCGGTATTGAGCAGTTGCACGGTCGGGTCATCTGAGGGAAAGAACGCCGGAGCAAAATAAATGGCGCAGAAGGCGTAGACATAGAAGTCGAACCATTCCACCAGGTTGCCTGAAGAGGCGCCGACGATGGCGAAGATGCGTTTGCTACGCTCCTCGCCAGTGTAGTGAGGGGTGGTCATGTCAGTCGTGCTCCTGGAGGAATACAAGGTAAGTCTAGACATACCTGGTTACACAGTCGTTCCGCGTGGTGTGCAATCAAGTGCAGCGAGGCGCTGCCGGCTGCCCTCATCTCTGAGGCACCCGGGCGCAGGCTCCCTCAAAGCCGTTCAATGGCCAGCGCCAGCCCTTGACCGACACCTACGCACATCGTGGCCAAGCCTTTGCGCCCTCCTGTGCGCTCAAGGTGGTGTAGCGCCGTCAGTACCAGGCGCGCACCACTCATGCCCAGCGGGTGGCCCAGTGCGATGGCACCGCCGTTGGGGTTGACCTGGGGCGCATCGTCCGCCACCCCTAGCGCGCGAAGAACGGCCAGCCCCTGGCTGGCGAAGGCCTCGTTGAGTTCAATGACATCGAATACGCTGATGTCGATGCCCAGTCGCTCGATCAGCTTGCGTACCGCAGGCACCGGCCCGATGCCCATGACCCGCGGGGCCACCCCCGCACTGGCCATGCCCAGTACCCTGGCGCGAGCGGTCAGGCCATGGGTGTGCACGGCCTCGGCAGACGCCAGGATCATCGCTGCCGCGCCATCGTTGACCCCCGATGCATTGCCCGCCGTCACCGTTTTGCCCACGCCATTGACGGGGTTGAGCCTGGCCAAGGCCTCAAGGGTGGTATCGGGTCGCACGTGCTCATCGTGCTCTACCCAGGTCTCACCCTTCTTGTGCGCGACGCACACCGGCACGATTTCCTCGGCGAAAAACCCGGCAGCTTGCGCCGCTGCGGCCTTGTGCTGACTGCGCAAGGCAAACGCATCCTGGTCGGCGCGGGAGATGCCATGGTCGTCAGCTACGTTGTCCGCCGTCTGCGGCATGGCATCCACACCGTATTGCGCTTTCATGAGCGGGTTGACGAAACGCCAGCCGATGGTGGTGTCTTCCAGTTGCATGGTACGTGAATAAGCGCTTTGCGCTTTGCCCATGACAAACGGCGCTCGGGACATCGACTCCACGCCGCCCGCGATGGCCAGCTCCATTTCGCCACAGGCGATGGCGCGGAACGCCGCGCCGACGGCCTCCATGCCCGAAGCGCACAAGCGGTTGAGGGTGACACCCGGCACGCATTCAGGCAGCCCGGCCAGCAGCAACGCCATGCGTGCCACGTTACGGTTGTCTTCGCCCGCCTGATTGGCACAACCGAAAAACACCTCGTCCAGGTGCGCCCAGTGCACACCCGGGTTGCGCGCGATCAATGCCTTGAGCGGTACCGCCGCCAAGTCGTCAGCCCGGATGCTGGCAAGGGCGCCACCAAACCGGCCAATGGGCGTGCGAACGGCATCACAAATATAGACCTCGCGCATCTTGCGTCTCCTGCAGTGACCATGGGCGCCGGCGATACAGGCACAATCGGGTCACTGCAACCTGTCCGCCGGGTGGGCATCAGGTTAGGGACAAAGGCGGGGCCGTCACAATTAGCTCAAGGCTGAACTGGGCGATTATCGAACGCTTTGTCAGCAGGCTGTAATGATCCTAAAGCCTTCGCGCTTATCCAAACAGCTGATGGCTGAGCTCTTGGCTGGCTTCCAGTAGTACGGGAAGAAACCGCTGTTCCAGTTCACTGCGCGGTACACGCCCGACGTGGGTACTGACGTTCAGCGCCGCCAGTACCTGGCCTGAGGCGTCGTAGACGGGCACGGCCACCGAGCGCAGGCCTTGTTCGAGTTCCTGGTCGACCACGCACCATCCCTGGCTACGCACTTGCTCGATGCAGGCGAACAGCGACGGGGCGTCGTGCAGGGTACGGCTGGTGCGGGCCTTGAGGTCGGCACGATCGAAGTATTCGCGCAAGCTGGTGTCGTCCATGGCCGCCAGGAGGATGCGGCCCATGGACGTGCAATACGCCGGGAGCCGTCCACCGACCGACAGGTCTACCGAGATCAGGCGCTCTACCGTCGCCGAGCGGGCGATGTACAGAATGTCGTCCCCTTCGAGGGTCGCCATGTTGGCCGCCTCGTGCAACTGGTCGCTGATACGGTCCAGGTAAGGCTGCGCGGAAATGGCCAGGGGTGTCGATGACAGGTACGCATGGCCGAGCGTCAGCACTTTGGGCAGCAAGGAGTAGGTACGCCCGTCGGTGGTCGCGTAGCCCAGCTTCATCAGCGTATGCAGGCATCGGCGCACTGCCGCCCGAGGTATTTCGGTGCGATGGCTGATTTGCGCGATGGTCAGGTGCCGCTTGCGTTCCTGAAATGCCTGTATGACGGCAAGCCCACGCGCCAGGGAGGTCATGAAGTCAGGATCGCCGGTGAACGCCTGAATGCGTTTGGCCGGCGATGCCACGATTGGCGGGGCCAGGGCGGGTGCCGGACTGCGTGCTGCTTCGGGCAGAGCACTGTCACGGGCTGTTTTATCGTCATTCATCGCACACCTCAACAAAATCGCCGACTTGTGCGATTATCGAACAACCGGCCGATAATCGCAATTGACCGGCGACACGTTTGCTTATACCTTTCCAGTGCCACTTGTGGCTTCTTTGGAGAGACTGGTCAGGTACCCACCGTAGAAGTCCCAGGCAACGGCCCTGCCAATTGGTGGGGCCGTTTTGTTTTTGCGGTGTGCATCACGTGCGATATCGAACTTTCACACGTTGTGGTTTTCTTAATATCGACATGTCTTTGATTGCCCGTCGGGCCAATCCCATCACACTGGCCTTATTCGAGTGTTGATATACTCCGGTCGTCTAGTTGGACGACGCGTCGATCCAGGTCCCGCCGGCAAGTTAAGTGTCGATATCGTCTAACGGTTTACGCCGACAGGGCGGTCCTCTTTCCAATTCAATTCAGGTACTGCATGTGACAAAAGAAGAACTGCGCGCAGAACTCGAGCGCCAGGCTGAGCGTTTCAAGGATGTGTATGGCGGCGAAGTGACCACCTATGCGGCACAGCCGGAACCGGAACGCAAACCCTGGCGCAAACGCGCCAACATGCGCGACCAGGCGTTCAGCCAGGAGCTGGAACGCATGGAGAAGGAATTGCGCAGCGCTAACCCCTAGCCCTTTGCCCAATCGTCAAAGCGCTAGGGGTGCCCAGAGCGCGTAATTGCTCTGGCGCAATGGTTGTAATGGAATTTCACAAATTTCATACGGGCGTTTAAAACGATTAACCGCCTCACCTTCCGCGCATTTTGCTGATTTTTCGCTGACGTTGAACTCATTTGGCTTCGATAATGTTGACCGACGTGCAGTGGCAGACGGCAATTTCTGACCTGGGCGACATGATCAGCGGCTGCCGCGGGTGCATCGATTGCCAACGTTTTCTGGCATAATCCGGCCCCCCTACGACCGCCAGACAACCTTCATGATCGATTTATTCAGCGGACTGGATGCCTGGGTATTGGTGAGCTTGCTGCTCGCCTTGACCTTCGTGCTCGCCTTCGAGTTCATCAATGGCTTTCATGACACCGCCAACGCGGTAGCCACCGTCATCTACACCAAAGCCATGCCACCACACCTGGCCGTGTTCTTCTCCGGCGTGTTCAACTTCCTTGGCGTTCTGCTGGGTGGGGTCGGGGTGGCTTATGCCATCGTGCACCTGCTTCCGGTAGAGCTGCTGATCAATGTGAACACCGGGCACGGCCTGGCCATGGTCTTCTCGCTGCTGGCCGCAGCTATTACCTGGAACCTGGGCACCTGGTACTTCGGTATTCCTGCGTCCAGTTCGCATACCCTGATCGGCTCGATCCTGGGCGTGGGCCTGGCCAACGCGCTCATCAACGACATTCCGCTGGGTGACGGCGTCAATTGGCAGAAAGCCATCGATATCGCCATGTCCCTGGTGGTTTCGCCGATCGCCGGGTTTGCCGTGGCCGCGCTGGTCCTGCTTGGCCTGAAATGGTGGCGCCCGCTGTCGAAGATGCACAAGACGCCTGAGCAACGCCGCAAACTGGACGACAAGAAGCACCCGCCTTTCTGGAATCGTCTGGTGCTGGTGATTTCGGCCATGGGCGTGAGCTTCGTGCACGGCTCCAATGACGGTCAGAAAGGCATTGGCCTGATCATGCTGGTATTGATCGGCATCGTACCGGCCAAGTTCGTGCTCGACCTGAACAGCACCACCTACCAGATCGAACGCACCCGTGATGCCACGTTGCACATGAGCCAGTTCTACGAGCGCAACGCTGCCACGCTGGGCGAATTCCTGGCGCTGGGCAAGGCCAAGGCCAGTGACCTGCCTGAACAGTTCAGCTGCAATCCCCAGCAGACCGAGCCGACCATCGCCGCGCTGCAGTCCTCGCTGCAGGGCGTGACCGACTACAGGGCCCTGGACGCGGACAAGCGTGTAGAAGTACGCCGTTACCTGCTGTGCCTGGACGACACCGCGAAAAAGGTTGGCAAGTTGCCGGGCCTGGATGCGCGTGAAAAGTCCGACCTGGAAAAGCTGCGCAAGGACCTGACCGCCACCACTGAGTACGCTCCGTTCTGGGTGATCGTGGCCGTTGCCCTGGCCCTGGGCCTGGGCACCATGGTTGGCTGGCGCCGCGTGGTGTTGACCGTCGGCGAGAAGATTGGCAAACAGGGCATGACCTATGCCCAGGGCATGTCGGCGCAGATCACCGCGGCCTGCGCCATTGGCATGGCCAACGTGTTCGCGCTGCCGGTTTCAACCACGCATGTGCTGTCTTCCGGCGTTGCCGGCACCATGGTCGCCAACAAAAGCGGCCTGCAGGGCGGTACGGTGAAGACCATCCTGATGGCGTGGGTGCTGACCCTGCCCGCCTCGATGGGGCTTGCCGCCGGCCTGTTCTGGTTGGCGTCCAAGGCAATCGGCTGACCTCAGCCCATAGAAAAAGGCGCCGTCGGGCGCCTTTTTTATGGGCGATGGTTTCACACCGCGCAGCTACTTCTTTTTCCCGCCCAGCAACGAGCCCATCAGCCCGCGCACCAGCTGCCGCCCCAGTTGATTGGCAGCCTGACGCATCGCCGACTTGATCGCCTGCCCGGCCGCGCCTTGCAGAAATTCGCCCGCCTTTTCAGCGAAACTGCTGTCATCAGCCTTGGGTTGCGGCGCGGGCTCCACCGCTTCGCCCTTGCGTTGGTTGAGCCTTTCGTAAGCCGACTCCCGGTCTATGGGTTTGTCATAACGGCCAACCAAGGGGGACCGCGCAATCAGTGCACTGCGCTCGGCCTCACTCAACGGGCCGATGCGCGATTGCGGTGGGGCGACCAGCACTCGCTGCACACTGGCAGGTGTTCCCTTGTCCTCGAGCGTGCCGACCAGTGCCTCGCCGATGCCCAGCTCGGTCAGCGAGGACAATGCATCGAATGAAGGGTTGGGGCGAAAGCCCTCGGCTACGGCGCGTAGCGCCTTCTGCTCCTTGGCCGTATACGCCCGCAAGCCATGCTGGATTCGCAGGCCCAACTGGGCAAGGACTGCATCGGGCAGGTCGGCTGGGGACTGGGTGACGAAATACACCCCGACCCCTTTTGAGCGAATCAGCCGCACCACCTGCTCCAGGCGGTCTTGCAAGGCCTTGGGCGTGTCCTTGAACAGCAGGTGCGCTTCATCGAAGAACAGCGCCAGCACCGGTTTTTCGGCATCACCACGCTCGGGCAGTTGCTCGAACAGTTCGGCCAGCAGCCACAGTAGAAACGTGGCGTAGACCTTGGGTGCCTCATGCACCAGGCGGCTGGCGTCGAGCAAATGGATGCGCCCTCGCCCATCCGGGTCGGGCCGCAGAATGTCTTCGAGCTGCAATGCCGGCTCACCAAACAACGCCTCTGCCCCCTGCTGCTCCAGGGTGGCCAGCCGGCGCAGCAACGCCTGGACGGACGCGCCGGTAACCAGCGCACTGTCTTCGCCCAGCACCTGCGGGTTGTCCTTCAGGTGGCCAAGCAGCGCTTTGAGGTCCTTGAGGTCCAGCAACAGCAAGCCTTCGCGATCGGCCACCTTGAAACTGGCATACAGCGCCGCCTGTTGGCTATCGGTGAGCTCAAGCAAGTTGCCTAGCAGCAAAGGCCCCATTTCGCTGATCGTGGTACGCAACGGATGCCCCGACTGGCCCGCGATGTCCCACACGCTGACTGGGTAGGCCTGTGGCTGGTGGTGCAACCAAGGCATCCCTGCGATGCGCTCGGCCACCTTGCCCTCAGGCGCGCCTTTGGCGCCTAGCCCACACAGGTCGCCCTTGACGTCGGCCGCGAACACCGCCACGCCGGCATCACTGAAAGCCTCGGCCAAGTGTTGCAGGGTCACGGTCTTGCCGGTACCGGTGGCCCCCGCCACCAACCCGTGCCGGTTGGCAAGCCGCATCGCTTGCCCTACGGGCTGGCCATCAGGGCTTGATCCTACAACGATAAATGAAGATTCCGACATCTCTTTAATCCTCTGCTCAAGCTTTGTCTTACTTCGGCCGATACCTCTGGGTGATATTCGCCTTACTCAGAGAGAACAACCGAAAAAGGACTTTTCGGGATGTTGCACTGGCTGGGCCCTACAGCTGCGAACGCCTGATACAAAACCTTAGCGGACCCGATGATTTCATGAACAAAAGCCTTCGTTTCAGCCACAAGATTCTGCTGGCAGCATCACTGATCGTGATCCTCGCATTCAGCCTGTTCACCCTCTACAACGATTACCTGCAGCGTAATGCGATTCGCGAGGACCTTCAGGACTACCTGACTGAGATGGGCGCCTCTACGTCGACCAACATCCGCAGTTTGTTCGAGGGACGTATCAAACTGGTCGAGAACCTAGCGCAGAATATCGCCCAGCAACCGGCCAATGCTGAAACCCTGATGGGCCAGCAGGCGCTGATATCGAGTTTCCTTACCGTTTACCTGGGCAGGGTCGATGGCAGCTTCAGCGTGCGCCCGGATGCAAAGATGCCTGACGGGTACGATCCCCGCACACGCCCCTGGTACAAGGATGGCATGAGTGCCAGCGGCACCCTGCTGACCGAACCCTACATCGACATGACCACCAACAAGATGGTGATCGGCATCCTCGACAAGGTGGCCGATTCGGTGGGAGTGGTCGGTGGTGACCTGGCACTGGACGGCCTGGCGCAAATCATCAACTCGCTGAACTTCGGCGGCATGGGGTATGCCTTCCTGGTAAACGACCAAGGCAAGATCCTGGTCCACCCGGATCAAGGCCTGGTGATGAAATCATTGTCAGACCTGTTCCCCGAGCGCACACCGAAGCTCACCCCTGAGCTGACCGAAGTGCAAAGTGACGGCCATGCCCGCCTGCTGACGTTCACACCGGTGACCGGCTTGCCTTCGGCCAACTGGTACATCGGCCTGTCGGTGGACAAGGACAAGGCCTTCGCGATGCTCAGCACGTTCCGCACCTCCGCCGTGATCGCCACCGTGGTGGCCGTGGTGATCATCATCGCCCTGCTGGGGCTGCTGATCCGTGTGCTGATGCAGCCGCTGCACACCATGACACGGGCCATGGAGGACATCGCCGAGGGCGAAGGCGACCTCACCAAGCGCCTGCGCATCCACCATCACGACGAGTTCGGCATCCTGGGCAACGCCTTCAACCGCTTCGTCGAGCGTATCCACGGCTCGATCCGTGAAGTGTCCTCGGCCACCGAGCAGGTGAACGAAGTCGCGTTGCGTGTGATCAGTGCGTCCAATTCGTCGATGACCAATTCCGACGAACAATCCAACCGCACCAACAGCGTGGCGGCCGCCATCAACGAGCTGGGCGCTGCCGCCCAGGAGATCGCCGGCAATGCGGCGCAGGCTTCTCAGCATGCAAGTTCTGCACGGCGTCTGGCTGAAGAAGGCCAGCAAGTGGTCGATCGCAACATCGCCGCCATGAACCGGCTTTCCGACTTGATCGTGACGTCCAGCGCCCACATCGAGACGCTCAACAGTAAAACCGTCAACATCGGCCAGATTCTCGAAGTGATCACCAGCATTTCCCAGCAGACCAACCTGCTGGCGCTCAACGCCGCCATCGAGGCCGCGCGTGCCGGTGAAGCGGGTCGTGGTTTCGCAGTGGTGGCCGACGAAGTGCGTAACCTGGCCCATCGCACCCAGGAATCCGCGCAGCAGGTCCAGGGCATGATCGAGGAGCTGCAAGTGGGCGCCCGCGAGTCGGTCGATACCATGGACCAGAGCCAGCGCCACAGCCTGGACAGTGTGCAGATCGCCAACCAGGCCGGTGAGCGGCTGGACAGTGTCACCGTGCGTATTGGCGAAATCGATGGCATGAACCAGTCCGTGGCCACGGCCACCGAGGAGCAGACGGCCGTGGTCGAAGCCATCAATATGGATATCAACGAAATCAACATGCTCAATCAGGAAGGCGTCGAAAACCTGCAGGCGACGCTGCGTGCCTGTTCCGACTTGGAACAGCAGGCCAGCCGTCTGAAACACCTGGTCGGCACCTTCCGTATCTGAAGCCGGCACCGACCCGCCGAGCGCCTTTGCCTGGCGCTCGGCTGCCGGGCGATCAACCGCACAAGCTGATCGAACAAACTATCCTTCTGAAAGGTCAACTTCATGGCATGTCAACGCCGGTTTCGTTACCGCGCGATGACAGACCCGAAAGACGATCCCGGAGGGATGCAGATCGTGCACATTGCCGACATCACCATGTTCTACGCCCCGGCCAGCGGCGGCGTACGCACTTACCTTGATGCCAAACACCACCGCCTGGATGCCCTACAAGGTGTCCGTCACAGCCTGTTGATCCCCGGCGCCAGCGCTCGGCATGAAGGCGGTGTCTATCATGTGCCTGCACTACCCCTGCCCTTTGGCAAAGGCTACCGCTTTCCGGTACGCCTGGCGCCATGGTGCAACACGCTGCGCACGCTAAAGCCAGACCTGATCGAGGTCGGCGACCCGTACCTGACCGCCTGGGCGGCGCTTGAAGCGCGCCGTCAGCTGGACGTACCGGTCATTGGTTTCTATCACTCCGACCTGCCGCTGTTGGTGAGCAACCGCATGGGTAATTGGTTCACGCCCAACGTCGAGGCCTATGTCAGCAAGTTGTATGGCAATTTCGACCGCGTGCTCGCACCGAGCAAGGTCATGGCAGACAAGCTCCGCCGCCTGGGGGTACGTGATGTTCACGTGCAGCCGCTGGGCGTGGACCTGGAAACCTTCAACCCCGCACGCCGCGATCCACAGGTGCGGGCCGAACTGGGCATCGCCGACACCTGCCGGCTGCTGATCTATGCAGGCCGAGGCTCTCGGGAGAAGAACCTGCCCGTGCTGCTCGACTGCATGCGGCAGCTGGGGCGCGGGTATCACCTGCTGCTGGTGGGGTCCAACATGCCCGCCAATGTGCCCGACAACGTCAGCGTGATCGGCCAGTTCTGCCCACCTGACCAGGTGGCTCGCCTGATGGCCAGCGCCGACCTGTTGGTGCATGCCGGCGACCAGGAAACCTTCGGCCTGGTCATCCTCGAAGCCATGGCCAGTGGCACGCCCGTGGTTGCAGTGCGTGCCGGCGCCTTCGGCGAAATCGTCAACGACCAGTGCGGGCGCTTGTGCCAACCCAATGATGCCCGAGCAATGGCCCTGGCGGTGCGCGAGGCGTTCGAAGCCGGGGCGCGCAAGCTCGGTGCACAGGCCAGGCGACATGTAGAGCAGCATTACTCATGGGACAACGTGGTCAATGGCCTGCTTGAGCATTACCAGGCTGTACTTGGCCATCAACAGCAGGTGCGGGCACATGCTTGAGTCCGGTACCCGTTCCCGTAGCGTGATGCTGGTGCTGCATGATGTGGCCCCAGAGACGTGGCCAGATTACGAGCCGTTCGTGCAGGCGGTCGATGCATTGGGTAACGTGCCCATGACCTGGCTGGTGGTGCCCGACTTTCATCGGCGCAACCTGCTGACTCAGTCTCCCGGCTTCTGCCAGTTGCTCGATCGCCGTCTGGCCGCGGGTGACGAGCTGGCCCTGCACGGTTATGCCCATGCCGATGAGGGCCCCACGCCGCGTACGCCCGTGGACTACTTCATGCGGCGGATCTATACCCATGAAGGCGAGTTCTACGCGCTGGACGAACACCAGGCCATCGCCCGGCTACAAGACGGCCTGGCGTTGTTCGACCGTCAAGGCTGGCCCGTAGCAGGCTTCGTGGCCCCCGCGTGGCTGATGAGCCAGGGCACGCGGCAAGCGCTGCGCCAACTGCCGCTCAAATACACCAGCACCCCGCAGCACCTCTATCGCCTGCCGGACTTTACCGCCATCGATGCACCCGGTTTGGTCTGGAGCGCGCGCAGCGCCTGGCGCCGTGGTGTGTCGCGGGTGCTCAGCGACTGGCAATGTCGACGCTGGCAAGGTGCTAACACCCTGCGCCTGGGGCTGCACCCGGTGGACATGCGCCATCAATACTCACGGGACTACTGGCTGCGCACCCTTGAAAAACTGATCGAAGACGGGCGCGAACCCTTGACCAAGTCAGCCTGGCTGGAGCGGCAGGTGGCAGCATGAACCGCTGGCTGCTGCTGGGCTTGGCGCTGCTGGGCGCAGCGTTGGTGCCGGCACTGTTGGGCGGCAGCGAATTGCTGCCCAAGCTGAGCCGCTTCGACCCGCAGCTGTTGATGACGCTGGTGGGCATGATTCTGCTGTGCTGGGTGATCAACGCCTGCCGGATGCGCCTGCTGCTAGGCGATCAGGCAGTGCGCGTGTCGCGGGTGCGCACCTTGGGTGTGGTCATGGCCACCGAATTCGCCATCTGTACCACTCCAGGTGGTGGCGGCGGTCCCCTGACCCTGATGGCCTTGCTGGCCCGCGAGGGCATCAGCGCAGCCCGCAGCGGCGCGGTGTTCGCGATGGATCAGCTCAATGACTTGGTGTTTTTCTTCTGCGCCATGCTGGCGATCGCCGGCTATGCGTTGTTTCACAGCCTGGGGCGCAGCCAGGAAAGCATGTTGCTGGGCAGTGCGGCACTGCTGTGCGCGGCGCTGGCAGGCGTGGTGGCGTTGCTGCGCTACCGGCGCAAGGTGATGCGGCTGAATGGCAGGCTGCTGCAGCGCCTGGGTACCAGCGCACCGCGCAAACGGCGCTGGGCCCGTAAGCTGCTTCGTTTCGTGCAGGCACTGGCGCAAACCTGGCAGCTACCCAAGCGCACCCTGTTTCTGGTGTTCAGCCTGACGTGCGTCCACTGGGGGCTGCGCTTTAGCGTGCTGTACCTAGTGGTCAAGGGCCTGGGCGTGGAGCTGGCCTGGATCCCCAGTTTCCTGGTCCAGATGCTCTCGCTCAGCGCCGGTCAGTTCAGCATGATGCCCGGCGGCGCAGGCGCTGCCGAGCTGACCTCGGCCAGCCTGCTGACACCCATGGTGGGCAGCTCGACGGCGGCAGCGGCGATCCTGATCTGGCGCGCAATCACTTACTACCTGTATCTGCTCGCCGGAGGGCCTGTGTTCGTGTGCCTGCTGGCACGTCCGCTGCTGGAGCGCTGGCGGCGTCAGGTGGGTTGAGCGCTTGCCAAAGCGCAGCGGCACCGGGGAAGTCGGTGCCGTCGGTGTCCTGCAACGCGTCTGGATCGTAGCGGGCCAGGCAACCCTGGCCCACTACAGGGGGTGGAGAGGCTGTAGGCGTACCGCGCCGTCCCATTGGTCGATCCTCACGTTGCTCAAGAGGGTTGATAGCAGCCCTGCTATCAGTCGAACACCACTGTCTTGTTGCCGTGCACCAGAACCCGGTCTTCCAGGTGATAGCGCAGGCCGCGGGCCAGCACCATTTTCTCCACGTCGCGCCCGAAGCGGACCATGTCCTCGATGCTGTCGGCATGGGTAACCCGCACCACGTCCTGCTCGATGATGGGGCCGGCGTCCAGCTCTTCGGTCACGTAGTGGCAGGTCGCACCGATCAGCTTCACGCCACGCAGCGCCGCCTGATGGTACGGCTTGGCGCCGACGAACGATGGCAGGAAGCTATGGTGGATATTGATGACCTTCTCAGCATAGTCCTGGCAGAGTTGCGGCGGCAGAATTTGCATGTACCGCGCCAGCACGACCACATCGGCTGCGTGTTCCTGCACCAGGCGTGACACCTCGGCAAACGCCGGGGCTTTATCCTTGGGGTCTACTGGAACGTGGAAGAACGGAATACCGTGCCACTCGACCATGCTGCGCAGGTCGTCGTGGTTGGAAATGACGCAGGGAATGTCGCAATCGAGCTCATCGCTGTGCCAGCGGTGCAGCAGGTCGGCCAGGCAGTGGGATTCGCGGCTGGCCATCAGCACGACGCGCTTTTTCTGGGCAGAATCGGTCACGCGCCAGGTCATGGAGAACTCTTCGGCGATGGGCGCGAACGCTTCGCGGAATGCCTCGATACCGAAGGGCAGCGACTCGGCGCGAATTTCATGACGCATGAAGAACCAGCCAGTCTGCTCGTCGGAGTGATGGCTGGCTTCGGTGATCCAGCCGTTGTACAAGGCCAGGAAATTACTGACTTTCGCCACGATGCCGACACGGTCGGGGCAAGCGATCACCAGACGGTAGGTGCGCATGAATAAGACTCCAGAACTCGCAAAGGCGCTTATTCTAGCGGCACGCTGAGAAAAACGCAGTAATGATTGCGACGTGCTGCATAGGGCCGCTGTGCCTATCAGGCGGGAATCTTCCGACAAGGTTTATGGATGAAACGGCAACCTATGTAAATTTTTGTTCACGTGGAAAATTAGTGTCACAGCTAATCAACTGTTAATACATCAATCATATGTTTACTTGCGAGAATTGCCTGTTTACTATTGCTCCACACATTTCCGAACACGCATTAAGGAACACTCCATGTCCCTGATCAACGAGTACCGTGCTACCGAAGAAGCCATCAAGGAACTTCAGGCCCGCCTGGCCAACCTGTCTCAGGATGACAAGCTGAAAAAAGAACTGGAGTTCGAAGGCAAACTGCGCACCCTGATGGGCGAATATTCCAAGTCGCTGCGTGACATCATTGCCCTGCTCGACCCTGATGCCAAGATGAGCAAACTGCCGCGTGGCGCCGTGAAAACCACTGGCACCAAACGCGCGCGCAAGGTCAAGCAATACAAAAACCCGCACAACGGTGAAGTCATCGAAACCAAAGGTGGCAACCACAAAACCCTGAAAGAGTGGAAAGCTCAATGGGGCGGTGACGAGGTAGAAAGCTGGGCAACCCTGCTGGACTGATTGTCCATTGCTCGCTATTTGATATACGTAAAAAACGCCGGTTTATAACCGGCGTTTTTTTATGGGCTTTCAATTGACGGCAAACCGCGTTTGCAACGCGTTGGCATGCAGTTGCCAGGCTGTCAGCACTTGCTGTCCTGCTTCACCCGCGCCAGGCCAGGCTGCGGCCAGGGCCTGGGCGAAATCACCTAGGGTATTGGGCGCACCCCAGCGGGGGTCAGTCAGACGTTGCCTACAAAAATCCTGCCATCGCGCCCTGTCTTCATCGTTCAAGGTGTCGGGAAAGTTACGTGCACGGTAGCGAAAGAGCAATTCGGCCAAGCGTGGATCATCGAACATCCACTGCCCGGCGCCCAACTGGGCGGGCGCCAGCGAACGCACTTGATCGCATAACCGCCGGTCACGCTCGCCGAGAAACCGCTCATACAATTGCTGTTCAGGATCGTCACTGGCCGCAAAACCGTCTTGCGTATAAATAGGTGCCAGTTTTTCCTGCCATTGATCCTGTTGACGGACCAATGCCTCGGCGCGTCGTTGTAATGCGTCCAGGTCAATCCCCAGACGCGCTTGATCAGCCGGTCGTAATACAGAAAGGGGCGCCACCACCGGGCAGCGGTTGATCTGGATGAGTTTGAGCGGTACAGGGAGCTCGCCTTCGCCAAGGGCTTCTCGACGGGTATAGAGCCGCTGGCGCAAAGTTTCGGCGCGCTCTTCAATCAGCGGCAGGGTTTGCTGATGCAGATCGCAAACAATCAATGCATTGCGGTTTTTAGGGTGCCAGGCCAAAGGCAACACGACGCCCAAGTAATGACGCGCAGCACTGAAACGTCCAGAAATATGCACCATCGGCTGCAGCAGCCGTATCTGCTCCATGACCTTGTGCTTGCTGCGAAGCTGAAACAACCAGTCGTACAACTTTGGCTGCTTCTCGCGTATCAGCCGGGCAAGGGCAATGGTCGCCCGAACATCGGAGAGTGCCTCGTGTGCGTGGCCATGTTCGAGGCCGTTGGCCTTGCTCAACAACTCAAGGCGCAGACTGATGCGCCCTTCCTGCTGGGGCCATTGAATGCCATCGGGACGCAACGCGAACGCGGTCCTGACGATATCGATCAGGTCCCAGCGACTGTTACCGCCCTGCCACTCGCGTGCGTAAGGGTCGAAGAAGTTGCGGTATAGGCTGTAGCGCGTGACTTCGTCGTCGAAACGCAGCGTGTTGTAGCCGGCACCGCAGGTACCGGGTTGCGCCAGTTCGGCATGCACGCGCGCCATGAACTCGGCCTCGCCGAGTCCTTTTTCGGCCAACTGTTGCGGCGTGACGCCCGTCACCAGGCAGGCAGCAGGATGCGGCAATATGTCATCCGACAAGCGGCAATAGAGGTTGATCGGTTCGGCGATTTCATTCAGGTCGAGGTCGGTACGCACCCCTGCCATCTGCACGGGCCGGTCGCAGCGCGGGTTGATGCCGGTGGTTTCGTAGTCATGCCAGAAAATGCTTGAAGTCACAGGGCCGTCCTGTTGCAGGTTCGCCCTGATTCTAACGCGTTGAGCCGGGCCTGACGTCGGGCCAATGAAGCGACTTGGGGCCAGTAGGCCGTGCTACACAGCCCCTACTGACCCGGACCGATCTCATGGACGGGCATCAGCAATCGGCAATACCGACCTGTCAAACCGAGGTAGAGGAGGCGCGAAAACTGAAGTACTCCTGCAAGGAGCGCACAAAGTCGTCGTATTCGCGAGGCGCCTGCAACAACATGAAGCCCGAATCGTAGTACCCAGGCGTCTGGTCCTCGCGGCACCACAGACAACTGGCCGTAAGGTTGACGAACTGATGCCCACCCCCCGTCAACGGCAGGCGCAACTGCAATTCGTAATCGGGGCCCACCATGACCGGCAGCT
This sequence comes from Pseudomonas sp. UBA5666, assembly GCF_002420785.1. Taxonomy (NCBI): domain Bacteria; kingdom Pseudomonadati; phylum Pseudomonadota; class Gammaproteobacteria; order Pseudomonadales; family Pseudomonadaceae; genus Pseudomonas; species Pseudomonas sp. UBA5666. Next base: position 74,821 of record NZ_DIIQ01000051.1, on the reverse strand, counting down.
CGCTGATCAGCATCATGCCATTTTCAGAGGCATTGCCCAGCTGGCCCATCTCCTGCCCATTGAAGCGATTGAATACCTTCAGGACAAAGGGCAACTGGTGGCGGTCGATATGTCGTTTACTGAATAGCGTCAAGGTCAGTCCGTCCGCGATGCCAGGAACGCCTGGTACTGGCGGTTGTTGTATCAGTTGAGTTACAGGTTAGCGCACGCTGCGACAAATCTCCCCGTCAATACAGCACACCTTGGCATTAGCGCCAAGGTACGCTCGTCGCTGGCCTGGTCACGGCCGGCTCGCCACCCCGGTAATGACCCAGCTTCTCCAATGTTTGCAGACGCGCCTGGGCACGGTAGGCATATTCATTGCCCGGATAGCGCTGGATCAGGTACTGGTAGGTCTGTGCGGCATCCACGTACAACGCTTGCCGCTCCAGGCACTGCCCGCGCAGCAACGCCACTTCCGGGTGGATGAAAGGCCGGGCGCGGCTGGTGCGGTCGACCTGGGACAGCTCCAACATTACCCGCTGGCAATCACCGCGATCATAAGCGCGGTAGGCATTGTTGAGATGGTGGTCCATGGACCAGCGGGTACACCCGACGGCACTGGCCGCGAGGGCTAAAACGATCAGCATGCGCATGGGAGTCTCCTTTGCTGAACAGCATATCGGCCGGCCCATTGGATTCTTCAACGATCGGCACGTATCGCGTGCAGTGGCTCGACCACGCCAGCCAGCAAACGCGCGCGACTGTCACCTGCACAGTTTTCCAAAGCCAGGTAGTGCAACCTAACGATGACTACAGCCCGATTCAGGAGTAGCCTCTCGTTGCGCTTCACTATAGGAGTCTGTGCATGACCATCCGCCGTACCAAAATCGTCGCCACCCTTGGCCCCGCCAGCAATTCGCCGGAAGTGATCGAACAGTTGATCCTCGCCGGCCTGGACGTGGCTCGCCTGAACTTCTCTCATGGCACTCCGGACGAGCACAAGGCACGCGCCCGCCTGATCCGTGAAATCGCTGCCAAGAATGGCCGTCACGTGGCCTTGCTCGGCGACCTGCAGGGTCCGAAGATCCGCATCGCCAAGTTCGCCAACAAGCGCATCGAACTGAAAGTCGGTGACACCTTCACCTTCTCGACCGCTCATCCGCTGACCGAAGGCAACCAGGACATCGTCGGTATCGACTACCCCGACCTGGTCAAGGACTGTGGCGTTGGCGACGAACTGCTGCTCGACGATGGCCGCGTGGTCATGCGCGTCGAAACCGCGACCGCCGACGCCCTGCACTGCGTGGTGATCATCGGTGGACCGCTGTCGGACCACAAGGGCATCAACCGCAAAGGTGGCGGCCTGACTGCACCGGCCCTGACCGAGAAGGACAAGGCCGACATCAAGCTGGCTGCCGAGATGGATCTGGACTACCTGGCCGTGTCGTTCCCGCGTGACGCCAGCGACATGGAATACGCCCGCAAGCTGCGTGACGAGTCTGGTGGCAGCGCCTGGCTGGTGGCCAAGATCGAACGCGCCGAAGCGGTTGCCGACGACGAAACCCTCGACAAGCTCATCGCAGCCTCCGACGCCGTCATGGTTGCCCGTGGTGACCTGGGCGTGGAAATCGGCGACGCCGAGCTGATCGCCATTCAGAAAAAGATCATCCAGCACGCCCGCCGCAACAACAAGGCAGTGATCGTCGCGACCCAGATGATGGAGTCGATGATCCAGAACCCGATGCCGACCCGTGCCGAAGTGTCCGACGTGGCCAACGCCGTGCTCGACAACACCGACGCCGTGATGCTGTCGGCCGAAAGCGCCGCCGGTTCATACCCGATCGAAGCCGTCCAGGCCATGGCGCGCATCTGCCTGGGTGCCGAGAAACACCCGACTAGCCAGCGCTCCAGCCACCGCCTGCACACCACGTTCGAGCGCTGCGACGAAAGCATCGCCCTGGCAGCCATGTACACAGCTAACCACTTCCCAGGTGTGAAGGCGATCATCGCCCTGACCGAGAGCGGTTATACCCCGCTGATCATGTCGCGCCTGCGCTCGCACGTACCGATCTTCGCCCTGTCTCCGCACCGCGCTACCCAGGCCCGTGCCTCGATGTTCCGGGGTGTGTACCCGATCGATTTCGACCCGGCATCGCTGCCGGCCGACAAGGTCAGCCAGGCCGCCGTGGACGAGCTGCTCAAGCGTGGGCTGGTCGAGCAAGGTGACTGGGTGATCCTCACCAAGGGCGACAGCTACCACACCATCGGCGGGACCAACGGCATGAAGATCCTGCATGTCGGTGATCCGCTGGTCGGCTGATCGGCTGACGAGCCAGGGTCGCTTCGCGCGCGTTCCTCCGTGAGCAAGCGGCCCTGTGCAGGCACTGCAGACACGTCGGCTCAGACGTGCTCGACAAAGCTGTCTGCGAACACCTGCCCCCTCGGCACGCCGGCGATGAACAGCCTTCGGGCAAACCGTTCGACGCTGGCGGGCGCGCCGCACAGCAGGGCCAAGGTCTGTCTCGATGAAGGCCGCAGCGCCGCCAGTGTTTCCTCCAGCTGCGCTGTCACCACCAGTTCCACGCTCACACCTGGCAACTGCTGCAACGGTGCTGCCAGGTAGTGCCCTGCGCGGTCGCGGGCCACGTGCAGCAACCGGATCTCCCCCTGATGCCCTTGACGCAACGCTTCGCGCACGATGCCCCACAGCGGTGCAAGCCCGGTACCGGCAGCCAGTAGCCATAATGGCCGGTCCTGCCAGTCAAGGTCGTAATGCAATGCCCCACCCCTGACTTCGCCAAGGCGCAACGCATCGCCCACCCCCAGCGCCCGTGCCTGGTCACAGAAAGCACCGGGGCGATGGCAATCGATATGAAACTCCAGGCAATCATCCTCACCCGGCAGGCTGGCCAGTGAATAAGGCCGCGCCACCCCACCCAACCAGAGCACCGCGTGTTGGCCTGGCTGGTAGCGGACGCTGCGCTCGGTCCGCAGGCGCAACCGCAACACATCACCGAACCAGTCCAGTTCGCTGACAACGCCGCCTACGCCGTCGCGCAAGGGATCGAACACGTCCACGCGCAAGTCTTCGACCACGCGGCACTGGCAGGCCAGGCGCCAGCCCAAGGCATGCCTGTCCAACGCCAGGGCTTCTGGCAGGGCATCGAGGGGCAACCCGTGCTCGCACCGTACCAGGCACGCATGGCAGCGCCCTGCACGGCAGCTGTAGGGCACATCAAGCCCTGCCTCGTTCAAGGTATCGAGCAAGTTGGCGCCAGTCGGCACTGTCCAACAACGCGTGCCCACGCTAAGTTCGGGCATGTTCACTCACCTCTTCAAACCCCTTGTGCCGATGGACGCGACCGCGTGCCCGTCGATTCTAATGCCCTGTACTGTGCCGAGCAGCAAAAAGGATGCCGGCCACCGGCCAGACCATGGTCCTGACCACTCGCAGGTGTTTCACCGGGGCAGGCGCGCTATACTGCCGCGCCTTTTTTGCGTCGGCAGGCTGTCGGCGCGCCTTTGCAAGGCGTTTCGACAGGCTGGTCGGCTCCGTCGAACGTCTCACTGAATGTTCCCGTCTTTAAGAGGAGCGCGCTGCATGACCGTGATCAAGCAAGACGACCTGATTCAGAGCGTTGCCGACGCCCTGCAATTCATCTCGTACTACCACCCCGTCGATTTCATCCAGGCCATGCACGAGGCCTACCTGCGCGAAGAGTCGCCGGCTGCGCGCGACTCCATCGCCCAGATCCTGATCAACTCGCGCATGTGTGCCACCGGTCACCGGCCTATCTGCCAGGACACCGGCATCGTCACCGTGTTCGTGCGCGTGGGTATGGATGTGCGCTGGGACGGCGCCACCTTGAGCGTGGACGACATGATCAACGAGGGTGTGCGCCGCGCCTACAATCTGCCTGAAAACGTCCTGCGCGCATCGATCCTGGCCGACCCGGCCGGCGCCCGCAAAAACACCAAGGACAACACCCCGGCCGTCATCCACTACTCCATCGTCCCCGGCGACAAGGTCGAGGTCGATGTTGCAGCCAAGGGCGGCGGTTCGGAAAACAAGTCCAAGATGGCCATGCTCAACCCGTCCGACTCCATCGTCGACTGGGTGCTCAAGACCGTTCCGACCATGGGCGCTGGCTGGTGCCCGCCTGGCATGCTGGGCATCGGCATCGGCGGCACCGCCGAAAAAGCCGCGGTCATGGCCAAGGAAGTGCTCATGGAGTCCATCGACATCCATGAGCTCAAGGCACGCGGCCCGCAGAACCGCCTGGAAGAAATCCGTCTGGAGCTGTTCGAGAAGGTCAACCAGCTGGGCATCGGCGCCCAGGGCCTCGGTGGCCTGACCACCGTGCTCGACGTCAAGATCATGGACTACCCGACCCACGCCGCCTCGCTGCCGGTGTGCATGATCCCAAACTGCGCGGCCACTCGCCACGCCCACTTCGTGCTCGACGGCACGGGCCCGGCGCAGCTGGAAGCGCCGTCGCTGGACGCCTACCCCGAGATCGTCTGGGAAGCCGGCCCAAGCGCCCGACGTGTCAACCTGGACAGCATCACGCCCGAAGAAGTGGCCAGCTGGAAACCGGGTGAAACCATCCTGCTCAACGGCAAGATGCTGACCGGCCGGGATGCCGCCCACAAGCGCATGGTCGAAATGCTCAACCGCGGCGAAGCACTGCCGGTGGATCTCAAGAGCCGCTTCATCTACTACGTTGGCCCGGTCGACCCGGTAGGCGACGAAGTGGTCGGCCCTGCTGGCCCCACCACCGCCACGCGCATGGACAAGTTCACCCGCCAGATCCTGGAGCAGACCGGTCTGCTGGGCATGATCGGCAAGTCCGAGCGCGGCCCGACTGCCATCGAAGCGATCAAGGACAACAAGGCCGTTTACCTGATGGCCGTAGGTGGCGCCGCCTATCTGGTCGCGCAAGCCATCCGCAAGTCCAAGGTCCTGGCCTTTGCCGAGCTGGGCATGGAGGCCATCTACGAGTTCGAGGTCAAGGACATGCCAGTGACCGTGGCCGTGGACAGCAACGGTGAGTCGGTGCACATCACAGGCCCCGCCTTGTGGCAGAACAAGATCGCCCAGAGCCTGGCCGTCGAAGTGAAGTAACCCAAGGCAACAGCGACGGCGCTGTCACCGGCCGCTCGCGTGCGCAGTCAATGCGCAGCCAACCTGCAGCGGCGGTCCTTGATGCCAGGGCCCGCCGCTGTTGCGTTCAAAGACGTTCGAATTGTTCGGGCCAGTCCCTGCGTGTGAATACCTGCCCCTGCTGCCTGACCCGGCGCACGGCCTCCAGATCCAGGTCACACACCAGCCAACGGCTGCGCTGCGGGTCGAGCGATTCGCTCAATGCCATCACCCCATCCCCCGGCATGCCACGATCAGGCGGCACGAACAGCCCTGCCCGGCCCAGGTTCTCGTCCAGTGCCGGCGACCAAGGGGCCAGCCCCACGGTCGGGCTCTGCAACACGGCCAGCTGGTTCTCCAACGCGCGTGCTTGAGCCCCGATCCGTACACGGTGATAGCCGGCTTCGGTATCGGTGCAGCTCGGCGCCAGGATCAGGTCGGCGCCACGTTCTGCCAACCGACGGGCCAAGAGCGGGAACTCATTGTCGTAACAGACCAGGATGCCAAGACGGCCCAGATCGGTGTCGAACACCGTCAGCCCTTGGCCTGCGGCAATGCCCCACTGCTCCCGCTCGAAGCGGGTCATCATCAGCTTGTCCTGATGCCCTAGGGCACCCTTGGGGCCAAACAGCCAGGCGCGGTTGCGGTAGGCACCGTCGCTGTCCAGTACCGGCAGCGTGCCTGGTTGCAGGTAGATGCCCCAACGCCTGGCCAGGCCCGCACACAAGGCCTTCCACGGCTCGATCAACGGCTGGATGCCTGCAATGGAAGCGTTCAGGTCCCCCCGCTGCTCGGGTGTCAGCTGCCCACTGAGTGCCAGCCCTGCATACTCGGGCAGCAGCAACAGACGCGCGCCAGCCTCCACCGCCTCTGCACACAAACCTTGCAGGTGGTCGGCATAGGCCTCCCAGGTTTCGTGCAGCTCAATGGCGTACTGGCAGGCCGCGACACGGATCAAAAGGGCAGTTCCTTGAGCCAGAACGACATGAGTTTGTCCGAGCTTTCCTGCTCGTCCAGGTCGCGCCAGGCATACCGGGTACGCAGGGACGGGTCATGCAGAAAACCACGGTTGCGCCAGAACCCATGCAAGGGCTTGTAATCGGTTGGACGGCGCGGATGTACACCGGGCCGCTCCACGGCGCAGAACGCGCAGTAATCGAACTCGGCCAGTTTATGGGCGTAGGATTCGCGTTCGATGAAAAAGCGTACCCCAAGCCCCTGCCCTCGGTATTGCGGCAGAACCACGGACTCGCCGAAATAGTAGACGCTGGCCGGGTCGCGACCCTGGGCCACGAACGGCTCCTGAAACTCGGGCGCGACGTCGACCAGGGGCAGGCTCGTCGACGCGCCCACTACCTTGTCCTCATCCACGGCCAGCACCACCAGGCTGCGACCGGAACGGGCATAGGTGGCCAGGTAGTCGGCTTCGTACTCGGGCGAACCGTCGTAGAGGTAGGGGAACTCGCGGAACACGGTCAGGCGCAGACGAGCGAGGTCATCGATATAAGGCGCGATGGCGGCGCCGTGCAGTAGGCGTATTTGCATGCTTGGCGGTCGTTTTGTCGATGTGGATGACGCGCTCGGCTAAGCCGGGCTTGAGGGGAAACCCTATCATCCAGGCCAACGACACGCCTTTTCCCTACACGACAGGTAATGTTCCATGACCGCTACCGAATTGGTAAACGCTTACTACGCTGCCTTCAACGCAGGCGACATGCCAGGGTTTCTGGCCCTGCTCAGCGAGGATGTGATTCACGACATCAACCAGGGTGAGCGGCAGATGGGCAAGGCCAGGTTCGCCGCTTTCATGGACAAGATGAACCGGTGTTACCGCGAGCGCCTTGCCGACATCGTGGTGATGCAAAATGCCGATGGCAGTCGCGCAGCGGCGGAATTCACCGTGCACGGCCAGTACGTGGCCGATGACGAAGGCCTGCCTGCGGCCACCGGCCAGACCTATGTCCTGCCGGCCGGCGCGTTCTTCTATATCCACTGCGGCAAGATCGCCCGCGTGACCAACTATTACAACCTCAACGACTGGGTCGAGCAAGTCGGCTGACCCACGGGCCGGTCGGCCTGTTGGGTCAGAGGATACGGGTGCCCAGCACCTTCAGAAACGCCGCCAGCCACGCAGGGTGTGCCGGCCAGGCGGGCGCGGTGACCAGGTTGCCGTCCACATGGGCCTGGTCCACCGCAATGTCGATATAGGTGCCGCCTGCCAGGCGCACCTCCGGAGCGCAGGCCGGGTACGCACTGCACTCCCGGCCTTTGAGCACACTGGCGGCGGCCAGCAACTGGGCGCCGTGGCACACGGCGGCGATGGGCTTGCCTGCCTGGTCGAACGCTCGCACCAGGTCGAGCACTTTCTCGTTCAGGCGCAGGTACTCAGGCGCCCGCCCGCCCGGGATCACCAGGGCATCGTAACTTTCGGCACGGGCCCTGACGAAATCCTGATTCAGGGCAAACTGGTGCCCTGGCTTTTCGCTGTAGGTCTGGTCGCCTTCGAAGTCGTGAATAGCCGTGCGCACGGTCTGGCCCGCTACCTTTTCCGGGCACACGGCGTGCACGGTATGCCCGACCATACTCAGCGCCTGGAAGGGCACCATGACCTCGTAGTCCTCGACGTAATCGCCCACCAGCATGAGTATCTTCTTAGCCGTCATCCCATCCACTCCATCGATTGCCTGTGAACCGTCATTGCACGATAGCTGCGCTCAGTCGCGCCGGTCGAGCACGTTGGCCACCAACCGGTCCAGCCATCCCCAGATGCGCTGTTTGACCCGGCGCCAGAACGGCCTGGCGTTCCAGTGCGCGAGGTCGACTTCCTCGCTCAGAGCAAAATCGCGCTCGAAACTGGCGACCACTGCGGTCGTCAGCGGCAGGTCCAACGCTTCTATATTGGCCTCCAGATTGAAGCGCAGGTTCCAATGGTCGAAGTTGCAGGAGCCGACGCTGACCCAATCGTCCACCACCACCATCTTCAGGTGCAGGAAGCACGGCTGATACTCGAAAATTCGCACTCCGGCGCGCAGCAGGCGTGGATAGTACCGGTGGCCGGCATACCGTACCGAAGGGTGGTCGGTGCGCGGGCCGGTGAGCAGCAACCGCACATCGACGCCCTTGCCCGCTGCGCGGCGCAGCGAGCGGCGTACGCTCCAGGTCGGCAGAAAATAAGGCGTGGCCAGCCAAATGCGCTGCTTGCCGCTGTTGAGGGCACGCACCAATGCATGCAGGATGTCCTGATGCTGACGGGCGTCGGCGTACGCCACCCGGCCCATGCCCTGCCCTTGCGCAGGCACCTTGGGCAGGCGCGGCAGGCCGAAGCCCTCGGCAGGGCGCCAGGCCGTGCGGCGATGGTTGGCCTGCCACTGGCGATCGAACAGCAATTGCCAGTCGCTCACCACCGGGCCTTGCATCAGCACCATCACCTCATGCCATTCGCTGCTGGGCTGGCCCGGTTGCCAGAACTCGTCGGTCACCCCGGTACCGCCGACCACCGCCCACTGCTCGTCGACCACCAGTAACTTGCGATGGTCGCGGTACAGGTTGCGCAGCCCGCGTTTCCAGTGCAGCCGGTTGTACCAGCGCAGGTACACGCCGGCATCCACCAGACGTTGCCGCAGCTTGGCGCTCAAGGCCAGCGACCCGTAATAATCGAACAGGCAGCGCACCCGCACCCCGCGGCGGGCCGTCTGTTCCAGCGCCTGGACCACAGCCTCGGCGCAGGCCCCGGACTCGACCAGGTACAGCTCCAGGTCTACCTGCGTCTGGGCATGCTCGATGGCCGACAGCATGCGGGGAAAGAAGTGTGGCCCATCGATCAGCAGCTCGAACTGGTTGCCATCCCGCCAGGGGAAGACCGGGCCCGGCATGTCAGCGCGCAGTGAAGATCAGTACCGCATTGACCGGTACGGAAGGGTTGATGGCCGTAAGGTTGGCGGACTTGCGCAGGGCTTGCAGCCCTGGCATCAGGCCGAAATCCTCGGCGCGCAGCACCAGAGGCTCCAAGGTCACGACCTGAAACCGCCGCTCGTCCAGGCGAGTGGCCAGCAGCAAGGCCTCGTAACGATGGGACTGGCCGTGCAACGTTACCGTCAGCGGCAGGCGCAGTTCGATCTGCGCCCCGTTGGCCAGGTCGTTGATCGGGCGCAGATCCAGTTGCGCCTGCACGGTCGCTTCGGCAAACCGCGCGACGTCGAACAACGCGTCACGCATGCGTTCATCACGCAGCGGCACGCCACTGCTGACCGAATCCATCTCGATACGAAGGCTCGCGGCGCCCTTGCGGTCCACCGTGCCATGCAGCACCAGGAAGCGGTGCACCTGCGCCGCTTCGCCATTGGTACCGGTGATGAACGACAGGCGAGACGACTCGCCATCAAGGTGCCAATTGGCGTGTGCGGGCAGGCACAACGCAAGCAGCAGTGCGGACCATAGGCGGAGTGACTTCAGCATGAGGGGTCTCGAAAATGCAGGCGGCTCACCTTACCGCGCAGGTCTTTGGCACAGCAAGCGCCAGCACGTTCGCCGCCACGCCCAACGGGCGGTTCATGCAAGCATCATCGAACCTTCATCGCCGTGACATCCCATGTTTCTAGCCTGAACGTGCACATAAACGCCTACCGGCCACCTTTGCATGGCTGGTTTTATGGAGACTCGTAATGACGCGAATCGCTCATGTTGCCGACACCTGCACCGGACACCGCCTGCACGCCGAGCGCCTGATGGGTCACGCCGCGTTGCAGGAGGCCCAGGCCCTGCGCTATCAGGTCTTCAGCGAAGCGTTCGAGGCAAGGTTCAAGGGCGCTGAGCACGGCCTGGATCAGGACGAATTTGACGCGCACTGCCGCCATATCGGCGTACGCGATGTCACCACTGGACGACTGGTGGCCACCACCCGCCTGCTCGACCACGAGGCGGCCAGCAGCCTGGGTCGCTTCTACAGCGAGGAAGGGTTCCGCCTGCAGGGGCTGCTGCAACTTCAGGGCCCTATCCTGGAAGTGGGCCGCACCTGCGTGGCCGCGCCGTACCGCAACGGCGGCACCATTGCTACGCTCTGGAGTGAGCTGGCCGAAGTACTCAACGAAGGCGGTTATCGCTACCTGATGGGTTGCGCCAGCATCTCGATGCAGGACGGCGGGGTGCAGGCGCATGCGGTCATGCAGCGCCTGCGCGAACGCCACCTGTGCACCCAGGATCTGCGTGCCGAACCCCGCAAACCGCTGCCACCGCTGACGTTGCCGGATAACGTGAGCGCCCAGATGCCGGCCTTGCTCAAGGCCTACATGCGCCTGGGCGCCAAGGTCTGTGGCGAACCGTGCTGGGATGAAGACTTCCAGGTCGCCGATGTGTTCATCCTGCTCAAGCGCGAGGCGCTGTGCCCGCGCTACGCCCGTCACTTCAAGGCCGCTGTGTGAGGGGCCGTCTGCGGCAGGTGGGGCGCCTGGCTCACGTGCTGCTGGTGGTGGCGCTGGGGCTGCTGATGGCCAGCCTGCTCGTCATCGGGCGGCACCTTGGCATCAAAGCGTCGCTCGCGCGCCGGCAACGCTGGACACGGCTGTTCATGCGGCGCTTGGTGGCAGCACTGCCGTTCGACGTCTGCGTGACGGGGAAGCTGTCGAGCAGCCCCATGCTGTGGGTCAGCAACCACGTGTCCTGGACCGACATCCCACTGTTGGGCATGCTAGCCCCTGTGTCATTTCTGTCCAAGGCCGAGGTCCGGCACTGGCCGCTTGCCGGGTGGTTAGCCGAGCAGGCAGGCACCTTGTTCATCAAGCGCGGTGCCAGCGATGGCCAGCAGCTGCGCGTGCACATCGGTCAGCGGTTGGTCACAGGTCACCCCCTGTTGCTGTTTCCCGAAGGCACTACCACCGACGGGCACCAGCTCGGGACGTTCCATGGGCGCCTGCTGGCGGCAGCCATCGACCAGGGCATCGCCGTGCAACCGGTGGCAATCCAATACCAGCGGCGGGGCCAGATCGACCCCTTTGCACCCTTCGTGGGAGATGACGATCTGCTGTCACACCTGCTGCGGTTGCTCGCGCAACCTCGCGGTCAAGTGCGCATTCACCTGCTCGAGCCACTGGCAAGTCATGGCAAGGGCCGCACGCTGCTGGGGCTCCAGGCACAGCGTTCGATCCATCAGGCGCTCTACGGCACACCAGAGCCACCGGCACTTCGCAGGCAGTGTGCGACTGCTGCCTGAATGCAGCAGATCCGTCAATCAACGCACGGGCTGGCCTGTGCCCGATGACTGGCAGCGAACGCTTGTACCAGCGGGTAGAATTCGCGGAAATCATCGAGCAACGGCACGTACAGGCGATCAAGCTCGTCCATGACCCCTACCAGGCCTTCAGGCCGCGACAAGCGCCGGGCGATCCCGGCAAACACCTGCTCCAGCGTGGCAAAGTCAGCATACGAGCCCAGCCAATCAGACTGCGCCATGGACGGCGCGATGTGGGCTAACCGGCCCGGCAGGGCGGGCTCGGCTAACAGCACCTGATAGAACGCCTGGGTGAACTGACGCAGCGGCTGGCGCCCATACTCGGGCCAGTGCCGCGCCAGGCAGTGGTCGAAAAAGACGTCCAGAGCGATCCCCGCAAACCGCCGCCGCACCCGCGCAAAGCGCGCCAGGGAAGCGAGCACCACAGGGTGGGCGTCGGTGAAACTGTCGATGTGTCGATGCAGTCGGATGGACGCTTCGAGCTGCGGCGGGAACCGCCCTTCCAGCGAACCTTTGACGAAGTCCCCGTAGAGGCTGCCCAGCAATTGCTGCGGAGCCGACCCTCCCAGGTGCAGGTGTGCAAGATAATTCATGGCGCCAGTCTATCACTTGCTCGGGACATATCGCCGCCGAGCGATATACCGTCTGGCTACTCGCTCGGAACACTTGAATCTTTGTGTATCGAAAATCACGATGTAGGGTTCGCGCTGACCCGATGCACCGCTGCGAGATGAGCCATGCCGCTTGACCTGGACGACATCATGAAAGCCCTCGCCCACCCGGTGAGGCGGGAAATACTCGGCTGGTTGAAAACGCCGGCAGCCCAGTTTCTCGAGCAGGTCCACAGTACTGACCAAGGGGTTTGCGCCGGCAGATCGAGCGGCGCTGCGGGTTGTCCCAATCGACTGTGTCGGCGCACCTGGCGATCCTGCAGCGAGCAGGCCTGGCCATCCGCCAGAAAATCGGCCAATGGCACTTGTTCAAGCGCAACGAAGTCATCATCGAAGCATTGCTCGAACAATTGCGCGACTCCCTTTGACTTTCAGGTATACGTCATGACCACGCTATTCGATCCAATCACCCTGGGCGATCTGGAACTGCCCAATCGTATCATCATGGCCCCACTCACCCGTTGCCGCGCAGACGCCGGCCGCGTGCCGAATGCACTGATGGCCGAGTACTACGTACAACGCGCCAGTGCCGGTCTGATCATCAGTGAGGCGACGTCGGTCAGCCCCATGGGCGTGGGCTACCCGGACACACCGGGCATCTGGAGTGCTGAACAGGTCAGGGGCTGGACCCACGTCACCCATGCCGTGCATGCCGCAGGCGGCCGAATCTTCTTGCAGCTGTGGCACGTGGGCCGCATTTCCCATCCACGCTACCTCGATGGCCAGTTGCCGGTCGCACCCAGTGCCATCCAGCCCAAGGGGCACGTGAGTCTGGTTCGCCCGCTCAGCGACTACCCCACGCCTCGGGCCCTGGATACCGAAGAGATCAGCGACATCGTCGAGGCCTTCCGCACTGGCGCCGAAAACGCCAAGGCCGCAGGCTTTGACGGTGTCGAGATCCATGGCGCCAACGGCTATCTGCTCGACCAGTTCCTGCAAAGCAGCACCAACCAGCGCACCGACGCGTACGGCGGCTCGCTGGAAAACCGGGCGCGCCTGCTGTTGGAGGTCACCGATGCCGTAGTCCAGGTATGGGGGGCGCAGCGCGTTGGAATGCACCTGGCGCCGCGCGCCGATGCCCATGACATGGGCGATGCCGACCGTACCCAGACCTTCACGTATGTGGCGCGAGCGCTGGGCAAGCGGGGCATTGCCTTCATCTGCTCACGGGAGCGGGAGCGCGACGACAGCCTGGGCCCTGCCCTCAAAGACGCATTTGGTGGCGTCTATATCGTCAACGAAGGTTTCGACAAAGCCAGTGCCAATGCGGCCCTGGCCGATGGCAAAGCCGATGCCGTGGCCTTTGGTGTGCCGTTCATCGCCAACCCGGACCTGCCTGCACGCCTGGCTGACGATGCCCCACTGAACGAAGCTCATCCGGAAACGTTCTATGGCCAGGGGCCGGTGGGGTATATCGACTACCCACGCCTGTAAGGCCTGAGACAGGGGCCAGGACCCGGCCCCTGCCCTTCCCAGTCATGGCCTGGCGTTGATCTGCTGTTGCAGGTTCTGCAGCTGGCTCTGGACGTTGTTCAGGTTACGGGTCATCTGACCACGAAACGCGTCGAACTCCTGCACCGATGCGCCCCCGCCGGCCGCCGTGTTCGGGCGGTTGTCCAGCTGGCTTTTGAGCACCAGCACATCCTGCTGCAGGCTTTCGATGGCGGCCGTGGGATTGCCTTGTTTTTTCAGCGCGGCCACCTCCTCGCTCAGACTCTTGAGTTGCCCGTCGAGCTTGCCCCCATCGACCTGGCCCGACTTGAGCGCTGCCAACTCGCCGTTCACCGCCTTCAACTGTGCCTGCAACTGCGTTTGCAGCTCGGTGACCGCTCTTTGCTGTTCACGGGTGTCCGCCAGAACCTGCTCCAGGCGCTTGCCCAGGTCCCCGGCCTGGCCCGCTACACCTGCCTGCTGCTTGCCTTGCTCGGCCAGACTGGCCTGCAACTGGCTGATCTGCTGTTTGAGGGCTTCACTGCCACTGTTGCTGGACGACGCGCTGGCTTCGACCTTGCCGCTGATTGCCTGCAAACGCCCTGCCGCGTCTTCGCTGATGCGCGCGAAGCTCTCCTGAGTGGCGACCAGCTGCTGCTCCATCAGGGAGATCTGCCGATAGCTCCACCATCCCAGACAGCCCAGGGCGATGAACGCGGCCACCAGCATCGCCCACAATGGGCCGGTGCTCGGCGCCCTGGCCGCTTGACGGCGACTGCGCGAGACATGAACTGGCAGTAACTCATCGTCATCCTGCGTCCCTGCGCGCAAGGCCGGTACATCATCGAAATCATCGCGAGCATCAAAGCGCATGAGCATCCCACCCCACAGGTTGCAAATAAGCCGGATTATAAACCGCGCGCGCAGCCCGGTGATGCCCGACGTCGAGCTGAACGCTTTACCGGCCAGGCGGCTGGTGTTTCCACCACGTGCAGAATTCATCCAATGCCGCCCATACGCTGGTGGTGGGCTGATAGTCCAGGTACTGACTGGCGCGGGTGATGTCCAGGGTGAAATCGCGACTCATCACCTGCATGGCCAGGCGTGACAGCGTAGGCTCCGGCCGCCCCGGCCACAGGGTGCACGCTGCCTCGTTGAGCGCGGCCAAGCCGTAGGCCAGCCCATAACCTCGGTAGCGGGTGACCTGAGGGAGCTGAAGCTGGCGCAGGACATAGTTGATCACATCCCACAGCGGCAAGGGCTGGCCATTGCTGATGTTGTACGCTTGCCCAAGCGCGCGCCCGTCCGCGAACACTGCGCTGTACAGCGCCTCGTTCAGGTTGTGAACACTGGTGAAGTCGACTTTGTTCAAGCCGTTGCCGATGATCGCCAGCCTGCCTTTGCGTTGCAGGTGCACCAGCCGCGGCAGCAGGCTCGTATCGCCTGCGCCGATGACGAAACGCGGGCGCAGCGCCAACACTTCGAGGCCGAACTCCTGGGCGCCGAACACCTTCTGTTCGGCAATGAACTTGGTCCTGGCGTAGTGATTGGCAAACCGGCCGGGCACCTGATCCTCGCCAATGGCCACGCGTGAACGGCCATTGAAGTAGATCGAAGGCGATGACAGGTGCACGAGGCGACGCACGTGTTCCTTCAGGCAGCCTTCGACGACGTTCTCGGTCACCACCACGTTGCCCTGGGCAAACGCCTGATAGGTTCCCCAGTGCCCCACTGCACCGGCGCAATGCACCACGGCCTCGACGCCCTGGCACAGGCGCCGGGCCAGCTCCGCGTCGCCAAGGTCGCCCGGAATGAACTGCGCGCCACGCCGCACCAGATGCTCCACACCTTCGGCGCGCCGGCCACTGACCCGCACATCCAGCCCCCGCTCCAGGGCCAGCCGCGCAAAACGCCCGCCGATGAAGCCACTTGCGCCAGTGACCAGAATTCGCATGTAACACTCCGCCTTGCCTGATGTTCAGAAGCCTTTGACGCCCTTAGGCGCTACAACGGCACCAGCCAGTGCCGGGCGCTGTGGCGCAGGTGGTCGGTCAGCTGTGCCAGCAGTTGCCCGCCGTTACGCCAATGATGCCAGTACAACGGTACATCGATCGGGGTATCGCTGCAGATTTCCACCAATTGGCCGCTGGCCAGTTGCTCGCGGGCCTGCAACTCGGGCACCAGCCCCCAGCCCAACCCCGCTTCGGTCATGCGCAAAAAGCCTTCGGATGAGGGGCATAAATGATGCAGAAAACCGTCCTGCATGCCCAAAGAGGCCAGGTAGCGGTGCTGCAGGAAATCGTCGGGGCCGTAGACGATCGCGGGCGTGCGGGCCAGGCGACGGGCATCGAATCCCTGGACAAAATGCTGCTTCATGAAGGCAGGGCTGGCCAAGGCCCGATAGCGCATCGCCCCCAGCGCCAGACTGCGGGCGCCGGCCACTGGGCGTTCGCTGCCGCACAGGCAGGCGGCCACGTCGCCGGCGCGCATGCGCTTGAGGCCCACTTCCTGGTCCTCGACCACCAAATCGGTAAGCACCTTGTGCTCGGCGCAGAATTGCCCCACGGCGCCGGCCCACCAAGTGGCCAGGCTATCGGCATTGAGCGCGATGCGCAGACGCTCCGGCATGCCCCCGTCTTCGAGCGCGGGTACCTGACGCTGCAGGTCGCGCTCAAGCAGGCGTACCTGCTGCACATGGTTGAGCAACTGCCGGCCTACCTCCGTCGGGCCAGGCGGCGCGATGCGAACCAGTACCGGCTGCCCCACGCGCGCCTCCAGCAGCTTGATGCGCTGCGACACGGCCGATTGAGACAGGCCCAGCACCTGCGCGGCGCGCTCGAAACCGCCTTGCTCGACGACAGCAGCAAGCGCCGCGAGCAACTTGTAGTCGAACATCGATTTTCCTAATGCCCAGTGAGCTTTATTGATTTTTCTTATAACCCGTAACTTGTCACACTGGCCAGCATCTTTCGAGGAGTCGTCTTCCATGTGGCAGAGTTATCTCAATGGCCTGCTGGTCGCCCTGGGCCTGATCATGGCCATCGGCACGCAGAACGCATTCGTCCTGGCGCAAAGCCTGCGCCGCGAGCATCACTTGCCGGTGGCAGCGCTGTGCATCCTGTGTGATGCCCTGCTGGTCGCCGCAGGTGTGTTCGGCCTTGCCACGGCCCTGGCCCATAACCCGACGCTGCTGAGCGTTGCCCGCTGGGGGGGCGCGGTGTTCCTCATCTGGTACGGGGCCAAGGCGCTTCGCAGCGTCTTTTCCGACCAGAGCCTGCAGCACCAGCAGGGCCATGGCATGCGCTCACGGCGCGCCGTGCTGCTCAGTGCACTGGCGGTCACCTTGCTCAACCCCCACGTTTACCTCGACACCGTGCTGCTGATCGGCTCGCTCGGGGCCCAGCAGACGGCGCCGGGCGCCTACGTGGCCGGGGCTGCCAGTGCTTCGCTGCTGTGGTTCTCGACCCTGGCGATCGGGGCGGCCTGGTTGGCGCCCTGGCTGGCACGGCCAGGCACCTGGCGACTGCTGGACCTGATGGTGGCCGTGATGATGTTCGCCGTGGCAGCGCAACTGATCTTCAACTGATCGTACGGGCTCGTGGGTGCCAACGGGCGACTTACCTGCCTGTCCGGTCTGGAAACGACTGCCACCGGTCGCTGCCCGCCAAGGCGCCTGGAACCTCTAATCCCTATGTTTGTTGCGTGGTTATGCGCCAAGGCTTGGTGCTATGATCCAGCCCTTGCGTCGCAAAGAGTACAAACTCGCCGACGCACATAGGGCCGCCCGTGATCGGCCCTGCGCAAACCGCGAACTAGACCTGAATCAGGAGATCTACCATGGCTTTTGAATTGCCGCCGCTGCCCTACGCCCACGATGCCCTGCAGCCGCACATCTCCAAGGAAACCCTGGAGTATCACCACGACAAGCACCACAACACCTATGTCGTGAACCTGAACAACCTGGTCCCGGGCACCGAATTCGAAGGCAAGACCCTCGAAGAGATCGTCACCTCTTCGTCGGGCGGCATCTTCAACAACGCCGCTCAAGTGTGGAACCACTCCTTCTACTGGAACTGCCTGTCGCCAAACGGCGGCGGCCAGCCGACCGGCGCCCTGGCAGAAGCCATCAACACCGCTTTCGGTTCCTTCGACAAGTTCAAGGAAGAGTTCACCAAGACGTCCGTCGGCACCTTCGGTTCCGGCTGGGGCTGGCTGGTCAAGAAAACTGATGGTTCCCTGGCGCTGGCCAGCACCATCGGTGCCGGCAACCCGCTGACCAGCGGCGATACCCCGCTGCTGACCTGCGATGTCTGGGAACACGCCTATTACATCGACTACCGCAACCTGCGGCCGAAGTATGTCGAGGCGTTCTGGAACCTCGTCAACTGGGCCTTCGTGGCCGAGCAGTTCGAAGGCAAGACCTTCAAGGCCTGAGCCTCGTAACGCTCTGAGAGCCCGGCACGTGCCGGGCTTTTTTATGCCTGCTGTTCGGCGATGTGGCACTTGCTCAGTGTGCATAGCGCGCTAACATCAAACTTCCGGTTTCTTGACGAGGCCCACTCAAGTTACCCAGGGCTTCAACCGATACACTGCTAATGACCCTCCCGTAGTGAAAGGTCGTGATTGATGGCAAAATAATGTCATTTGCATGGATTAAGGAACCTCCCTTGAAGCTGGAATTGCGTAACAGCTTGTCGGTCAAGTTGCTAAGGGTCGTGCTCCTGGCGGCGCTAGCGGTCGGCGTCGTGCTCAGCTGTGCGCAAATCGTCTATGACACCTACAAGACACGCCAGGCCGTCAACAATGACGCCCAGCGTATTCTCGACATGTTCCGCGATCCTTCCACACAGGCGGTCTACAGCCTGGACCGAGAAATGGGCATGCAGGTCATGGAAGGCCTGTTTCAGGACGAGTCGGTTCGAATGGCCTCCATCGGCCACCCCAACGAGACGATGCTGGCAGAAAAGTCCCGACCCTTGCAGGACATGCCCCTGCGTTGGCTCACCGACCTGATTCTTGGCCAGGAGCGTAGCTACTCCACGCAGCTGGTAGGCCGGGGGCCCTACAGTGAATATTACGGCGACCTCAACATCACCCTCGATACGGCGGCCTATGGCGAAGACTTTCTGATCAATGCCGTGATCATCTTCATATCCGGCGTGCTTCGAGCGCTTGCCATGGGGCTGGTGCTGTACCTGGTCTACCACTGGCTGTTGACCAAGCCACTCTCCAAAATCATCGAACACCTCACCCAGATCAATCCGGATCGCCCCAGCCAGCATCAGATCCCACTGATCAAAGGCCATGAGAAGAACGAGCTCGGCCTTTGGGTGAACACCGCCAACCAGTTGCTGGCATCGATCGAGCGCAATACCCATCTGCGCCATGAGGCCGAGAACAGTCTGCAGCGCATGGCCCAGTACGACTTCCTCACCGGCCTGCCCAATCGCCAGCAACTGCAGCAGCAACTGGACAAGATTCTGGTGGACGGTGGGCGCCTGCAACACCGGGTGGCCGTGCTATGCGTAGGCCTGGATGATTTCAAGGGCATCAACGAGCAGTTCACCTACCAGGTAGGCGACCAGTTGCTGCTGGCCTTGGCCGATCGTCTGAGGGCCCACAGCGGACGACTGGGCGCGCTGGCGCGGCTGGGGGGCGACCAGTTCGCGCTGGTGCAGGCCAACATCGAACAGCCCTACGAAGCGGCAGAGCTTGCGCAAAGCATCCTGGATGACCTGGAAGTGCCCTTCGACCTGGACCACCACCAGCAGATCCGGCTGCGCGCAACCATTGGCATCACCCTGTTCCCGGAAGACGGCGACAGCACCGAAAAACTCCTGCAAAAAGCCGAGCAGACCATGACCCTGGCCAAGGCGCGCTCACGCAATCGCTACCAGTTCTATATCGCGAGCGTGGACACCGAGATGCGTCGGCGCCGTGAGCTGGAAAAGGACCTGCGCGAGGCCCTGCCACGCAACCAGCTGTACCTGGTGTATCAACCCCAGATCAGCTATCGCGATCATCGCGTTGTAGGGGTCGAGGCGCTGTTGCGCTGGCAGCATCCGGAACTGGGCATGGTGCCGCCCGATCAGTTCATACCGCTGGCCGAACAGAACGGCAGCATCATCGGGATCGGCGAGTGGGTGCTCGACCAGGCCTGCCGGCAATTGCGCGAATGGCACGACCTGGGCTTCAGCGAACTGCGCATGGCGGTCAACCTGTCCACCGTCCAACTTCACCACAGCGAACTGCCGCGGGTGGTGAACAATTTGCTCCAGGCCTATCGCCTGCCCCCGCGCAGCCTGGAACTGGAGGTGACCGAGACTGGCCTGATGGAGGACATCAGCACCGCGGCCCAACACCTGCTGAGCCTGCGCCGCTCGGGCGCCCTGATCGCCATCGACGACTTCGGGACCGGGTACTCGTCATTGAGTTACCTCAAGTCCTTGCCCCTGGACAAGATCAAGATCGACAAGAGCTTCGTGCAGGACCTGCTCGATGACGACGATGACGCGACCATCGTGCGCGCCATCATCCAGTTGGGCAAAAGCCTGGGCATGCAGGTCATTGCCGAAGGCGTGGAAACCGCCGAACAGGAAGCCTACATCATTGCCCAAGGCTGTCACGAGGGCCAGGGCTACCACTACAGCAAACCGCTGTCGGCCCGGGAACTGACCAGCTTCCTCAGGCAGGCCCAGCGCAATCAGGTTTCCGTGCTCTGAGTGCACAGATGACACGTCGTGACCTGCTTTTACATGAATCGCAGGCTGGACCCTTTACAGCAAATGCAAATCTTTCGCATGATGTGTCGGTTCAACGTGCCATCGCGCACGGTTCATCCATGGTCCAACCACACGACGCAGGAAACCAACAATGATTCGAACGCCCCTGGCCTCTGCCAGTCTGCTGGCCATTGCCATCGCTCTCGCCGGTTGCGGTGAAGGCAAGGACGACAAGACCGCCGCGCCGCAAGCCCAGGCGCCCGCTGCCGCCAGCACCCCTGCAGCAACGCCGGGGGCTGTCGACGAAGCCGCTGCCAAGGCCGTGGTCAAGCACTACGCCGAGATGGTCCATGCCGTGTACAGCGACTCGCTGAGCACCGCCAAAACCCTGCAGAGCGCCGTGGACGCATTCCTCGCCACGCCCAACGATCAGACGCTCAAGGCCGCCAGGGACGCCTGGGTCGCTGCACGCGTGCCATACCTGCAAAGCGAAGTGTTCCGCTTCGGCAACACCATCATCGACGACTGGGAAGGCCAGGTGAACGCCTGGCCCCTGGACGAAGGCCTGATCGACTACGTCGACACCAGCTATGAGCACGCCCTGGGCAACCCGGCAGCCAGTGCCAATATCATCGCCAACACCGAGATCCAGGTGGGCGAAGAGAAGATCGACGTCAAGGACATCACCCCGGAGAAGCTGGCCAGCCTCAACGAGTTGGGCGGCTCCGAAGCCAACGTCGCCACCGGCTACCACGCCATCGAATTCCTGCTATGGGGCCAGGACCTGAACGGTACCGGCCCAGGTGCGGGTAACCGTCCGGCGTCGGACTACCTCGAAGGCCAGGGTGCCACGGGTGGTCACAACGACCGCCGCCGTGCCTACCTCAAGGCCGTCACCGACCTGCTGGTCGCCGATCTCGACGAGATGGTTGCCAACTGGGCGCCGAACGTGACCGACAACTATCGCGCCAAGCTCGAAGCCGAGCCTGCCACCGACGGCTTGCGCAAGATGCTGTTCGGCATGGGCAGCCTGTCGCTCGGTGAGCTGGCCGGTGAGCGCATGAAGGTGTCCCTGGAGGCGAACTCGCCCGAGGACGAACACGACTGCTTCAGCGACAACACTCACTACTCGCATTTCTACGATGCCAAGGGCATTCGCAACGTCTATCTGGGCGAGTACACCCGCCCCGATGGCACCAAGCTGACCGGGCCTAGCCTGTCGTCACTGGTGGCCAAGGCCGACCCTGCCGCCGATGCGACCTTGCGCGCAGACCTGGAAGCCACCGAAGCGAAGATCCAGGTGATCGTCGATCACGCCCTCAAAGGCGAGCACTACGACCAACTGATCGCTGCCGACAACACCGCCGGCAATCAGATCGTGCGTGATGCGATTGCAGCCCTGGTCAAGCAGACCGGTGCCATCGAACAGGCAGCCGGCAAACTGGGTATCGACAACCTGAACCCTGACACAGCCGACCACGAGTTCTGATCCCACCCTTGTGCAGCACTCGACGCCCGGCCTAGAGCCGGGCGTTTTCATGTCTGCGGCAGCGCTTCCCGCTGCCTGGCAGGCCGATGATCGACCACCCTGTACGCATCATTCAATCGCCAACAGGGAGGCAGCCAATGCTGCAGATTCTCGATGTCTGGGGAGAGGGCCGGATCGTGCAGCGCGCTGAAGGCGCGAACCTGATCACAGGATTTCACAACGCCTATAACCTCAACAAAGCAGGGCAGCGCATCTCCAACGGCCCATTTGCTGGCGGGCCGATTCCCAACTTGATCCTGGTGTATGAGTACGACGCGCCCAAGTTCCCGATCGACGATCACTCCGTCCCGCATGTCACCCTCATGGGCGCGCCGATCACCCACACGGTGGCCGAGGAAATGTGCCGTGTATTGGCAGGGTCAGGCAAGGTCTACCTGTACGACCCCAACGAAAGCGACCGACGACTGTTCGAAGCCGTGGCTCACGAGTATGGCCTGCAACCTTTGGGTCGCTTCGATCCAGCCACCCTCGAACCGCCCTTCAATGAAATCACCTTGCTCGCGGCCTACGTATACCGCGCCCCGAGCGCCCCCTTGCCACGTCCGAGTACTCATCCATAAAGGAGATACACCATGGCCAGCGTCACCTACCTGCGTTCCATTGCCAACAACACGCCTTATACCCTGACTTTGGTTGACGGAGAGAGCCGTAGCCAAAGCCTGGCAATTGGCGCCCAGCACGCCTGGAACGGCTCGCTCGCGGTACCTTGGATCGGTAAATCCAAAGAGAACTACAAGGCGCTGCGCTTGATTCTGGGGCCAGGTGCAGAGACCAACATTTGGGTTTTTCAGGATTACTGGCAGCCCGCCCACAAGGATGTAGTGAAATACCTGACCGCCTCGTCCATGGAATACACCAGCGAAGAAGTGATGGAGGTCCCGGGCGATAATCATGAAGGCGGTAGCAAGAACCTCATCGTCAGCCTGGTCAATCGCCAGTTCAAACTCTTCATGGCATAAGCACCTGCCAAGACGATTTCATCCAGCAAACGCAAATTGCTCTTATTCAATGATCCTGGGCCTGATAAGCTTGCACGCCGGTTTTTAAGTTCAGGCCCAGGATTCTGCATGTCCCTGCCGCTGTCCCGACTTGCCCCTCTGCTGCTGGTCTTTGCCCTCGCTGCCTGTGATGACGCTCCGCGTTTCACCCAGGCCGAGCCGGGCGAAGCGCTGTCAGGTGGCAAGACGACCGTGTTGCGCAGTGACCGCAATGCGTATTCGCAGCCCGCTGCCAATCTCTCCCCTGAGCGGCGCCTGGACTTTGCCGTGGGCAACAGTTTCTTTCGCAACCCGTGGGTCATCGCCCCCTCTACCACAACGGCGCGCGACGGCCTGGGCCCCTTGTTCAATACCAACGCCTGCCAGAACTGCCATGTGCGCGACGGGCGTGGCCACCCCCCCGCAACAGATGCCAGCAATGCAGTTGGCATGCTCGTGCGCCTGTCGATACCTGACCAGCCCTACCTGGCCAAGGTCATCGAACGGCTCGGGGTGGTACCGGAACCTGTGTACGGCACCCAGCTTCAGGACATGGCCATTCCTGGCGTAGTGCCTGAAGGCAAGGTGCGCATGACCTACACCCCGCAGACGGTCTCGTTCAAGGATGGCTATCAGGTCGAGCTGCGCATGCCTGCGTTGCAGATCACTCAGCTGGGCTATGGGGCGATGCACCCGGACACGCGCTTTTCGGCACGCGTGGCGCCACCGATGATCGGCCTGGGCCTGCTCGAGGCGATCCCCGAGGCCGACCTGCTGGCCAACGAAGACCCGGACGACCGCAATCGCGACGGGATTCGTGGGCGCGCCAACCGCGTATGGGACGACGCTCAGGGACGTTCAGTTGTTGGCCGCTTTGGGTGGAAAGCGGGCCAGCCCAACGTGAACCAGCAGAACGCGCATGCGTTCGCCGGCGACATGGGCCTGACGACGGCATTGCAGCCCAACGACGACTGCACCCAGGCGCAGGTCGAATGCCGCGCAGCGCCCAATGGCGACGGCGTGGCAGGCGAAAAGGAAGTCAGTGACAACATCCTGCGCCTGGTCACCTTCTATACACGCAACCTTGCAGTACCGGCCCGGCGGGATGTGTCTGACCCCCAGGTGCTTGCAGGCAAGAACCTGTTCCACGAGGCCGGCTGCCAGAGTTGTCACATTCCTCAGTTCACCACCGCCAGCGATGCCGCCGAGCCGGAGCTCGCCGGTCAGACCATCCGGCCCTATACCGATCTGCTGCTGCATGACATGGGGCCCGGACTTGCCGATGAACGAACCGAATTTGCCGCCAACGGCCAGGACTGGCGCACGGCCCCGCTCTGGGGAATCGGCCTGAGCGAAACGGTCAGCGGTCACTCGCAATTTCTGCATGACGGACGCGCGCGCAACTTGCTCGAAGCGGTGCTGTGGCACGGCGGCGAAGCCCAGGCAGCACGCGATTTCGTCCTTACATTCGATGCCGAGCAGCGCGCTGCGCTGCTGGCTTTTCTGAACTCACTTTAAACATGCACAGGAGCCGGCCATGTTCCGACCCAAACTGTTGTTTACCAGCCTCGCTGCCCTGGCCCTTGGCGCCTGCTCGCCGCAGGATCCGCAGGCCGTCACCTCCGCGGCCATCGCCAAGCAGGTGATCCTGCCCACCTACAGCCGCTGGGTCGAAGCCGACCGCATGCTGGCCGCCAGCGCCCTGGCTTTCTGTGAAGGCAAGGAGACCCTGGAAAAGGCGCGCGCCGATTTCCTCAATGCGCAAAAGGCCTGGGCCGAACTGCAACCCTTGCTGGTGGGTCCACTGGCCGAAGGCAACCGTGCGTGGCAGGTACAGTTCTGGCCTGACAAGAAGAACCTGGTCGGCCGTCAGGTCGAGCAATTGGTCAATGCGGACAAGCCTGTCGATGCGGCCTCCCTGGCCAAGGCCAGCGTTGTCGTCCGCGGCTTGTCGGCCTATGAGTACATCCTATTCGACAGCAAGCCGGACATCGCCACGGCCGAGCAGAAGGCGCGATACTGCCCGATGCTGGTGGCCATCGCCGAGCACCAGAAGGGGCTGGCCGAGGAAATTCTCAAGGGCTGGAACAGCACTGATGGCATGCTCTCGCAGATGACCAAGTTCCCCAATCAGCGCTACGCCGATTCGCACGAGGCCATCGCTGACCTGCTGCGCGCACAGGTGACCGCTTTGGACTCACTGAAGAAGAAGCTGGGTGCGCCCATGGGGCGGCAAAGCAAAGGCATCCCACAGCCGCTGCAGGCTGAAGCCTGGCGTAGCCACAACTCCATGAACAGCCTCCAGGCCAGCCTCAAGGCGGCCCAGGCGGTCTGGGTGGGTGTGGACAATCAAGGGCTGCGCGGGCTGCTGCCTAGCGATCAGAAGGCGCTTGCGCAAAAGATAGACGATGCCTACGCCACATCGTTGAAGTTGCTGGCCGACAATCAGAAAACCCTGGGCGAGCTGCTGGCCGACGATGCAGGCCAGCAGACCCTCAACCAGATCTACGACAGCCTCAACGTCGTGCATCGCCTGCATGAAGGTGAGTTGGCCAAGGCACTTAACATTCAGTTGGGCTTCAACGCCAACGACGGTGACTGATCATGCTGCGACGCCAGGCCCTGAAACTCGGTAGCGTTGTACTCAGTGCCCTCACCTTGGGCGGCTGGACGCTTCTGCGCAACAAAGGTAGCGAGCCCCTGCTGCTTTCGGCACGCGACGACGCCGACGGCAAGCACTACGCCGTGGGCTATCGCCTGGACGGCACCCAGGTGTTCAGCACCCAGGTCGCCCAGCGTTGCCATGCCATCATCGATCACCCCGACCGGCCCGTCGCCCTGTTCGTGGCTCGCCGCCCGGGGACCGAAAGCTACCTGGTCGATCTGCGCGACGGGAAGCTGTTGCAGACGGTGGTATCGCCGCCCGACCGGCATTTCTATGGTCATGCCGTGCTCCACAAGGACGGCCAGTGGCTATACACCACCGAAAACGATACCCGTGACCCTGGCCGTGGCGTGCTGGGGGTCTACCGTTTCGACGACGAGCGCCTGGTGCGCACAGGCGAGCTCAGCACCCACGGCATTGGTCCGCACGAAGTCGCCTGGCTGCCGGACGGCGAAACGCTGGTAGTCGCCAACGGTGGCATCCGTACCGAAGCCGAAAGCCGGGTGGAAATGAACCTTGATGCCATGGAGCCGAGCCTGGTGCTGATGCAGCGCGACGGCACCTTGTTGAGCAAGGAAACCCTGGCCCAGCAGATGAACAGTGTTCGTCACCTGGCGGTAGCACGCGACGGCACCATTGCCGCGTGCCAGCAGTTCATGGGGGATGCCTCGGATACTGCCGAGCTACTGGCGATCAAACGGCCGGGCCAGCCTTTCCAGGCTTTCCCCGTTGCGCAACACCAGCTACAGGCCATGGCCCAGTACACCGCCAGCGTGGCCATTCACGACGAACTGCGTCTGGTGGCCTTGACAGCACCACGGGCTAACCGCCTGTTCGTCTGGGACCTGGACAGCGGCGCCGTTCGTCTGGATGCGCCCATGCCCGACTGTGCCGGGGTTGGTGCGGTGAAGGACGGGTTCGTCGTGACATCTGGCCAAGGCCGTTGCCGGTTCTATGATTGCCGCAAGCATCAGCTCGTCGGCCAGCCCCTGAACCTGCCTTCAGGCTTCTGGGACAATCACCTGCACCTAATCTGAAATGTGCGTCAGGCCATGCCCTGCGGCTTAGCCGAACGGCCGCAGGCCCTGGCGCATGCCGAACAGGAACAGCAGCAGGTCATGATCAGGCTGCACCTTGGCCTGCTGCTGCGGCTTTACCTCTCGCGGCAGTGCACATTGTTCAGCCAGCTCCGATTGGCTGAACACCACTGTTTTTGGTTGTTCCCACGCTGCCACCGCAACGGTAGTGAGCGCCAGGCCCCCAACCAGGAACAAAGTTCGAGCTATTTCTAGTTTCATTGCCCTAACCCTTTGACAGCGCTGCCAAACGCTACCTCATCAACGTAGTGCAACCTACGCCCCTTTGCACGCTTGAACGACGAATGGCGGCACCTGTCACATGGGTGATCACGCAAAGGGCGCTGCCCTCGAGAGCCGTCAATGCGCCTCAACCCTTGCGCAATACATACACACGCCACATGGCATAAAACGGCAGGAAGTCGAGACGCTCCTGGATTCTGAAACCCGCGGCAGCGAATTCCGCCTCGACCGTTTCGGTGGGTAACACAAAACGGTTCTGGTAACTTCCTGGACCCTGCTCGGCGCCGCGACGCTGCTCGAGCTTCCTGCGCCGCCAGGCTTTGAAATTGCCATCCACCCACAACGACACAATCACGCTGTCTCGGCTAACCCGATGAAACTCATTGAGAATCGCTTTTCTGTGCGCCGCTTCGCCAATGTGGTGAAACAGACGCATGCAAAAGATGCTGTCCACCGCGTTGTCCGGCAATTCGATGGCAAAGGCCGAGGTCTGCAAAGGTCGTACCCGGGCCACGATTTCCGGTGGTTGGGCCGCGCATGCCGTCTCGATCATGTCGGCAGAATTGTCTGCTCCGATGATCACGCGGTTGGCTTTTTCCGCCAGCAGTGGCCAGAAGCGACCCGCCCCGCAGGGCAGGTCCAGGACCAGGCCCGGCTCGCCCGCCAGCATCAGGGCCCGTCGAGCCAACTGTTCATCGCGCTTATGGGAAAGGCGCCTGGCCAGGCCAGCCTGGTGCTTCAAAAAATACTGTTGGGCATGGGCCTTGTCGTATTTACGGGAAAACTCGAGGTTGATGGGGCTACGCATCGGGCATCTCCTGATTCCAATGGCGGCCAGACTAAGCAGCCAAGCGTTGGAATCAGGTTATGGCCTTGTGAAAAAAGCGTTCTTCAATAGGATATTTCTTACAGGCTATTACGAAAGTGTGTTCAGCTCGCCTTTGGCTACGGTGCTGCTGAGGTCCACTTGGAAACGGCAGCCATGGGGGTGGGTCGAGGTCAGGGTGACCTGCCAGCCTTGGTCATCGCAAATGCGCTGGACCAACGACAAGCCCAGGCCAAGCCCTTCACCTCGGCGCTCATCCCCCCGCACGAAGGGCTTGAACATGGCTTCGCGCTGCTCCTCCGGGATGCCTACCCCGCTGTCTTCCACGGTGAAATGCGTGGCTTGCAGGGTCAGACGAATGTAACCGCTGTCGGTGTAATGGGCAGCATTACGCAGCAAGTTGCCCATGACCGATTGCAGGAAGGTGGCGTTGTACAAGACCGGACCTGCGTTACCACGGCCTTCGTAATGCAGCGTCAGCCCCTTTTGTTCGATGGTGTCGCGCCATACTCCGATCAATTCGTCCCCCACCTCGCGCAGGGTTGCCCGCGAAGCCACAGCGCCTTCGTCTCTTTGGGCCCGGGCCAGCATGAGGAAGGTTTTTACCAGCTCGCGCATTTCCTCGGTGGCGCGGGCTACCCGTTCGACCTGACTGCGCGAGCGCGCGTCCAGTGCCGGGTTTTCCATGAGCAGCTCGCACGAGGTGGCCAGCACCATCAGCGGCGTACGCAACTCGTGGCTGACGTCGCTTGTGAACAGGCGCTCGCGCGTCAAGGCATCGCGCAGACGGCCCAGGGTGTCGTCGAAGGCCACTGCCAACTGCCCGACCTCGTCGGCGGCGTAATCAGGCGTCAATGGTGGCGCCAACCCCAACAGCTGATCGCGATGGCGCACTTGGCGCGCCAGGCGGATGACCGGCGCCATCACCCGACGCGCCACCAACCAGCCCAGAATCACGGCGAGCACCAGGCTCAATACGAACCCTACGACCACCACCGCGAACAGCAGCCGTTCTCGCTCCTCGAAGTCGCTTTGATCCTGCAACAGCACGTAGCGACGACCGTCCACGATCTCCACCATGGCGTGATACGAAAGCTGATCGCGAAAGACCTCGTGGAAACCCCGGTCCAGATGGCGCAGGTCCTTTGGCAACTCGAAGTCGTCCCGCCCGCCACTGAAGTAGAACAGTTGGTCCGGTCGCGGACGGTGACTCCAGTCGCTGACGCTGTCCATGCGCAACAGACGCTGCAAGTCACCGCCGAGCACCGACGAAATCAGGCGTTCTTCCACCAGGTGCACGGTAGAAACGATACCCACGGCGAAAGCCCCCGCCACCAGCGCGCTCATCAACGCAAAGGCAATGATGATGCGCTGGGCAAGGCTCTGTTTAAACTCCATCGCGGCCCTCGGCGAGGCGATAGCCGACGCCATGGACGGTATGCAGCAGGGGTTTTTCAAAGGGTTTGTCGATCACCTGGCGCAACTGGTGTACATGGCTGCGCAGGCTGTCGCTGTCGGGGCAGTCATCGCCCCACAGGGCTTCTTCGAGCACTTCGCGCCGCAACACGTGCGGGCTCTTCTGCATGAGCACCGCCAGCAGTTTCAGGCCGACCGGGTTGAGCTTGAGCAGGCGGCCTTGCCGGCTGACCTCGAGTGTGTCGAGGTCGTAGCTCAGGTCTGCAACCTGCAGCGTGCGACGTCCACCACCCTGCGCCCTGCGCAGCACGGCTTCGATACGCGCAGACAGCTCGGACAAGGCGAAGGGCTTGAGCAGGTAGTCATCGGCGCCGGAACGGAAGCCTTGCAGCCGATCGTCCAGCTGATCGCGGGCGGTGAGCATGATCACCGGCGTGTCGCGGCGTGCGTCTTCGCGCAGGCGCTTGCACAGCGTATAGCCATCGATGCCCGGCAACATGATGTCGAGCACGATCAGGTCATAGTGCTCGGTCGCTGCCAGGTGCAGGCCCGACAACCCATCCTGGGCACAGTCGACGGTATAGCCCTTCATGCCGAGGTAATCGGCAAGGTTGGCCAGAATATCGCGGTTGTCTTCAACCAAGAGGATGCGCATGAATTTCTCCTGTGCGACGCTGCTCGCGGTGATGCGCGGCAGGCGCAGCTTAAGGCCTAAGCCTGCGGGGTGCCAGCCTTTGGATGAATTCAGGCGGCTTGACGTTTTTTTCACCGAACCTTCACGGACACAGCATAGAAGCGGCCTGACAATGCGCGACCTTCTCGCGCCCTGGAGCCGCCATGCAGCAATCAAATTGCCCTCGCCCCTTGAACCTGTGGCTGTACCTGGGTATTCCAATGGCCATCATGCTTGGGCTGGTGGCGCTCGAATGGACGTCGGTGGACATGGACATAGCCAACCTGTTCTTCGATACCGCCACCGGGCAGTTCATCGGTCGCCACAGCTACCTGCTGGAGAACATCCTGCATGACCGGGTCAAGCAGGGCGTAATCGTGTTGGGCGTACTGGCACTGGCTGTGTTCGCGGCAAGTTTCTTGGTCAAGGGTTTGTACAGCTGGCGCCGCGAACTGGGCTGCCTGGTGCTCGCACTGGGGGTGTCCACCGCCTTCGTCACACCGCTTAAGAAACTGACGCAGGTGCAGTGCCCTTGGAGCCTCACGCAGTTCGGCGGCTCGGAAACCTACAGCAAGCTGCTCGAGCCAAGGCCTGCTACCGACAAGCCGGGGCTGTGCTGGCCGGGCGGTCACGCGACCACGGGGTTCTGCCTGTTCGCGCTGTTTTTCGCGTTGCGTGATCGTAAACCGCGCCTCGCGCGCGTGGCATTTGCGGTCGCCCTGATCGCCGGTACGGTCCTGTCGGTGGGCAGGATGATGCAAGGGGCGCACTTTTTGTCCCACAACGTGTGGACGGCCGTGTTCTGCTGGCTGATCGGCCTGGGTGCCTACTACTTGGTGCTGTACCGCAGACGGGCAGCAGACAGGCCAGCCGCCGAGCCCAACCCTGCCTGAGTCAGTGCCCCCCGCGAGTGCCGAGCCCTGAACGAAAAAGCCCCGGCTCTTGCGAGCCGGGGCTTAGGGGTATAGCGAGGGTAAGGCTGGCTTACATCATGCCGCCCATGCCACCCATGCCGCCCATGTCAGGCATGCCGCCGCCTGCTGGCTTGTCTTCCGGCAGGTCAGCAACCATGGCTTCGGTGGTGATCATCAGACCGCCGATCGAAGCAGCAGCTTGCAGTGCCGAACGGGTAACCTTGGCTGGGTCCAGGATACCCATTTCGATCATGTCGCCGTACTCGCCGGTCGCAGCGTTGTAGCCGTAGTTGCCCGAACCCTGCTTGACCTTGTCAGCCACAACGCTTGGCTCGTCGCCGGCGTTGGCAGTGATCTGACGCAGCGGGGATTCGACCGCACGGCGCAGCAGCGAGATACCGACGTTCTGGTCTTCGTTGTCACCTTTGAGGTCAACGATTGCAGACAGGGCGCGCACCAGGGCAACACCACCGCCAGGCACCACGCCTTCCTCGACCGCTGCACGGGTAGCGTGCAGTGCGTCTTCGACGCGGGCTTTCTTCTCTTTCATTTCGACTTCGGTGCCAGCACCGACCTTGATGACGGCAACACCGCCGGCCAGCTTGGCCAGACGCTCTTGCAGCTTCTCACGGTCGTAGTCCGAAGAGGTTTCTTCGATCTGAGCACGGATCTGCTTGACGCGACCCTGGATATCGTCTTCAGCGCCAGCGCCGTCGATGATGATGGTGTTTTCCTTGGACAGGGTAACGCGCTTGGCGTTGCCCAGGTGTTCCAGGGTAGCGGTTTCCAGGGACAGGCCGATTTCTTCGGAGATGACCTGGCCGCCAGTCAGGACGGCGATGTCCTGCAGCATGGCCTTGCGACGGTCGCCGAAGCCTGGAGCCTTGACTGCTGCAACCTTGACGATGCCGCGCATGTTGTTGACGACCAGGGTAGCCAGGGCTTCGCCTTCGACGTCTTCAGCAACGATCAGCAGCGGGCGGCCGGCCTTGGCAACGGCTTCCAGTACTGGCAGCAGCTCACGGATGTTGGAGATCTTCTTGTCGACCAGCAGCAGCAGCGGGCTGTCCAGCTCGGCAACCATGGTGTCTGGCTTGTTGACGAAGTACGGGGACAGGTAGCCGCGGTCGAACTGCATGCCTTCGACGACCGACAGCTCGTTTTCCAGGCCCGAACCTTCCTCGACGGTGATGACGCCTTCCTTGCCGACCTTCTCCATGGCTTCGGCGATGATTTCACCGATGGAGCTGTCGGAGTTGGCGGAAATGGTACCGACCTGGGCAATGGCCTTGGAATCGGCGCATGGCTTGGACAGGTTCTTCAGCTCGGCAACGATGGCGGAGGTCGCCTTGTCGATGCCGCGCTTGAGGTCCATCGGGTTCATGCCGGCAGCGACGGCCTTCAGGCCTTCGTTGACGATCGACTGAGCCAGCACGGTCGCGGTGGTGGTGCCGTCACCGGCTGCATCGTTGGCCTTGGAAGCGACTTCCTTGACCAGCTGGGCGCCCATGTTCTCGAAGGCGTCCTTGAGCTCGATTTCCTTGGCGACGGAAACGCCGTCCTTGGTGATGGTCGGCGCGCCGAAGCTCTTGGCCAGTACCACGTTACGGCCTTTCGGGCCCAGGGTCGCTTTTACCGCGTCAGCCAGAACGTTGACACCAACCAGCATTTTCTTGCGAGCGGAATCGCCGAATTTTACGTCTTTAGCAGCCATGATCGTTTAATCCTTGATAAATCTTTGGAGTAACGGGAAGTCGGTGGAAATCAGCCTTCAACAACGGCCAGGATTTCGTTTTCGGCCATGACCAGCAGGTCTTCGCCGTCGACTTTCACGGTGTTGCTACCCGAGTACGGGCCGAAAACCACTTTGTCACCCACTTTCACGGCCAGTGCACGTACTTCGCCGTTGTCCAGGACGCGGCCAGTGCCGACGGCGACGACTTCGCCGCGGTTTGGTTTTTCAGCGGCCGAACCTGGCAGGACGATACCGCCAGCGGTTTTCGATTCTTCTTCGCTGCGACGGATGACGACGCGGTCATGCAGAGGACGAAGCTTCATTGTCGATCTCTCCCAAATTGTGGTTTTCATCGGCCGGTGTCGACACCGGCGGGTTGATGCTGTCCGGCGTTGCCGGAAGGCCGCTCGCAACGAGCAAACGGCCTGAGTCATGTCTGGTGTCACCACCAGAAACCTTGCGGTGACCACTACATGAGGCCGTCCGAATCGATTACAAGGCTTGGCAGGGAATTTTTTTTGCCCAGGCATGAAAAAGGGCCGCTTGGCGGCCCTGTTCTCACTGATCGCGGCGCTCGTACTCGCCTTCGATCACATTGGGCCGATGGCCCCCGTCACGCGGGGGCTGGCCCTGCAAAGGGTCATCCTGAAACGCTCGCTGGCGGGTCGCCTGGGCCTGGGCACGCTCGCGCATCTTGCGAGCCGCCAGACGGCGGGTGAAGGGCAACAGGCACAGCAGGCCGAGCACGTCGCTGATGAAACCGGGGATCATCAGCAGCCCGCCGCCGACCGCCAGCATCATGCCATGGAACATGTCCTCGGCAGGCAGCTCACCGCGTTGCAGGCTTTCACGCGCACGCAGGGCCGTGGCCAACCCGGCGACTCGCATGACCAAGACCCCGAGGGCGGAGCCGGCGATAATCAGCAGCAATGCGGGGAAGAACCCGATGGCACCGCTGACTTTCACGAAGACGAACAGCTCCAGCACTGGAAACAGCAGAAGCAGCAGTAGAAAAACACGCATCAAAGCATTCCTCGTCGCAAGACACCCTTGCAGTAAGACCTACAAATGGATGCGTGTGCTCCGCTTTTCAAGCAGGTATTTCGCTCGAAGCCGGCCAGCGGTCGGCGCGGGCCAGAAAAACCAAGGCTTCGCGCACTTGTGTCGGCGTATTGCAATGAGTCGGAAATGCCAACCAGTGGATCGCCTGGCCGATGCGCAGGTGCATCCCTTCGCTGTCGATACCGACCAACTGCGCAGGCATGTGGCTGGGAAGCTGGGCAAGCTGCACATAGTGCGCGATGGCCACGGCATGGTCGCTGTTCATGTGCTCGATCATGCCGCTCTCGACCTTGCCGGCGAACGGATTGGCCAAGGTCACCTTGTCGAGCCAGTGGATGGCACCGAAGCCACCGATGTAGCGATGCCGTACCGGCTCAAGCACCCAGAAATCGAAGTCGTGAGCCTGGTGGTAGTCGGCCGCGTCCGGGAAGTAGCGGTAATAGCGCAGGGCCGCTGCCTCGATGCTGGCCGGGTCCTGCAGCTTGCTCGCCTCGGCCATGACGGTCAGTCGCCCGACCGCCTGCACGTCCTGCGCCTCACGCTCGCCCACCAGCAGCGAACACTTGGCGTCCTTGTGCAGGTTATGCGTGTGCTGGGCGATACGGCTGATCAGGATGAGCGGCCTGCCCTCTGCATCGAGGCAATAGGGCACGACCGAACCGAACGGGAAACCAGGCATGGACTTGGAATGGGTCGACAAGACCCCCCGGTATTCCTTGAGCAACAATTCCCGGGCAGGACGGACGGCGTTCTCACTCACTTCGAAACCCCTCGATGAAACCCTGCAGGCAGCAGGCGGTGATGGCAGGCACAAGACCGACAAGGGCAGGCCTGACTCCAATCGCCCAGCTTAACCCCGATGGCTTACCAGGTAACGCCAAAGCCTGCAGTGTAGCGGGTCTTGTCCAGGTCGCTCTCGCGGGTGCCACTGATGATGTCCTTCTCGGCCTTGAGGTTCAGCGACGCCCAGTCGGTGACCTTGTAGCGCAGGCCCACTTCGGAGTCCAGGGAATAGTCGGCGACATTGCCCAGGGGCTTTGCCAGCTCGCCGTTAGTGAACAGCTGCACCTTCTTGCCGATCAGGTAGCGGGTGTAGTCCCACTTCACGGCGGCGGAATAGAAGTTGTCCTTGTCACCGTCCTGGTACTCGAAGTCGGTACGGTTGATCAGCGAGCCCAGCGAGAAGGCACCCAGCTCGTCGTCCCAGAACTGGTAGCCAGGGCCAGTACCCACCGTGCGCTGGCGGGCGAGGTCTTCGATACGGTCACGCTTGTACTCGGCACGCCCCTGCCAGAACCATTTCTCGGTCAGGAAGCGGTCCAGCGCATACTCGGCGCTCCAGTTGTCGGTGGTGGTGACATCGTCCTTGGTCTCGCGGTTGTACTCGCCTTCGGCGTTATGACGCCAGCGCCCATGGCGTGCAGTGGTCTTGAAACTGACGTCGTAGTCGTCGGTGTCGTTCTCGGCCCGCTTGTAGTCCAGCGCCACATCGACATTGCCTTTCCAGACCAGGTCCTCGACCACCGGCTTGGGCTTCATGATCTGCTCGATGCTCGCCAGGTCCACCGTCTTGGGTGCCTCGCCGTTGGCCAGGGTCACTTTGCCTGCCTCGGCAGCCTGAAGCGACTTGGCCTTCTCGCCGGAGTAGGCATCCTGCTTGACCAGCAGCTCCTGGTCGCTTTCAAGGGTCTTCACCTGTTTCCAGTCCAAGGCGATCGAACCGCCGTAAGGCGTTTCGAGCAGCAGCTTGCCGCCGTCGAAGACCTTGATCTTGCCGCTCAGGCGGTCGCCATTTTTCATCCAGACAGTATCGGCGAACGCCGAGGAGACGCAGCAGGAGGCGGCGAGCAGTGAGAGCAGTAATTTGAAGGACATAAGCGGGCTACAGGTTCGATTTGGCGAGAAAACCGGGCATTATCCAGATGCAACCGGCAAGAGCAAGCAAAGACCTGCCACGCGCCGATGAGTTCCACTCTCATTTGCCGGCCGTTGGTCAGGTTTCATGTAAACCCCAGGGAGGGCCTGGTGTTCGACGCGATGGAGCATACTTTGGAAACTGCAGAGGGCCGACGGACGGCATTGTATTCAGTGCTCGGCCAGGTGCCTGTCGGGCGCGTGGTGAGCTATGGCCAACTGGCAGCGCTTGCCGGGCTTGGCAAGGCCGCCCGGTGGGTGGGCCGCACGCTGTCCCAGTTGCCTGAGGGCACGCGCTTGCCTTGGCATCGGGTGCTGGGCGCAGGCGGTCGCCTGAGCCTGCCTTCAGGTACGCCATCGGGCGATGAGCAACGGGCCCGTTTGCGTGCCGAAGGGGTGCACGTGGCCAACAATCGCGTGGATATGACGCGCCATGGCTGGCGCCCGATGGAGCACAGCGGTTAGAGTGCGCGCTTTGTCCTGGAAACTTGAGGCAGATGTTGGTCCATGCCCCGTAAAACCTGGCGCGCTGCGCTCGCTGCCTATGCCAGCCCGTCAACCCTGGTGCTTTTGCTGCTCGGCTTCGCGGCCGGCCTGCCTTACATGCTGGTGTTCTCGACCCTCTCCGTATGGTTGCGCGAAGCCGGCGTAGCCAGGGAAACCATCGGCTATGCCAGCCTTATCGGCCTGGCCTATGCCTTCAAATGGGTGTGGTCGCCGCTGCTGGACCAATGGCGTTTACCGCTTCTGGGCGGCATGGGGCGTCGCCGTTCCTGGCTGCTGCTGTCCCAGGCACTGGTCGTGGTGGGCCTGGTCGGCATGAGCCTGTGCGACCCGCAACAGCACCTTTCGTGGCTGATCGCCCTGGCCGTCCTGGTGGCCTTTGCCTCGGCCACCCAGGATATCGCCGTGGATGCCTACCGCCTGGAGATCGCCGATGACCAACGCCAGGCGGCCCTGGCCGCCAGCTACATGGCCGGTTATCGCGTCGCTGCCCTGCTCGCCACCGCCGGCGCGCTGTTCTTTGCCGAATGGTTTGGCTCCACCGGGTTCAGCTACCTGCACAAGGCGTGGGCCGGCACCTATGTGATGTTCGCAGTCATGATGCTTCCGGCCCTCTTCACGACCCTGGTCATGCGCGAGCCACCCGTGCCCCTGCGCACCCAGCTTTCGGCAGCCCGCTACGGGTTGGCCCACCAGTTGGCCTCGGTATTCGTGCTCATCATCCTGCTGGTGTCGGTGCCGGCCAGCTTCACGCAGATGTTCAATACAGGCTGGTCGAGCGTGATCTCGGGCGACGCCACGCCCCTGGACCTGCTGCTCGAGGACCGCGCCTTCCTGCGCTTGATCCTGTACGTGCTGCTGTCCTGGGCTTGCCTGTCGAGCCTTGGCCGCCGCGGCCTTGCGCCGGTGCTCACGCCCATCAATGACTTCATCGTGCGCTACCGCTGGCAAGCCCTGCTGCTACTCGGGCTGATCGCCACCTACCGCATGTCCGACACGGTAATGGGCGTCATGGCCAACGTGTTCTACATCGACATGGGCTTTACCAAAGACCAGATCGCCAGTGTCAGCAAGATTTTCGGCCTGATCATGACCTTGGTGGGCGCCGGCGTGGGCGGCCTGCTCATCGTGCGCTTCGGCATCATGCCCATTCTGTTCATCGGTGGCGTGGCGTCAGCCGGCACCAACATTCTGTTCCTGATGCTGGCGGACATGGGCCCGAATCTGGAAATGCTGGTGGTGACCATTTCGCTGGACAACTTCAGCTCCGGCATGGCGACTTCAGCCTTTGTCGCCTACTTGTCGAGCCTGACCAACCTCAAGTTCTCGGCCACCCAGTATGCGCTACTGAGCTCGATCATGTTGCTGCTGCCACGCTTAATCGGTGGCTATTCCGGCGTCATGGTGGAGAAGTTCGGGTACCACGATTTCTTCCTGATCACCGCGCTGCTTGGCGTGCCGACCTTGATCCTGATCGCCTTGCAGTGGCGCCAGGACAGCACGCCCGGCCAGTCGGCGAGCCCACCTGCCCCGGCCTCCGAGCAGCCCTGAACCGCCTGCCTTGCAAGGGCAAGGCATGTGTACCGCCTAAGGCATCACAGCCGCTTGGGCACTGCGCGCCCTTAACAGCGACCACAGCGGCCACAGGGCTAGCCCCCCTGCCACACTGGCCGCCACGGCAAAGTGCAAAAGGCTCGCCCCGGCACCGATCATGGCCAGCAAGGCCCCGCCTAATCCCAGCAGCGCGATGGTGATCATGCCGAGCATGGCCGAGACCAGGCCTTTGCTTTGAGTGCTTGCGAACAATGTCATGCGATAGAGCACGGCATTGGCGATACCCAGGCCCAGTGCGTAGAGCGACAGACCTGCCACCAGGCTGATAACGCTCGGCCATACCCAGGTTGCCACCACCATCAGGCAGAGCCCTGCCACATAAGGCCACAGCGCACCGCGCACCAACGTCGGCAGCGGATGACGGTCGGCAATGTGGTTGATGATCAGGTTGCCCAGAATCAGCCCACCAAACACCGGCAACTGCCACAGGGCATAGGCGAGCGTGCTTAGCCCCTCATCGTGGATGAGCAGCACCGGGGACAGGCCAATCCAGCCGATCAACGGCAGACCAACCAGGCCCAGGGCGGCGCTGCCGGCGACGAAACGCCGGTTCGACAGGAGCTGCCCGTACCCGGCCAGCAACGGCAACAGGTGGATCGGGGTGAAGGCCAGGCGCGAGCCGTCGCGCCGCTCCACACCCAAGGTTTCGGGCATCAACCGATACAGCAGCAACCAGGCAACCACAGCGCCAATGGCAAACGCCACGAACAACCAGCGCCAGTCCAGCCATTGCAGCATCAGCGTCCCCACCAAAGGCCCCAGCAGTGGCGACAGCAAGGCGATATTGGCCAGCAAGGCCATCATGCGCACGGCATCCGCCTCGCTGAATGCCTCGTTGAGTGCGGGATAACTGACCGTGACCACAAA
Organism: Pseudomonas sp. UBA5666; assembly: GCF_002420785.1. Lineage (NCBI taxonomy): Bacteria > Pseudomonadati > Pseudomonadota > Gammaproteobacteria > Pseudomonadales > Pseudomonadaceae > Pseudomonas > Pseudomonas sp. UBA5666. The sequence continues at coordinate 36,614 of NZ_DIIQ01000051.1, read as the reverse complement.
ACCCAGTCCGATGCCTTGCAGCAGACGCAGCAGGTTGAACAGGCCAATGTCATGGACCCAGAAGGTGCCCAGGCACGCCAGGCCGAAGAATGCGCAACCGGTGAGCAGCAGCGGTCGGCGGCCGTAGCGATCGGCCAACGGCCCGATCAGCCATTGCAGCAAGACCCCCCCGAGCAGGTAGAGATTGAGCGCGTGGGGAATGTATTCGGGGCCGGCCTTGAGCTCGCCCACCACAACGGGCATCGCCGGCATGACGGCGTCGCTGGCCAGGTAGGTCAGCAGCTCGAACAGCGCGAGTGTCAGGCCAAACAACAAGGCCCGCAGCGGGGTGATGTACAGCAGTGGTTTCATGATGGTTTACGAAGATGACGGTGGGACGAGGCTATATGCCAGAAATCCCGATGACTGACTGTGAGCAAGTGTAAGCGCGCGAATAGATCCCCTTGAGCAACGAAGCCCGCCCTGCGCGCCCAGCAGGCCCTGTGAAGGACGCTGCTGAACCCGGAGGGCGGGCTCGATCGATGCCAGCCTGTGCTGAGGCCTTACTGCGCGGCCGTTTCCTGCACCACGCGAATGACCCGCTGCGGGAACGGAATGTCGATCCCTTCCGCCTTCAAGCGGTCACGTGCCTGCTCGTTGAGCATGAAGATCACGTCCCAGTAGTCCGAGGTCTTGGTCCACAGACGCAGCGAGACGGTGATCGAGCTGTCACCCAGGGTAGACACCACCGCCACAGGGGCAGGGTCGGCCAGCACACGTGGGTCCTGCGCCAGCTCCAGCAGGACGTTGCGCGCCTTCTGCAAGTCAGCCTCGTAGTCCACCCCCACGTCGAACACCACCTTGCGGGTGGGTTGGCGGTTGGTGTTGGTGATGATCCCGTTGGACAGGGAGCCGTTGGGCAGGATCACGGTCTTGTTGTCGCCGGTACGCAGCACCGTGTGGAAAATCTGGATGCTGTCCACGGTACCGCTTACGCCCTGCGCCTCGATCCAGTCACCGATGCGGAACGGGCGGAACAGCAGGATCAGTACGCCGCCTGCGAAGTTCGCCAGGCTGCCTTGCAACGCCAGGCCGATGGCCAGGGTAGCACCACCGATGGCCGCCACGAAGGAGGTCGTCTCGATACCGATCATCGAGGCCACGCTGATGGCCAGCAGGATCTTCAACACGATGTTGGCCAGCGTGCGGATGAAGTTCTGCAGCGCCGGGTCGTGGACTTTCAGGCCCACGAGCCGTGCCAGCCGGTCGCTGACGATGTTGGTCACCCACCAGCCGATGGCGAGGGTCACCAGCGCCAGCAGCAGGCGGCTGCCGTACGCCATGATCATGGGAATCCAGTTTTCGGATTGGCGGACCAGCTGATCGACTTCAGCACTCAAATCCATATTCATCTCCTGATGCCGAACGGCGATTGCACAATACGTCAGGCCGCCTGCATTTCAGCGGCCAGGCCCCCATGGACAGCCGTGAGTGCACGGGGGTTCCGGCGGCCCGGATCAGTCGCGGAAGTTGTTGAACTGCAGCGGCATGTCAAATTCCTTGGTACGGAGCAAGGCGATGGCTTCCTGCAGATCATCGCGCTTCTTGCCAGTGACCCGTACCTGCTCGCCCTGGATGGCGGCCTGGACCTTGAGCTTGCCATCCTTGATGGTGGCGACGATCTTCTTCGCCAGGTCCTTGTCGATGCCCTCGCGGAACTTGGCCTCCTGCTTTTTCTCCTTGCCGGACGGATAGGGGTCCTTGGTTTCCAGGCACTTGACGTCGATTTTGCGCTTGACCAGGGCCAGGCGCAGGATTTCGATCATCGCCTCGAGCTGGAACTCTTCCTCGGCCGTGAGCATGACGGTCTGCTCTTTATCCTTGAACTCGAAGCTGCCCTTGCCCTTGAGGTCGTAGCGGCGGTCAAGCTCCTTGATGGCATTGTCGACCGCGTTCTGCACTTCGTGCTTGTCCAGTTCCGATACCACGTCGAACGAAGGCATGGTTACTCTCCCAAAATAAAAGCGCGCTCGGACTGAAGATGGAGCGCGCTGGGTTTGACGGTTAAAATGCGGGCTCATTATAACGGTTGCGAAACGCATATGAGCAGCACCTGGCACATTCTCGGCGCAGGAAGCCTGGGCAGCCTGTGGGCCTGTCGTCTGGCGCGGGCCGGCAAGGCCGTGCGCCTGATCATGCGTGACAGCACGCGTTTGCAGGCTTACCAGCAAGTGGGCAGCCTTGGCTTGCTGGAACAGGACCTGACCGCCCATTACGCCATACCGGCCGAGACAGCCCAGAGTGATGGGCCGATCCACCGCCTGCTGGTGGCCTGCAAGGCCTATGACGCGGCGCCGGCCGTGGCCAGCGTTGCCAGCCGTCTTGTGCCCGGCGCCGAGGTGCTGTTGTTGCAAAACGGCCTGGGTAGCCAGGACGAGGTGGCCAGGCAGGTGCCGCAGGCCCGCTGCATCTTCGTCTCCAGCACCGAGGGCGCCTACCGGGAACGTGACTGGCAGGTGCGCTTCGCCGGGCAGGGGTACAACTGGCTGGGGGACCCGGGCAATCCTGCTCCACCGCCGTGGCTCGAGGATTTGCAAGCAGCGGGTATCCCTGCCCAATGGAGCCCCGATATCCTCAGCCGGCTCTGGCGCAAGCTGGCCATTAACTGCGCGATCAACCCGCTGACCGTGCTGCACCAATGCCGCAACGGGGGCCTGCTGGGCCATCTCGATCAGGTGCAGGCACTGTGCGTTGAGCTCGAGCGTCTGTTGCGTCAGTGCGGCCAGCCGCACGCCGCTCAGGACCTTGAACAGGACGTGCAACGGGTCCTCCTGGCCACTGCCACCAACTACGCTTCGATGTACCAGGATGTACGGGCTGGCCGGCGTACCGAGGTACAGTACCTGCTTGGCTATGCTTGCCAGGCAGCCCGCCGACATGGGCTGCACCTGCCGCATCTGGAACACCTGCTCCAATGCCTGGTCGATAACTTGCGCGTGCGGGGCTTGCCCTGCGACTGACGCGGCCCTTGAACCCACACGGACATCGCCTTGCCCATGACGCTGCGTCAACGCCTGGAGAACCTCCCCGTCGGGCAGAAGCTGCTGGCAGCTTTGCTGGTCTTGCTGGTGACCATTCTGCTGGTGGCGAACCTGACCTTCATCAGCGCCGCCTACTGGATCACCCAGGAAAGCATGGCACCGCAAGCGCTCCAGACCATCGGCCGGCTGGTCTCCAATCCTGAGCTGTCGACCCGCGCGGCAGACGACCCCACCTCGGCCCAGGCGCTGCTCGATGAACTGGACAGCTATGCGCCGCTGCGCGCCGCCGCCTTGTATGGCAGCGACGGGCGCATGCTCGCCCAATTGCAGCATGGCGCCCCCCTCACACTGCCCAAGCGGTTTCGCAACATAGAAGGCTGGCGATTCATGGAGTTTCGCAGCACGCAGCTGATTCGCCTGCCACGGGCCGGTAGCCCGCCGGGGCATTTGCTACTGGTAGCCAGCAGCGAGCTGCCCACCGCCTTCTACACCGGCACGCTCAGCGCGAGCCTGGCCATTCTGGTGTTCAGCGTGCTGTTGTGGCTCTTCATCGCCCGGCAGATCAAACGCCTGATCACGCAGCCGATCAACCAGCTCGAAGAGCTCAGCCGCCAGGTCACCCGTGAGGAGAGCTACGCGCTGCGGGCCCGACGCGGCAACGACGACGAGATCGGTAGCCTGGTCAATGCCTTCAATACGATGCTCTCGCGCATCGAAGCCCGGGAGCACCAGCTCAAGCGTGCCCGGGACGAGTTCCAGAGTGCCTACGACCAGGCCCAGGGCCTCGCCGAGCAAACGCGTCATACGAACCGCAAGCTCGAGCTCGAAGTGCAGGTGCGCAGCAAGATCGAGAAAAAGCTCACAGGCTTTCAGAACTACCTGAACAGCATCATCGACTCCATGCCGTCGGCCCTGATCGCCTTGGACGAGCAGCTGTACGTGACCCAGTGGAACCAAGAGGCAACGGCGTTATCCGGCACGACCCTCAACGAGGCGCTCAACCAACCGGTGTTCATCGCCTTCGCACCGCTAAAACCCTTCTTGCCACAGTTGAAGGACACGGTGGAGCGGCACCGGGTGGCGAAAATCGAGCGTGTTACCTGGCACAAGGATGATGAGCCGCGGCATTACGCATTGACCTTCTACCCGCTCACCGGCGGTGGAGGCCGGGGCGTGGTGATCCGGATCGATGACATCACCCAACGTCTGTCGCTCGAAGAAATGATGGTGCAGTCGGAAAAGATGCTCTCGGTCGGTGGCCTGGCGGCCGGCATGGCCCACGAAATCAACAACCCGCTCGGGGCCATCCTGCATAACGTGCAGAATATCCGCCGCCGCCTGTCACCTGATCTGCCGCGCAATCTTGAGCAAGCCCACGCGCTGGGCATCGACCTGACCACGGTCAACGCCTACCTGCAAAGCCGCGAAGTGCCTCAGTTGCTCGATGGCATCCAGCAAGCGGGTGCCAGGGCCGCCAAGATCGTCACCCACATGCTCAGTTTCAGCCGTCGCAGCACGCGCGAACTGGCGCCCTGCGACCTCCCTGCCTTGATTGACCAGGCGGTGGACATAGCAGGCAACGACTTCGACCTGGCCATTGGTTTCGACTTCAAAGGCCAGGCCATCGTGCGCCAGTTCGACCCGGCGCTGGGGCCTGTGCCCTGCACCGCCAACGAACTGGAGCAGGTATTGCTCAACCTGCTCAAGAACGCCGCCCAGGCCATTCACCAGCGCCCGGCACCTTGCGAGCCAGGCCGTATCATCTTGCGCACACGGCTTGCGCCGCCCTGGGCAGAAATCCAAGTGGAGGACAATGGCGTGGGCATGCCCGAAGCCGTGCGCAAGCGCACCTTCGAGCCCTTCTTCACGACAAAGGAAATCGGCCAGGGCACCGGTCTTGGGCTTTCGGTGTCGTACTTCATCATCACCAATAACCACAAGGGGCAGATGGAGGTGCATTCCACGCCTGGGCAGGGGACCTGTTTCACCCTGCGCCTGCCCCTCGGCCAGCCGCATCCGCCGCTGCCGGTCACCACGGAGCAATGACATGGGCTACCGCTTGTCCAAAATCTATACCCGCACTGGCGACACAGGTGAAACCGGCCTGGGCGATGGTCGGCGTGTGCCCAAGGATCATCCACGCATCGAAGCCATCGGCGAAGTGGACAGCCTCAACAGCCAGCTTGGCCTGTTGCTGGCCGGCCTGGATGAACAAGGTCTGGACGAAGTCAGCCGCGTTCTGGCGCCCTGCCAGCACCGCCTGTTCGACCTGGGCGGGGAGCTGGCCATGCCCAGTTACCAGGCCCTGACCACGGCAGAGGTGGAGCGGCTGGAGGCGGCCATCGATGAGTGGAATGACGAACTGGGCCCACTGAAGAATTTCATCCTGCCCAGCGGGTCGGCCCTGGTCGCCCAAGCACACGTGTGCCGCAGCCTAGCACGCAGCGCCGAGCGACGCTGCCAGCACCTCAATACCGTAGAGCCGCTGGAGGGTGTCGGCCTGGCGTACATCAACCGCCTATCGGACCTGCTGTTCGTTGCCGCCCGTATCATCGGCAGGCGGCAAGGCATTGCCGAGGTCCTGTGGCAGCCGGCCGATAAACCTCAAGGCTGACGCCAAGCGCTTGCCGCACCGGTCCGGCGTCAGAGGGTCGGCCAGAACGCCCTGATACCCGCAACGCCCTGCGCCCCGGCTAGCCAGGCCTGTTCGCGGTCCGCTGGGCCCACGCCACCGAGCAGGTACACCGGTTGGTCGAACCCGGCAATCAGGTGCTGGGCCTGTTCCCAGCCAAGCGGCGCGGCCTCTGGGTGACTTTCGGTACGCTGGACCGGCGACAGGGTGACGAAGTCGACCCCCATCTGCTGGGCCAGGGCAAGCTCCTCGGCAGTGTGGCAGGAGGCGGCAAGCCAGCGCTGGACCGGGAACGGCCTGCCCTTGTCGGCATACTTGCGCAACTGCGCTGCCGTCAGGTGCCAGCCTGCCGACGGGAAGTCGCCTAACCACTCCAGAGGCCCCTTGAGCATGAGCTGGGCCTTGCCCGCGCATAACCCCACCGCATCAACCGCCACATCGCGGTACTTGGGGTCGTACATGTCCGGTGCACGCAACTGGATCAGCCGGATGCCACTGGCCACGGCCTTCTGGATACCCTTGAGCATGTCAGGCACGTCCAGGCCGTCGGGTGTGATCAGGTATTGATCCGGCAGCCGGGCAGCGTTGACGATGGGCTTGTTGGCCTCGGGAAACGCATGGTCCGGCAGCTCACGGGGCACGACCCAGGCCAGCGGTTGCCCCTCGGCGCCATGGGGTTCACCGTTGAAGGCCTCGACCTCGCGCACCTCGAGCAGTACGTGTTTGTCGGGGTAGTCGTGACTGACCTTGATCAAGGGCCGCGAGCGCGTTACCTGGATGCCCAGCTCCTCGTCGAGCTCACGCGCCAGCGCGGCCTCGACGCTTTCACCGGGCTCCACCTTGCCTCCCGGAAACTCCCAGAGGCCGCCCTGGTGTTGGGTGTCGGCGCGGCGGGCGATGAGTATCCGCCCGTCCATGCCCCGAATCACGGCTGCAACGACGTGAACCCGTTTCATCGGTCACACTCCGTCACGCCAGCCGTGGGCAATGGGGTTGGCATAAAGCTCATGGTTCTGCTCCCTTGGCATTGAAACATCGGGACCGCGAGCGGCCCCGGCTGCATCAGGTGCGGTACTCGGCGTTGATTTTCACGTATTCGTGAGAGAGGTCGGTGGTCCAGATGGTTTCACTGCACTGGCCACGGCCAAGGTCGATACGGATGGTGATTTCTTCCTGGGCCATCACCCGGGCGCCCTGGTCTTCGGTATAGCTCGGACTACGACCGCCCTGGCTGGCAATGCACACCTCATCCAGGTAGACATCGATCAGGCTCACATCCAGCGCGGGCACGCCGGCACGCCCAACCGCTGCGAGGATGCGGCCCCAGTTGGGATCGGAGGCGAACAGTGCGGTCTTGATCAGCGGCGAATGCGCCACGGCGTAGCCGACGTCCAGGCATTCCTGAGGGTTGCCACCGCCGTTGACCTGCACGGTCACGAACTTGGTCGCCCCCTCACCGTCACGGACAATGGCCTGTGCCACCTCCATGCAGACCTCGAACACAGCCTTTTTCAAAGCTTCGAACAGGGCTCCGCTGGCTTGGGTGACTTCCGGCAGGTCGGCCTGGCCGGTGGCGATCAGCATGCAGCAGTCGTTGGTCGAGGTATCACCGTCGATGGTGATGCGGTTGAACGATTTGTTGGCCCCGTCCAGCATCAGGTCCTTGAGCACGCCTGGCGCGACCTTGGCGTCGGTGGCGATGTAGCCCAGCATGGTCGCCATGTTCGGGCGGATCATGCCCGCGCCCTTGCTGATACCGGTCACGGTCACGGTCACGCCGTCGTGCTGGAACTGACGGCTCGCGCCCTTGGGCAAGGTGTCGGTGGTCATGATGCCGGTGGCCGCTTCAGCCCAGTTGTTTTCCGACAGGTTGTCCAGGGCAGCTTGCAAGGCACCTTCGATCTTTTCCACCGGCAGTGGCTCACCGATCACGCCGGTGGAGAACGGTAAAACCGACTCGGCGGACACACCGGCAAGCTCGGCGAGTTTCGCGCAGGTCCGCTGCGCCGCTTCCAAGCCGGGGGCGCCCGTGCCGGCGTTGGCATTGTCCGTGTTGGTCAGCAGGTAGCGTACGGTACCCTGCACCCGCTGCTTGGCCAGAATCACGGGGGCGGCGCAGAAGGCATTGAGGGTGAACACACCGGCCACACTCGAACCCTCGGCGCAGCGCATGACCACCACATCCTTGCGCCCCGGGCGCTTGATGCCGGCGGAGGCAATACCGAGTTCGAAACCCGGGACGGGGTGCAGCGTAGGCAAAGGACCAAGACCAACAGCCATTGGAGCGCTCCTAGAAAATACGTGTGGTGAAAAAAAGGGCCGCTGTGCGGCCCATCTTTGGCAAGCCCGGGCGAACCGGGCATACCGCATGGCTTGAATCGACGCAGCTCAGGGCGGCGCTGGCGTGTCGGCGATGGGCTGCGCAGTAGCCCCTTGGCAGTGAGCAGCCAGCACGGCGCCGTGCGCCCTGTGACGGCCTTGCGGTCAGATCACTCGATCTGGCCGTGGCAGTGCTTGAATTTCTTGCCCGAACCACACCAGCACGGCTCGTTGCGACCCAGTTTCTGCTCGTTGCGCACAGGCTCGGCAGCCACGGCTACCTCAGCGCCCTCCTCGGCCAACTGCTCGCTTTCAAGACCAGGTGCGGGCGCGTGTTCGAACTGCATGCGGCTGGCCAACTCTTCGGCGTCGCGGCGCAGGCGTGCTTCTTCCTCGGCAGGGTCTTCGCGACGAACCTGAACGTGCGAGAGCACACGGATGGCATCGCGCTTGATCGACTCGAGCAGTTCCTGGAACAGGGTGAACGACTCGCGCTTGTACTCCTGCTTCGGGTTCTTCTGGGCGTAGCCGCGCAGGTGGATACCATGACGCAGGTGGTCCATGGTCGACAGGTGGTCCTTCCACAGGTCGTCCAGCACACGCAGCAGGATCTGCTTCTCGAAGGTGCGCAGTGCTTCCATCCCGGCCTGGTCTTCTTTCTCGGTGTAGGCCGTGGTGATTTCGTGCAGCAGCTTCTCGCGCAGGGTCTCTTCGTAGAGGTGGTCGTCTTCGTCGAGCCACTGCTGGATCGGCAACTTCATGGCGAAGTCACTGGACAGCGAGGCTTCCAGGCCGGCCACGTCCCACTGCTCAGGCAGCGATTGCGGCGGGATGTGCTGGCTGATGGTGGCGTCGAGTACTTCCTTGCGGAATTCGGCGATGGTGTCGCCCACGTTCTCTGCGGCCAGCAGGCTGTTGCGCATGTGGTAGATGACCTTGCGCTGCTCGTTGGCCACGTCGTCGTATTCGAGCAACTGCTTGCGGATATCGAAGTTGCGGCCTTCGACCTTGCGCTGGGCCTTTTCGATGGCGTTGGTGACCATGCGGTGTTCGATGGCTTCGCCCGACTGCATGCCCAGCGCCTTCATGAAGTTCTTCACCCGGTCAGAGGCGAAGATGCGCATCAGGCTGTCTTCGAGCGAGAGGTAGAAGCGGCTGGAACCCGGGTCACCCTGGCGACCGGAACGACCGCGCAGCTGGTTGTCGATACGACGCGATTCGTGACGCTCGGAGGCGATGACGTGCAGGCCACCGGACTCGATCACCTGCTGGTGACGCTTCTGCCAGTCGGCCTTGATGTGCGCGATCTGCTCGGCCGTTGGGTTTTCCAGTGCGGCCACTTCAGCTTCCCAGTTGCCGCCCAACAGGATGTCGGTACCGCGACCGGCCATGTTGGTGGCAATGGTCAACGCGCCTGGCGCACCGGCCTGGGCAATGATCTCGGCTTCCTTCTCGTGGTACTTGGCGTTCAGTACCTTGTGCTCGATGCCTTCCATGTGCAGCAGGTTGGACATGTGCTCGGAGGTTTCGATGGTGGCCGTACCCACCAGCACCGGCCGGCCTTGCTTCAAGGTTTCCTTGATGTCGGCGATGATCGCGGCGTACTTCTCTTCGGCGGTCAGGTACACCAGGTCGTTGTGGTCCTTGCGCGCCAGGGGCTTGTTCGGCGGAATGACCATCACGTTCAGGGCGTAGATCTGGGCGAACTCGAAGGCCTCGGTATCGGCGGTGCCGGTCATGCCCGACAGTTTCGAGTACAGACGGAAGTAGTTCTGGAACGTGGTGGAGGCCAGGGTCTGGCTCTCGGCCTGAATGTTGAGGTTTTCCTTGGCCTCGATGGCCTGGTGCAGGCCTTCGGACAGACGACGACCCGGCATGGTACGCCCGGTGTGCTCGTCGATCAGCAGCACCTGGCCGTCCTGCACGATGTACTCGACGTTGCGGTGGAACAGCTTGTGCGCGCGCAGACCGGCATAGACGTGGGTCAGCAGGCCCAGGTTGTGCGCCGAGTACAAGCTCTCGCCCTCGGCCAGCAGGCCGACCTGGGTCAGCATTTCTTCGATGAACTGGTGACCGGCTTCGTTGAGCTCGACCTGGCGGGTCTTCTCGTCGATGGTGAAGTGGCCTTCCTGGGTGACCTGGCCTTCGACTTCCTCGATGTGCTGGGTCAGGCGCGGGATCAGGCGGTTGATCTCGATGTACAGCTTGGAGCTGTCCTCGGCCTGGCCGGAAATGATCAACGGCGTACGGGCTTCGTCGATGAGGATCGAGTCCACTTCGTCGATCACTGCGAAGTTCAGCTCACGCTGGAACTTCTCGTCCTGGCTGAACGCCATGTTGTCGCGCAGGTAGTCGAAACCGAATTCGTTGTTGGTACCGTAAGTGATGTCGGCAGCGTAGGCTGCGCGCTTTTCTTCCGGCGGCTGGAAGGCCGAGACGATACCGACCGACAGGCCGAGGAACTCGTACAGCGGGCGCATCCAGTTGGCGTCACGACGGGCGAGGTAGTCGTTGACGGTGACCACGTGCACGCCCTTGCCGGACAATGCATTGAGGTAGACGGCCAAGGTACCGACCAGGGTCTTGCCTTCACCGGTGCGCATTTCCGCGATCATGCCCTCGTGCAGGGTCATGCCGCCAATGAGCTGAACGTCGAAGTGACGCATGCCCATTACGCGCTTGCCAGCCTCACGGGCGACGGCAAAGGCTTCGGGCAGCAGTTGGTCCAGTGTTTCGCCTTTGGCCAAACGCTCCTTGAACTCGGCAGTCTTGCCACGCAGCTGCTCGTCGGAGAGGGCCACCATCTTCTCTTCGAAGGCATTGACGATACTCACCGTCTTGAGCATGCGTTTGACTTCACGCTCGTTCTTGCTTCCAAAAAGTTTCTTTAACAAAGGCGCAAACATATTGGCAGGATCTTCCACACGTAGGGATGGAGGGCGGCCCCATGAGTCGCCCGTGCAGCCCTAAGGCCGCATGCGAACGAGCATTCTACCCGGAAACGATGGTGATGAAAGTGGTGGATTCCACGATGCTGGCACAGCGCTTTTACAGGGGCGTGTCTTAGATAGGGGCATTTCCCCTGAGTTCAAGACCTGGAAAGATGAAAGCGTTCAAGACTCGCCTGTGCGCGCTGCCTTGCAGGGCCTGGCCCCGGTAGCGTCAGGCGCAGCGCTTGGCCAGTGGGCTCAACCGCTGGGTGATCGGGACAGACGCTGAAGTGTTAGACTGCCCTACTTGTAACCTCATGCGTATACCCATGGCCTACAAACCCTCCCCCGCCCAGCCGCCCTCGGCGTTGCTGCGCCAGGTTCGCCCGCTGCGCCTGTTGCTCAACCAGGCCGAGCGCCTGGAGCACCTGCAACGCCTGGTCGAAGGCCAGTTGCAGCCGGCTGCACGCGAGCACTGCCACGTGGCGTCATGGCGCGACGGTACCTTGCTGCTTGTGGTAACCGATGGGCACTGGGCCACGCGCCTGCGTTACCAGCAAAAGCGCCTGATGGCGGCGTTGCAGGCAACCGATGCGTTCGGCAACCTCAGGCGTATTCTTTTCAAGGTGCAACCACCCTTGGTACCCGCCAAACGCGGCGGGCATGCGGCCGAGTTGTCCAACAGCGCGGCCGAGAGCCTGCTGCAGACGGCCGAAGGCATCACTGACGCGAAATTGCGGGCAGCACTGGAGCGCCTGGCGGCGCATGCGCAGGCCAAGGACTGAGCGATTTGCCAGGGGGCTTCGGGCGGCAGCAACCAAGATTTTGAAGGCGTTACAGACTGCGCTGTTCAGCCTGATGGTGCTAGCCATCCTCGGCGGCGCCGCGCTTGGGGGGCCGCCATTACTCACAGGTGCATGCGCGCCTGGATCATATCGAGGATGAAAGAGCCGCGCGCAAGGGCAGCCCCAGGGCCAAGCCGATGGATCGCATCCACCATCGAAGCCTGAGTCGATGCCTTTGCCGCCTCGGCGCCGCAGGATACAGTCCGACGCTGCCCCGACTTACACGGTCGGCTCGGGCCATCTGGATGGATTGATGGGTGTCTCTGCCCATAAGCAAGCCATAAAAAAGGCCACCCGAAGGTGGCCTCAATGAACTAGAGAGTGTTCGAGCTTACACAGCCGCGACAGGACGCATATACGAGATCGGCGCCGTGCTGGCATCTTCGAAAGTGACCACTTCCCAGGCATCGGTTTCGGCAATCAGCTTGCGCAACAGCTGGTTGTTCAGCGCGTGACCGGACTTGAAGCCCTTGAACTCGCCTATCAGGCTGTTGCCCAGCAAGTACAGGTCGCCAATGGCGTCGAGAATCTTGTGTTTGACGAACTCGTCTTCGTAGCGAAGACCGTCTTCGTTCAACACGCCTTCCTCATCGACCACGATGGCGTTTTCTACACTGCCGCCCAGCGCAAGGTTGTGCTTGCGCAGGTATTCGATGTCACGCATGAAGCCAAAGGTGCGGGCGCGGCTGACTTCCTTCACGAACGAGGTGCTGGAGAAGTCGACGCTTGCGCTCTGGGTCCGGTTGCGAAGCACCGGGTGATCGAAGTCGATCTCGAAGCTCACCTTGAACCCCTCGAAAGGCAGGAAGGTGGCGCGCTTGTCGCCCTCTTGCACCGTTACCTCACGCAGGATGCGGATGAACTTCTTGGCTGCGTCCTGTTCTTCCAGGCCGGCAGACTGTATCAGGAATACGAAAGGTCCGGCGCTGCCATCCATGATCGGTACTTCCGAGGCGGAGAGCTCGACGTAGGCGTTATCGATGCCCAGGCCCGCCATGGCGGAGAGCAGATGCTCGACCGTATCGACCTTGACGTCACCGTTGACCAGCGTCGTGGACATGGTTGTCTCGCCGACATTGGCCGCACGCGCCGGGATCTCGACCACAGGGTCGAGGTCGGCGCGGCGGAAGACGATGCCGGTGTCAACAGGTGCAGGCTTGAGGGTCAGGTAGACCTTCTCCCCAGAGTGCAGACCGACACCTGTGGCACGGATGGTATTCTTCAGGGTGCGTTGTTTAATCATGGCATTGGCCGCTTCAGCGCAAATTGCGAACAGTTATCAACAAAGGCTGGCGATAATACCAGACCCAACCTTTGATGAATACCAATCACCTTCATAGCCCTGATAAATTTCATTAATCAGCCTGACGACGCAGGAAGGCCGGAATATCCAGATAATCCAGGTCATCCTGAGGGTTCAGCTTGGCCGCCGCTGCCGCACCCGCGTGCGCCTGATTGCGCATGACGGTCGGGCGCTCCAGATCACGGTAGTTGACGGCTGGCTGCTCCTGACGCGCAGGGGCAGGGTTGGACGCCTCGTAGGCCTGCTGGGCAGTCTGCAGGGTGTTGTCCACCACCTTGACCGGCTTCTCGATACGCGCACCCAAGCCGGTGGCCACGACGGTGACATGCAGTTCGTCGCGCATGTCTGGGTCGATCACGGTACCGACCTTGACCATGGCATGGTCGGAGGCGAACGCTTCGATGATGCTACCCACGTCGGAGTATTCACCCAGGGACAGGTCCGGACCTGCGGTGATGTTGACCAGGATGCCACGGGCGCCCTGCAGGTTGACGTCCTCGAGCAGCGGGTTGCGGATCGCAGCCTCGGTCGCCTCGCGAGCACGGTTCGGGCCACTGGCGCAGCCGGTGCCCATCATGGCCATGCCCATCTCACCCATCACGGTGCGCACGTCGGCGAAGTCGACGTTGATCATGCCCGGGCGCTTGATGATGTCGGAGATACCGCGAACGGCACCGGCCAACACGTCATCGGCCTTGGCGAACGCGGACAACAGGCTTGCGTCCTTGCCCAGGATGGTCAGCAGTTTCTCGTTGGGGATGGTGATCAGCGAGTCGACGCTTTCGGCCAGCATGCGGATGCCTTCATCGGCGATCTGCATGCGCTTGCGGCCCTCGAACGGGAACGGACGGGTCACCACTGCCACGGTGAGGATGCCCATTTCCTTGGCCACTTCGGCGATGATCGGCGCTGCACCGGTACCGGTACCGCCGCCCATGCCGGTGGTGATGAACACCATGTTGGTGCCTTGCAGCACTTCGGCGATGCGCTCACGGTCTTCCAGCGCGGCCTGACGACCGACTTCCGGATTGGCGCCAGCACCCAGGCCCTTGGTCACGCCAGTGCCCAATTGCAGGATGGTGCGCGCACCAATGTTCTTGAGCGCCTGAGCATCGGTGTTGGCGCAGATGAACTCCACGCCTTCGATGCTGCTCTTGACCATGTGATTGACGGCGTTACCACCACCACCACCTACGCCGATCACCTTGATGACCGGGCTTTGCGGGACGTTGTCTACGAGCTCGAACATTTTCCCTCTCCTTACAGTTCTCTAGTTGTCGCGCCTACCACTACTGCTTTGAAACTTAGAAGTTGCCTTGTACCCACCGCTTGAAGCGCTCAAGCACCGGGGCCTTCGGTTCATCGCCATAGCTGTTGTTGCTGCTGCTGTTGCCGGTCAAGGGCAGGTCTTCGGTCTGCTTGTGCAGCCCGTAGGTAAGCAAGCCCACACCGGTGGAATAAATCGGGTTGCGTACCACGTCGCTCAGGCCGCGCACGCTGTGCGGCACGCCCAGGCGTACCGGCATGTGGAAAATTTCCTCGGCCAGCTCGACCGCGCCTTCCATCTTGGCGGTGCCACCGGTCAGGACGATGCCAGCAGGCACCAGGTCCTCGTAGCCGCTGCGGCGAAGTTCAGCCTGGATCAGGGTGAAGAGTTCGTCGTAGCGCGGCTCGACCACTTCGGCCAATGCCTGGCGCGACAGTTCGCGCGGAGGACGGTCGCCAACGCTTGGCACCTTGATGGTTTCACCTGCACCTGCCAGCTTGGCCAAGGCGCAGGCATAACGGATCTTGATTTCCTCGGCATACTGTGTGGGCGTACGCAGGGCCATGGCAATGTCATTGGTCACCTGGTCGCCGGCAATCGGAATGACGGCGGTGTGGCGAATGGCGCCTTCGGTGAAAATCGCGATGTCGGTGGTGCCGCCGCCGATGTCGACCAGGCACACGCCCAGCTCTTTCTCGTCGTCGGTCAGTACCGAATAGGCCGATGCCAGTTGCTCGAGAATGATGTCGTCGATTTCGAGGCCGCAGCGGCGCACGCATTTCTCGATGTTCTGGGCGGCATTGACGGCGCAGGTCACCACGTGAACCTTGGCCTCCAGGCGCACGCCCGACATGCCGAGCGGTTCGCGCACGCCTTCCTGGTTATCGATCACGTAGTCCTGCGGCAGGGTGTGAAGCACCCGCTGGTCCGCCGGAATGGCCACCGCCTGGGCGGCATCGAGCACACGCTCAAGGTCGGCCAGGCTGACTTCGCGATCGCGAATGGCGACGATGCCATGGGAGTTCAGGCTGCGGATGTGATTGCCTGCAACGCCCACGAAGGCCGAGTGGATGCGGCAGCCCGCCATCAGCTGAGCTTCTTCAACGGCGCGCTGGATCGATTGGACGGTGGACTCGATGTTCACCACCACGCCTTTTTTCAGGCCGCGGGACGGGT
Source organism: Pseudomonas sp. UBA5666 (assembly GCF_002420785.1). Classification (NCBI taxonomy): domain Bacteria; kingdom Pseudomonadati; phylum Pseudomonadota; class Gammaproteobacteria; order Pseudomonadales; family Pseudomonadaceae; genus Pseudomonas; species Pseudomonas sp. UBA5666. Next base: position 21,122 of record NZ_DIIQ01000051.1, on the reverse strand, counting down.
GTGTGCCGATCCCGACGATTTCCAGCGTGCCGTCTTCGCCCACCTCACCTACCAAGGCCACTACCTTGGAAGTGCCGATGTCCAGCCCGACGATCATTTTGCCGCTATGCGCGTTTGCCATGGTCCTGCCTCTCTCTAATTCTTCGCAACGGCGGGTTGGGCCGTCGTCGGTGCAATCGGTTCCCGCCAGCCAACGGCAAGCCCGTTGGCATATCGCAGATCGATGCGGGCGATGTTGGCGATCTGCTCTTTAAGCGTCTTGTCGTAAATGGCAATGAAACGGCGCATCTTCTCGACCAGATGGTCGCGCCCCAGCAGCAGCTCGATACCAGGCCCTGCGCTGCTCGCGCCCGTGGTCAGGAACCAGCTGCCTCGCTCGCGCAACTCCAGGCGCGCAATGGAGAAGCCCAGGGGGCGCAGCATCTGGCTCAATATCTGATACTGCTGCATGACCTGCTGCTGGGCCCGCTGGGGGCCGGCCAATTGTGGCAGGTGCTCGTAGTTGGCCAGTTCGCGCGGTGTGAAGGCCTGGCCCTGGTTATTGAGCAAGGCCGCGTCACCCCAGCGTGCCACCGGCAGTTGTTCCTCGAGGCGAATCACCACTTCGTCCGGCCATACCCGGCGCACTTCGGCATGGGCGATCCAGGGCATCTGCTCAAGCTCCTTGCGCATCGCCGGCAGGTCGACGGTGAAGAAGCTTGCGGCCACATAGGGGGCGATACGCTGCTGCACCGACTGCTGGCTGATGTAGGTCAGGTCGCCCTGCACGTCGATCTTGGTGATCGGCCGGTCGGCATACGGCATGAGCCGTATGGCCCCCTCGTAGGCGCCGAAGCCTGCGGCTACCAGCAACACCGGCCACAGCAGGCGCTTGAGGCCGCCCAGGCTTGGACGCGGCAGGCGCGCCGATACGGGCTCGTCGGCCACCAGCCGGCTGGCACCACGCGGCACCGGCTTGCTGCGGCCGGTAACGGGTTGCTGCTGACGTACCATTGCGCCCTGCATGATGATTAACCTCGCGTCGCCACGCTTTCGGCCAGGATCGCCAGCACCAGTTGCTGGAAGTCCAAGCCGGCCGCGCGGGCCGCCATGGGCACCAGGCTATGATCAGTCATGCCTGGTGCGGTGTTGACTTCGAGCAGCCAGAACCGGCCCTGCTCGTCCTGCATCACGTCCAGCCGCCCCCAGCCTTCGATGCCGATGGCATCGCAAGCGCGGGCGGTCAGATCGATCAGTTCCTGCTCCTTGGCGCTATCGAGCCCACAGGGAATGCGGTACTGGGTATCGTTGGCGATGTATTTGGCGTCGTAGTCGTAGAACACGTGGGGGGTTCCCAGGGCAATCGGCGGCAGTACCTGCCCGCGCAACACCGCAATGGTGAACTCCGGGCCGTGAATCCACTGTTCCACGAGTACCTGAGAATCGTAGTTGGCGGCATCTCGCCAGGCGGCAACCAGTTCTTGCTCGCTGTTCACCTTGGCCATGCCGATGCTGGAGCCTTCATGGGCAGGTTTGACGATAAGCGGGAAGCCCAGTTCCGTACTGGCACGCAAACAATCGCTTTCGCTGGCCAATACCGCATGCCGCGGGGTAGGAATGCCCAGGCTCTGCCACACCTGCTTGGTGCGCAGCTTGTCCATCGCCAAGGCCGAAGCCAGGATGCCGCTACCGGTGTAGGGAATGCCCAGGCACTCGAGCAACCCCTGCATGCTGCCGTCTTCGCCGCCGCGGCCGTGCAGGATGATGAAGGCACGGTCGATTTTTTCGCTTTGCAGACGCGCAAGCAGGTCATCGCCCACGTCGATGGCGACGACGTCCACGCCGGCTTCGGTGAGCGCACCTATCACGGCGGCGCCGGACTTGAGCGAGACTTCCCGCTCGGCGCTCTTGCCCCCATAGAGCACGGCGACGCGGCCGAACGCCTTGACGTCCAAGGTGCTGGGCAATAGGTCGTAGGCGCTGGTCATTTAGACGTCTCCTGCACGGCGCCGGCAAACAGCGGGCTTTTCATCAATTGCGGAGCCAGGCCACCGACATCGCCGGCACCTTGGCAGATCAGGATGTCGCCGGCACGCAGCAACGGCTGAACCAACGGCGCCAGCTCGGCGCCGCGCTCGATGTAGATCGGGTCCAGCTTGCCGCGCTGGCGAATGCTGTGGCACAGCTGGCGGCTATCGGCCCCGGGGATCGGCTCTTCGCCAGCCGGGTAGACTTCCATCAGCAGCAGCACGTTGGCGTCACCGAGCACCTGGACGAAGTCGTCGTACAGGTCGCGGGTGCGGCTGTAGCGGTGCGGCTGGTAGACGATCACCAGGCGGCGGCTTGGCCAGCCGCCACGCACGGCCTTGATCACCGCGGCCACTTCAGTGGGGTGATGACCGTAATCATCCACCAGCATCACGCTGCCGCCTTCCACGGGCAGCTCACCGTACACCTGGAACCGACGGCCGACGCCCTGAAACCCGGAGAGCCCCTGGAGAATGGCTTCGTCGGGAATGCCTTCGTCAGTGGCGATGGCAATGGTCGCCAGTGCATTGAGCACGTTGTGGTTGCCGGGCATGTTCACCGAGACTTCCAGCGGCTCGCAGTCGCGGCGCAAGACGGTGAAATGCGTCTGCATGCCTTGCTGGCGGACGTTGATGGCGCGGATATCGGCTTCTTCGCTGAAGCCGTAGGTGACCGTCGGGCGCTTGACCTGGGGCAGGATCTCGCGCACCACCGGGTCATCCAGGCACATCACCGCCAGGCCGTAGAACGGCAGGTTGTGCAGGAACTCGACGAAGGTCTTCTTCAGTTTGTTGAAGTCCCCTTCGTAGGTGGCCATGTGGTCGGCGTCGATGTTGGTGACCACGGCGACCATCGGTTGCAAGTGCAGGAAGCTGGCGTCGCTTTCATCGGCTTCGGCGATCAGGTAACGGCTGGTGCCCAGCTGGGCGTTGGTGCCCGCTGCGGTCAAACGGCCACCGATGACGAACGTGGGGTCCAGCCCACCGGCGGCGAATACCGAGGCCAGCAGGCTGGTGGTGGTGGTCTTGCCGTGGGTGCCGGCCACGGCCACGCCATGGCGGTAGCGCATGAGTTCGGCCAGCATCTCGGCACGTGGCACCACGGGGATGCGACGTTCCAGGGCGGTGGCCACTTCAGGGTTGGCCGGGTTGATGGCGCTCGACACCACGAGCACGTCAGCGGTCGCAGCGTTCTCTGCACGATGGCCGACGAAGATCTGCGCGCCGAACGACTCCAGGCGCTCGGTCACAGGCGAGACCTTGAGGTCCGAACCGGAAACCTCGTAGCCCAGGTTCAGCAGTACCTCGGCGATACCGCACATGCCGACACCGCCGATACCCACGAAGTGGATACGGCGAATACGGCCCATCTTGGGCTGGGGCATGGCTTTCTGGCTCTCAACCACGGGCCACCTCCAGGCAGATATCGACGACGGTGCTGGTTGCAGCAGGTTTGGCCAGGCGTCTTGCGGTACCGGCCATGACAGTCAGTTTCTCGGGTTGCATCAGCACCTCGCTCAGGCGTTCAGCGAGCTGCGCTGCGCCAGTTGTCGCTTGTGGCATCAGGAAGGCAGCGCCTTCGCGGGCCAGATAATGGGCGTTATGGGTCTGGTGGTCGTCGATCGCATGGGGCAAGGGCACCAGTATCGAGGGCAGGCCCGCTGCCGCCAGCTCGCTGACGGTGAGGGCCCCGGCACGGCAGACCACCAGGTCGGCCCAGCCATAGGCTTGGGCCATGTCCTTGATGAAGGGCTCGACCTGCGCCTGGACACCCGCTTCGCGGTATCGCTCGGCGGTGATCGACGCATGTTGCTTGCCCGCCTGGTGGAACACCTTGGGGCGCACGGCTTCGGGCACTTCGGACAGCGCCTTAGGCAACAAAGTATTCAAGGGTTCCGCGCCCAGGCTACCGCCGAGTACCAGCAGGTGCGGTTGGCGCTGGCCAAGCGCAGGGCGCTCGGCATCCATGAACAGTTCCGCACGCACCGGATTGCCTGTGGTGCGGCGCTTTTCACTGGCCTGGAAGGTGTCGGGGAAGGCTTCGCACACCCGTGCAGCCAGAGGCACCAGCAAACGGTTGGCGGTGCCAGCGCGGGCATTTTGCTCATGAATGATCAGCGGCACCCCGCAAAGGCGCGCTGCCACGCCGCCGGGGCCCGTGACATACCCGCCGAAGCCCAGCACACAGGCAGGCTTGAGCGCGCGGATGATGCGCCGGGCCTGCAGCACGGCCTTGACCAGGGTCAATGGGGCCTTGAGCAGCGACAGCTTGCCCTTGCCACGCAGGCCGGTGACCTGAATCTGATGCAGGGCAAGGCCGGCCTGGGGCACCAATTCATTCTCGATACCTCGCGGGGTACCCAGCCAGTGCACGGTATAGCCACGCGCCTGGAACTCGCGCGCGCAGGCCAGCGCCGGGAACACGTGACCGCCGGTTCCGCCAGCCATGATCAATACGTTCTTGCCTTCAGCGGCCATGGGCAGGCTCCTCGGCAAAATCGCTTTCGCTGAATTCGTGCTCCTCGCTGCCCAGGTGGGTACGGCTTTCCCATTCGATGCGCAGCAGCAGCCCCACACACGCGCAACAGATGACCAGCGAGCTGCCGCCATAGCTGAGGAACGGCAGGGTCAGGCCTTTGGTCGGCAGCAAACCGACGTTCACGCCAATGTTGATCAGGAACTGACCAATCCACAGGAAGGCCAGCCCGAAGGCCATGTACGCGGCGAAGAACTGTTTGGCTTTTTCGGCCCAGAGCCCGATGTACAGCGCACGGACGGTGACGAAGACGAACAGCGCGATGGTGACCAGCGAGCCCACCACTCCCAGCTCTTCGGCCAGCACCGAGAACACGAAGTCGGTGTGCGCTTCAGGCAGGTAGAACTGCTTCTGCACGCTGTTGCCCAGGCCCACGCCAAGCCACTCGCCACGCCCGAATGCGATCAGGGCCTGAGTCAACTGGTAGCCGGAGCCGAACTGATCGGACCAGGGGTCGGTGAAGGTGATCAGTCGCGCCATTCGATAGGGCTGCGCCTGCACCAGCACGAACACCGCGACAACCGCCAGCACCACCATCAGGCTGAATCGGAACAGCCCCACCCCACCCAGGAACAGCATGGCAGCCGCCGCCCCCATCATCACCACGGTAGCGCCGAAGTCCGGCTCCATCAGCAGCAGGCCAGCCATGGGCAGCAGCACGATGAACGGCTTGAAAAAGCCCATCCAGCTTTCCCGCACCTCGGTCTGACGGCGTACCAGGTAGCCGGCAAGGTAGATGACCACGAATACCTTGGCGATTTCAGACGGCTGGACGTTGAAGAAGCTGAAGCCGATCCAGCGCATCGAGCCGTTGACCTCGCGCCCGATCCCGGGCACCAGCACCATGACCAACAGGCCGAAGGCCCCCAGGAGCATCATGAAGCCCATGCGCTGCCAGGTGGCAATTGGCACCATCATGGTCGCGCCACAGGCGACCAGCCCGAGGAAAACGTAAACCAGGTGCCGGTACATGTGGTAAAGCGGGTTGCCGGACTGAACGGCGGCCACTTCCGAGGAGGCGGACGTGATCATCACCAGGCCCAGGCCCAGCAGCGCCAGGCAACCGGCCAGCAGGGGGAAGTCCAGGTCGATGCCACGGCCGCTGATCAGCGGCGACGGATAGGGCTTGAGGATGCCGAAGATCATGCCAGTGCTCCCGCTGCCTGGGCAAACAGGCGCCCGCGTTCTTCGAAGTTCTTGAACATGTCGAGGCTGGCGCAGGCTGGCGACAGCAGAACGGCATCACCGGGCTGTGCCAGCTCGGCGCAGCGCTGAACGGCGTCGTCCAGGGAGGCCACCCGCACCAGCGGCGCAGCATCACCCAGGGCCTGGCCCAGGCGTTCGGCATCACGGCCCAGCAACACCACGGCGCGGCAGTAGCGCCGGACCGGTTCGCGCAACGCAGCAAAATCGGCGCCCTTGCCGTCGCCTCCGGCAATCAGCACCAGCTTGCCTGCTGTATCGGCACCCAGGCCTTCGATGGCTGCCAGTGCGGCGCCAACGTTGGTGGCCTTGGAGTCGTCATACCAGTTCACGCCGTTGCGCTCACGTACCCACTGGCAGCGGTGAGCGAGCCCCGTGAATTCACGCAGCGCCTGCAGCATCGGCTCGAAGGGCAGGCCCGCAGCATGGCCCAGGGCCAGTGCGGCCAGCGCATTGCTTTGGTTATGGGCACCGCGCACCTTGAGGTCGCGAACCGGCATCAGGGTTTGGAACGCGAAGGCCAGGTATTTCTCGCCGTCCACCTCGCGCAGGCCGAACGCCTTGAAGTCGGGCTCGCCCAGACCAAAGGTCCAGCAGGGACGGCCTTCGACCGGCAGGGGACGGCTGAGCGCGTCCTGGCGATTGACCACCACCTGCCGCGCACCACGGAAGATGCGGTGCTTGGCCAGGTGGTAGGCCGGCAGGCCACTGTAGCGGTCCATGTGGTCTTCGCTGATGTTCAGCACCGTGGCGACTTCGGCATTGAGCTGGTCGGTGGTTTCCAGCTGGAAGCTGGACAGCTCCATCACGTACAGCTCCACGTCATCGGCCAACAGGTCGAGGGCCGGTGTGCCAAGGTTGCCGCCGACCGCCACGCGCTTGCCCGCCCTGGCGGCCATTTCGCCGACCAGGGTGGTGACGGTGCTTTTGGCATTCGATCCACTGATGGCGATGATGGGTGCCTTGGCGTTGCGCGCGAACAGCTCGATGTCGCCGGACAGCTTGACCCCACGGGCAGCGGCTTGTTGCAGCGCCGGCGTAGCCAAGGCCAGGCCTGGGCTGACGTACAGCTCGCTGGCGCGGCACAGGAAGTCCACGTCAAGCTCGCCACAGCGTACTTCCACCTGCGGGTAGTCACGGCGCAGGGTTTCCAGTTCCGGCGGTTGCTCGCGGGTATCGGCGACCGCAAAGGCGATGCCCCGGCTCGCCAGGAAGCGAACCAGGGACATGCCGCTCTTGCCGAGGCCGACAACGATGCGGAATTGGTCGGAAGCGATCAGTGACACGCGCATCTACCTCAGTTTCAGGGTGGCAAGGCCAATCAGCACCAGGATCACGGTGATGATCCAGAATCGGACGATCACGCGTGGCTCTGGCCAGCCCTTGAGTTCAAAGTGGTGGTGAATCGGCGCCATGCGGAACACGCGCTTGCCGGTCAGCTTGAACGAAGCGACCTGGATGACCACGGACAGGGTTTCCATCACGAACACGCCGCCCATGATGAACAGCACGATCTCCTGGCGCACGATCACGGCGATGGTGCCCAGCGCCGCGCCCAGCGCCAATGCCCCCACATCGCCCATGAACACTTGTGCCGGGTAGGTGTTGAACCACAGAAAGCCGAGGCCAGCACCGATCAGTGCGCCGCAGAACACGATCAGCTCACCGGAGCCGGGCACGTACGGGATCAACAGGTACTCGGCGAACTTCACGTTGCCCGACAGGTAGCAGAAGATGCCCAGCGCCCCGCCGACCATCACGGTCGGCATGATGGCCAGGCCATCCAGGCCATCGGTCAGGTTCACGGCGTTGCTGGAGCCAACGATGACGAAATAGGTCAGCACCACGAAACCGATGCCCAGGGGAATGGTGACGTCCTTGATGAACGGCAGTATCAGGGTGGTTTCGACACTGGTCGGGGCGGTCTTGTAGAGGAACACCGCCGCAGCCAGGCCGAACACCGACTGCCAGAAGTACTTCCAGCGACTTGGCAGGCCACGGGAGTTCTTCTCGATGACCTTGCGGTAGTCGTCGACCCAGCCGATGGCACCGAAGGCCAGGGTGACGATCAGCACCACCCAGACATATCGGTTGGTCAGGTCGGCCCACAGCAAGGTACTGACGGCGATGCCAGACAGGATCAACGCCCCGCCCATGGTCGGCGTACCGGACTTGGACAGGTGCGACTGCGGCCCGTCATTGCGCACGGCCTGGCCGATCTGGCGAATTTGCAGCGTACGGATCATCCACGGCCCCAGCCACAGCGCCAGCGACAACGCGGTAAGCACCCCGAGAATCCCGCGCAGGGAGAGGTACTGGAAGACCGCGAAGCCTTTGTGGAACTGTTGCAGATACTCGGCCAACAGCAGCAGCATTAATGTTTCTCCCCGCTGGCACCGCACAGTGCAGCCACGACGTTTTCCATCGCAGCGCTGCGCGAGCCCTTGATCAAGATAGTGGTATCGCTGGCATTTTCGGCACTGACTGCTTCGATCAGCGCGGCCTGCGTAGCGTAATGGTGGCCATGGGTCCCGAACGCCTCGACGGCGTGCGCCATGTTGGCACCCACCGCATACAAGGCGTCGACCTTGCCGCGTGCGTAGTCACCCACCTGACGGTGACCTTCCTGCGCCCACTGACCCAGCTCGCCGATTTCTCCAAGCACCAGGACGGTGCGTCCGGAAAAGCCGGCGAGTATATCAATGGCGGCACACATGGAGGTGGGATTTGCGTTGTAACTGTCATCGATCACACGAGCACCGCGCGGGGTGACCTGCGCCACGGTGCGGCCCTTGACCGGCTGAACCGCAGCCAGGCCTGCGGCAATACCCTGCAGGCTGATACCCACGGCATGGGCAGCGGCGGCGGCGGCCAGGGCGTTGCTGACGTTGTGCACGCCCAGCACGTTGAGTTGCACCTGCACCTGCTCGCCGGCCCCGTGCAGGGTGAAGGACGGGCAACCGCGGGGATCACGGCCAATGCCACTGGCATGGTAATCGGCACGGGGATCGTCGAGCGCAAAGCTCACGACCCGGTGATCGCCAGCACGCGTGCGCCAGGTGTCGAAGGCCTTGTCGGCCAGGTTGAGAATGGCTGTACCGCCCTCACCCAGCCCTTCGAGGATTTCGCCCTTGGCCTCGACGATCTTGTCCGGGCCGCCGAATTCACCCACGTGCGCGGTGCCGGCATTATTGATGATCACCACCTGAGGCTGGGTCAGGCCCACGGTGTAGCGAATCTCGCCGATGCGCGAGGCGCCCAGCTCGATGACGGCGGCGCTATGCTCGGGGGCAATTTCCAACAAGGTCAGGGGCGCGCCCAGGTCATTGTTCAGGTTGCCTCGTGTGGCATGCACCAGGCCGCGCGTGCGCAAAATGCTGGCGAGCATTTCCTTGACCGTGGTCTTGCCGCTGGACCCGGTAATGGCCACCACGGGCTTGTCGAAGGCGGCCCGGTTGAGTGCTCCAAGCTGGCCAAGGGCCAGGCGGCAATCGGCGACCACCAATTGCGGCAGGTCGACGCCTTGCACTTCGCGCTCTACCAGCGCCGCCACGGCGCCCTTGGCCTTGACGTCTGCCAGGTAGTCATGGCCGTCGAAGCGCGGGCCGGTCAGGGCAACGAAGAGCTGCCCCGGTACGACGCTACGGCTGTCGATGCTGACGCCATCGAAGCGAGCATCGGCGCCGGTCAGGCGGCCGTGCAAGGTGGAGCTCACCTGGCTGAGCGTCATCGCCTCAAGCATTGGGGGCCTCCCAGGCTGCGAGTGCCTTTTCGGCCTCGGTCAAATCGGAAAACGCATGCCGCTGCGCGTTGATTTCCTGATAATCCTCATGTCCCTTGCCGGCCAGCACGATGACGTCGGCGGCGCCGGCACCGGCGATCAGCTGGGCGATGGCCTCGCCGCGACCGGGCACGAACGCCACCTCGGTCGGCGCCGTAAAGCCGGGACGAATATCGTCGAATATGCGCATCGGGTCTTCGGTCCTCGGGTTGTCGTCGGTCACCAGCACCCGGTCGGCCAGGCGCTCGGCCACTTCTGCCATCAGCGGGCGCTTGCCCCGGTCACGGTCGCCGCCACAGCCGAACAGGCACAGCAGTTGTCCGTGGGCATGAGGGCGCAGGGCCTGGAGCACTTTTTCCAGGGCATCGGGCGTGTGCGCGTAATCGACCACCACCAGGGGCTTTTCACCGCCGCCCAGGCGTTGCATGCGGCCAACAGGGCCGTGCAGCTGCGGCATGACCTTGAGGATCTCGTCCAGCGCGTAGTCCAATGCCAGCAAGGTCGCCACGGCCGCCAATACGTTGCTCAGGTTGAAGCGACCCAGCAGCTGCGTGCGCAACGTGCGCTCGCCCTGGGCGGTGACGAGGGTGGCGCAGACGCCATCGTCGTCGAACGTGGCCTCGCGGCAATACAGCGAGGCGTCGGGGTGCTCCAGGCTGTAGCTGATCAGCCGGGTATCGATGCGATCGGCCATCGGCTTGCGAGCGTAGGCGTCAGCAAGGCGGCGACCGAAGTCGTCGTCCAGATTGACCACCTGGCAGCGCAGGCTTGGCCAGGCAAACAGCTTGGCCTTGGCCGCTTCGTAGGCCTGCATGCTGCCGTGGTAGTCGAGGTGGTCACGGGACAGGTTGGTCATCACCGCGATGTCGAACGCCAGGGCCGCTACACGGCCCTGTTCCAGGGCATGGGAGGACACTTCCATGGCCACGGCCTTGGCGCCTTGTTTTTTCAAGTCATACAGGGTCGACTGCACGGCGATCGGGTCAGGCGTGGTCAGGCGGCCGCTTTTCAGCTCGCCGTAGAAACCCGTCCCCAGGGTACCCACCAGGCCGCAACGCTGGCCCAACAGGTCGAGCGCCTGTGCCACCAGTTGGGTAACGCTGGTCTTGCCGTTGGTGCCGGTCACGCCCACCAGGTTCAATTGGCGGCTGGGCTCGCCATAGAAGCGCCCGGCGATGTCCGACAGCTGGGCGATCAGGCCTTTGACTGGAATCAGCGGTACATCGGTCAGCGGCAGCACCGTGGCGCCCTGTTCCTCGTAAGCCACGGCGGCAGCGCCACGGGCCAGCGCGTCGGCGATATGCTCGCGGCCGTCGACCTTGGCCCCAGGCACCGCCAGGAACAGGTCGCCTGGGCGCACGTTGCGGCTGTCGAGGGTCAGTTCACGAATCAGCGGATCGCGGCTGGCATGGGCGAAGAGCTTGCTCAATGGCATTGTCATTATCCACGCCCTCCGTTGGCAGCTGCTGCATTGACTTGCGATTGGCTTGCCGGCGCTGCCGGCGCAGGGGGCGGCAGGTTGTCTGGCGGCACGTTCATCAACCGAAGGGTGCCGGACATGACCTTGCTGAACACAGGTGCCGATACCAGACCGCCGAAGTACCCGCCTTTGCCGGGCTCGTCGATCACCACGACGATCGCATAACGCGGATCGCTCATCGGACCGAAACCTGCGAACAGCGAGCGATAGGCATTTTCGGTGTAGCCCTTGGAGCCCACCGTGGCTTTACGCGCGGTACCGGACTTGCCGGCCACGTGATAGAACGGCACCTGGGCACGGAATACGCCGCGCGGCGCCTCGATCACTTGCTGGAGCATGCCCTGCACGGTCTCTGCGGTGTCCTTGGGAATCGCCTGGACGGCCTCGGGCGCCTTGTCCACCTTGAGGATCGACAGCGGCACCATCTTGCCGTCGTTGGCCAAGGCTGCATAAGCGTGCACCAGCTGCAGGGCGGTGACCGAAACGCCGTAGCCGTACGACAGCGTGGCTGTTTCGGCCTTGCGCCATTCCCGGTGGTTGGGCAGGTTGCCGACGCGCTCACCCGGGAAACCCAGGCCGGTGTACTGACCCAGCCCGACCTGAGACATGACCCGGTAGATGGCTTCGCCGCCGATATCGAAGGCGATCTTGCTCATGCCCACGTTACTGGAGTTGATCAGAATGCCGGTCAGGTCGAGGATCGGACCTTCGCTTCGGGACACGTCCTTGATGGTGTAGCGACCGATCTGCAAGCTGCCCGGGTAAACCTCGACCTTGTCGGTGGGCTTCCAGCGGCCACTTTCCAGTGCGGCACTCATCGAGATGGGCTTGACCGTGGAACCAGGCTCGAATACGTCGATGATGGCCCGGTTGCGCATGGCCGCCGGGAACATGCTGCGGCGGTTGTTGGGGTTGTAGGTAGGCTGGTTGACCATCGCCAGAACCTCACCGGTCTTGACGTCCATGATCACCAGGCTACCGGCCTTGGCGTCCTGCTCGGCGATGGCGTTACGCAGTTCGCGGGTAGCCAGGTACTGAAGGCGCAGGTCAATCGACAACGCCAAGGTCTTCCCTGCCTTGGCGTTCTTGGTGACCTGGATGTCCTTGATCAGGCGACCGCGCCGGTCCTTGATCACCTGCCGCTTGCCCGGCACACCGGCCAGCCACTCGTCATAGGCCAGCTCGACACCTTCGCGACCGTGATCATCCAGGTCGGTAAAACCGACCATGTGGGCGGTCACGTCACCGGCAGGGTAGAAGCGGCGGAACTCTTCCAGCCCGTAGACGCCCGGTACCTTCAGGTCCAGCACGTGCTGCCCCTGCTCGGGCGTCAGGCCACGGACCAGGTAGATGAATTCCTTGTTGGCCTGCTGAGTCAGGCGCTCGGTGAGCTGCTGTGGATTCTGCCCAAGGGCGGTTGCCAACTGCGGCCAGCGATCGCGCGAAGCCTGCATTTCCTTGGGGTTGGCCCACAGGGTGGTGACCGGCGTACTGACCGCCAGTGGCTCGCCATTGCGGTCTGTGATCAAGCCACGGTGCGCAGGGATAGGAATGTGACGCAGGCTGCGCGCATCGCCCTGCCCCTTGAGGAAATCGCGGTCGACGACCTGCAGGTCGATGATGCGCCAGCAAATGGCGCCGACCATCAGCGCCAGCAGGCCAACGACTACGCGGAACCGCCAGGGGTAGAGTGCGCCTTCGAGCTTCATCATGGCGCCACCATCCGCACTTCGTCAGCGGCTGGCACACGCATCTTTAGCTGCTCGGTGGCCAGGTTTTCGATGCGGCTGGCCGCCGTCCAGGTGCTTTGTTCCAGAATCAACCGGCCCCATTCGGCCTGGGCCTTGTCCCGCTCATTCAGCTCCCCGTACAGGGTATTGAGCAATTGCCGGTTCCAGTGCGCGCTATACGACACGGCAATGGCCGAGCCCAGCACGCCGACGAACAGCATGAGCATGAGGAAGCTGCCGCCCGGCAGAGGTTTGGCGAACAACTTGCTCACCGCAATTTCTCCGCAACACGCATCACCGCACTGCGTGAGCGGGGGTTGGCCTTGAGCTCTGCATCGGAGGCGAACTGGGCTTTACCGATCAGCTTGATCTTGGGCTCGAACACCTTGTGCTGCACGGGCAGGTTGCGCGGCAGGTTGTCAGCTTCGCCCTTGGCCAGTTTGCGCATGAACAGCTTGACGATCCGGTCTTCGAGCGAGTGGAAGCTGATCACGGCCAGGCGACCGCCAACCTCCAGCGCGTCGATAGCCGCTTGTAGCCCGGTTTCCAGGTCACCGAGTTCGTTGTTGACATGGATACGCAGGCCCTGGAACGCGCGGGTGGCAGGGTTCTTGCCCTTCTCCCACGCAGGGTTGGCTACCTTGAGAACCTCGGCAAGGTCACCGGTGCGGGTGAACGGCTGCTTTTCACGGCGCTCGACGACGGCACGGGCCATACGGCCGGCAAAGCGCTCCTCGCCATACTCCTTGAACACGCGGGCGATTTCCTCGACCGGCGCGGTGGCAATGAATTCGGCGGCGCTGATGCCCTGATCGGGATTCATGCGCATGTCCAGCGGCCCGTCGTTGAGAAAGCTGAAGCCACGTTCCGGGTCGTCGAGCTGAGGTGAGGACACACCCAGGTCCATCAGTATCCCGCTCACCTTGCCGTGCAGGCCGCGTTCGGCCACTTCTGCACCCAGCTCGGCAAAGCTGCGCTGCACAATGACAAAGCGGCCGTCTTCGGCCGCCAGCGCTTGCCCTGTGGCAATCGCTTGTGGATCTTTATCAAAGCCCAGTAGCTGCCCTTGTGGGCCGAGCCTGCTGAGAATCAACCGACTGTGTCCGCCACGGCCAAAGGTGCCGTCCAGATAGCAACCGTCGGCGCGCAAGGCCAGTGCCTCGACAGCTTCGTCGAGCAGGACGGTAATGTGGTTGAAGCCGCTATCTATGGTCACAGGATCAGGTCACGCAATTCGTCGGGCATGGCGCCCGGTTGTTGGATAGCTGCGAGGTCGGCTGCCGAAACCGTGTTCCAGGCTTCCTCATCCCACAGCTGGAATTTGTTCAGTTGCCCCACCAGCATCGCCTTCTTGTCCAGCCGGGCGTACTCACGCAAGCGGGGCGGCACCAGGAAGCGACCACTGCCATCAAGCTCAAGGTCGACCGCGTTACCGATCAGCAATCGCTGCAGGCGGCGGTTTTCCTCACGAAGCGACGGCAAGGCTCGCAACTTGGCTTCAATTTGCTCCCACTCATCGAGCGGGTAGACGCACAAACAGGGATCGACAGCATCGATGGTCACGATCAGCTGCCCGTTGCAACGCGAATCGAGCTCGTCACGATACCGGCTCGGCATGGCGAGACGGCCCTTGGCATCGAGACTGACGGCATTGGCTCCGCGAAACACGGCTGCGATTCCCCACAATATTAGCTTTTTTGTGTCAGAAAACCCACTTCATCCCACTTTCTGCCACTTGCGCACACTATAGGAATCCGCCCGCAGCACCGTCAAGGCACGTTCGGAAGGAAAAGCCTTACATGACCGAGATTTAGCGCGTTAAAGGAATGTGGAAAGACTATCTGGGGAATAAAAAGACTTGAGAAATCAAACGCGCACAACCCGATGCGGGCCGAACTTAAAGTGATTTATCAAGAGTAAGATTTTTTCGGCATTACCAGATGAGATCTGCTATCGATTCAAGCAGGAAGGAAAAGGTGGAGAGTCGATCTGTAAGCCGGGTTTTGTCGAGGACAGTCATTCCTCTACGACGGCCATCACTGGACGCCTCTAGCAACCTACCCGGTTCCGACGCGGGCCACGCCTGATGGAACCCTATTTGGTCTTGCTCCGAGTGGGGTTTACCTAGCCACGGACTGTTGCCAGCCGTGCGGTGCGCTCTTACCGCACCTTTTCACCCTTACCGGCACCGAAGTGCTTGGGCGGTTGTTTTCTGTGGCACTTTCCGTAGGCTCGCGCCTCCCAGGCGTTATCTGGCACTCTGCCCTGCGGAGCCCGGACTTTCCTCCCCCCGCCAGCGACACCGCAATGCGGTGGAACTTAAACGGGCAGCGACTGTCCGATCGACTCTCCGGCGCAAAGAGTACCGGCAGATGCTGCCAAGAACAAGCGTTACCGCCACATATATCAATTAGCCACTACTGCTCTTTCTGTTTTTCCAGCGCAACTTGATACAGCAGGTTCTTGCGTACGCCCGTTATTTCCGACGCCAGCGCCGCGGCCCGCTTGAGCGGAAGCTCGGCCAGCAGCAGGTCAAGTACCCGCTGCGCCTCGGTGCCAATCCCCTGCTCGCCTTCCGGGGCGCTCCAGCCGCCTACCAATACCACGCATTCACCCCGCTGCTGATTGCTGTCGCCGGCCACGAACGCATGCAACTCGGACAAAGGCAGGCCCTTGAGGGTTTCAAACGTTTTGGTGATTTCACGCGCCAGCACCGCTGGGCGATCTGCGCCAAACACTGCCTGCATGTCGTCCAGGCACTCCAGGATGCGATGCGGCGCCTCATAGAAGATCAAGGTACGCGGCTCCTCCTTGACCTGCTCCAGACGGGCGCGGCGCCCCGCTGCCTTGGCCGGCAGGAAACCTTCGAAGATGAAACGATCCGAAGGCAAGCCTGCCGCCGACAGTGCGGCGATCAAGGCACAGGCGCCAGGTACCGGCACCACGGGTACGCCTGCACTGCGAGCCTGCCGGACCAGGTGATAACCCGGATCCGAAATCAACGGGGTGCCTGCGTCAGACACCAGCGCCACATCGTCGCCGGCCAATAGCCGGGTCAGAAAGCGCCCCCCCTCGTCCCGCTCGTTATGTTCGTGACAGGCGGCCAGCGGAGTGTCGATGCCGAAGTGTTGAAGCAGGCGGATCGAATGGCGCGTGTCCTCGGCAGCAATCAAGGACACGCCTGCCAGCACCTTCAGCGCCCTGGCACTCATGTCGTCAAGATTGCCGATAGGTGTTGCCACCACATAAAGCGTTCCCACGGGGGCGGTCGAAGCCCCGGCCACATCAGTCACTGCACGCACCTGCGATTGAAATCAAAGCGGGCATTGTAGCCCGAGCACCCGCAACAGCGCGCAAAGAAGTTGAACGCCGCTGCGCGGCAGCAGGCCTATAGTGATGCTTTCACACGGCGACATCGCGCCCCAGCCAGCGCTTGGGTACAATCGCCAGCCAACTTGATCGAGTAACAGGACAATTACATGATCGCCTGCCTGCGGCTGCTCACAGCCTTCTGTCTCGCTGCCCTGCTGGCAGCTTGCGCCAGTTCGCCCTCATCCAGCCTTGGCGAGCTCCCCCGTACGCCGGATGCCAGCATCGAGCAGTTGCTCGAAAGGGCGACCTCCAGCAAGTCTGCCGAAGATGCCGCACTGCTGCGCCTGAGCGCCGCAGACATGGCCTACCAGCAAAAGGACTTCCCGCGCGCCGCACGCATTCTCGAACAAGTCCAGGTAGAGACGCTCAAGCCAGCCCAGCAGGTATTCGCCGTTACGCTGGCGGCCGAACTTGCCATGAGCCGCAATCAACCCAAGGCGGCCCTGAGCGCATTGCAGCACCCCAGCCTGCAGCACGTGCCCGAATTGCCTGCGCAACAGCAAGTGCGTACCTATTCGGTACACGCCGCCGCCCTGGAAGCCGACGGGCAGGCCATGGCCGCCGCCCAGCAGCGCGTGCTGTTGGCACCGCTGCTCAGCGGGCAAGCTGCCAGCGCCAACCACGATGCCATCTGGTCACTGGTCGCCTCGCTGTCGAACGAGCAACTGCAACAGCCCACCAGCGATCCTGTCCTGGCAGGCTGGTCCAGCTTGGCCCTGACCGTCAAGGGCGCTGGTACCTTGGAACAGCAACAGGCAGCGATCGACGACTGGGTCAAACAGCACCCGGATCATCCTGCCGCGAAACAGTTGCCAACCGCTCTGACCAAGCTCAAGGAGCTGGCTAGCCAGCCTCTGACGCGCATCGCCCTGCTACTTCCCCAAGAAGGCCCATTGGCTGGCGTGGCGCGTGCGCTGCGTGACGGCTTCATGGCTGCCCACTTCCAGGCCCAGCAATCCGGGCAGCCTGCCCCGTCCGTGCAGATGGTCGACAGCTCCCGCCTAGGGTCGCTGGACGACTTTTACCGCCAGGCCCAGGCCGATGGCGTGCAGCTTGTCATTGGCCCGCTGGAAAAACCGCTGGTCAAGCAACTGGCTGCCAAACCGCAGCTTCCGATCACAACCTTGGCACTGAACTACGCCGACGCCGGTCAGAAAGCGCCGCCTCAACTGTTCCAATTTGGCCTTGCCGCCGAGGACGAAGCCCGCGAGGTGTCCCGCAGGGCGCGCGCAGACGGCATGGTCCGTGCCGTTGCCATGGTGCCGAGCGGGGAATGGGGCGACCGTGTACTGGCCGCGTTCCGTCAGGACTGGGAGAGCAACGGCGGCACATTGCTGGCTGCAGAGCGTATTGCCCAGCCCGTGGCACTGGCCCAGCAGATTGCCGACCTGTTCCAGCTGCGCCAAAGCGAAGGTCGCGCCAAGAGCGTGCAAAGCACCGTGGGCGGCAGCATCGCTGCCCAGCCCGCGCGTCGCCAGGACATCGACTTCCTGTTCCTCGCCGCCACCCCACAGCAGGCACAGCAAATCAAGCCGACCCTGAACTTCCAGTACGCAGGTGATGTGCCGGTCTATGCCACCTCCAACCTGTACAGCGCCAGCGGCGATGTGAACCAGTACAACGACATGAACGGCATCCGTTTCTGTGAAACCCCATGGTTGCTCGACAGCAGCAACAGCCTCCGCCAGCAGGTGGTACAGCAATGGCCGCAAGCTGCCGGCAGCCTGGGTCGCCTGTATGCCATGGGGGTGGACGCCTACAGCCTGGCCCCGCGCCTGGGGCAGCTCAAGGCCCTGCCTGACAGCCGTATCCAGGGCCTGTCTGGCAACCTGGGCATCAATGCCAGCCAACGCGTTGAGCGTCAGCTGCCGTGGGCAGAGTTTGCCGGTGGCCAGGTCAAGCGCCTCCCCGACACGCCCCGTTGATGCCCCCTGCCTCGCCAAGCCATGCCGGGCAAGCGGCGGAAAACCAGGCCCTTGAGTACCTTCAAGGGCATGGCCTCAAGCTGATTGCCCGCAACTGGCGATGCAAAGGAGGCGAGCTTGATCTGGTCATGCTCGACGCCGATACAGTAGTATTCGTCGAAGTCCGCTATCGGTTGCACGCACGCTTCGGTGGCGCCCTCGGCAGTATCGATCAGCGCAAGCAGAAGCGGCTGGTGCTTGCCGCCAGCCTGTTCCTGCATCAGAAGCCTCAATGGGGCAACTGTCCTTGCCGCTTCGACGTGGTTGCCCTGCAAGGCAGCCATCATGCTGGCAAGCCGCTCGAATGGTTGAAAAACGCCTTCGAATGCTGAACCCACTCCGTTCTTTTTGCTCTATGTTTCGCGGGCTGATTACCGTCGCGTGCCGCGCCGGCCTCCGCCCCATTTAAGGTCACCAGATGGACATGCAATCCCGAATCCGCCGGCTGTTCCAGGCCAGCATCGATACCAAGCAACAGGCAATGGACATCCTGGCACCGCACATCGAGCAGGCCAGCCTGGTCATGGTCAACGCACTGCTCAACGAGGGCAAGATGCTCGCGTGTGGCAATGGCGGCTCGGCCGGCGATGCGCAGCATTTCTCCTCGGAGCTGCTCAACCGCTTCGAGCGCGAACGCCCCAGCCTGCCAGCGATCGCGCTGACCACCGACAGCTCGACCCTGACCTCGATTGCCAACGACTACAGTTACAACGAGGTATTTTCCAAGCAGATCCGCGCCCTGGGCCAACCTGGGGATGTTCTGCTGGCCATCTCTACCAGCGGCAATTCCGCCAACGTCATCCAGGCCATCCAGGCCGCACATGACCGCGAAATGATTGTCGTAGCATTGACCGGCCGCGACGGCGGGGGCATGGCCTCGCTCTTGCTGCCAGAGGACGTCGAGATTCGGGTACCCTCGACGGTGACCGCTCGCATCCAGGAAGTGCACCTGCTGGCGATCCATTGCCTGTGCGATCTGATCGACAGCCAACTGTTCGGGAGTGAAGAATGACCCCTATGCGCATTGGCCTTGTGGCCTTGACCTTGTGCCTGAGCGTCACCGGCTGCAGTTCGGTACTCAACTCTGCTCGTAATTCGCCCATCGAGGATGACCGAGGCACTCGTACCATTGGCAGCAAGATCGACGACTCACTGATCGAGACCAAGGCCTCGGTGAATATCGCCAAGGCCAGCCCAGACCTGGACAAGGGCTCGCACATCGTCGTCAGCAGCTACAACGGCATCGTGCTCTTGGCTGGCCAGACACCACGCGCCGAACTCAAGAGCCTTGCCGAACAGACGGCCAGCCAGGTCCAGCGCGTCAAGAAGGTGCATAACGAACTGCAGGTCATGCAGCCCTCCTCCATCCTGGCACGCAACAACGACGCGTGGTTGACCACCAAGATCAAGACCCAGATGCTGACCGATACAGCAGTACCCAGCTCGCGGATCAAAGTGATCACCGAGAATGGCATCGTGTACTTGTTGGGCCTCGTCACCCAGCAGGAGGCCAATGCCGCCACTGCTGTCGTGCAGAGCGTGTCTGGCGTGCAGAAGATCGTGAAACTGTTCGAGTACATCGACTGAACATGTGAGCCCGCAAGCAGCGCGGACCAGCGCGCACCTCGTCTATTGCCCATGCTAAAAAGGCGATCCTTGCGGATCGCCTTTTTTTATTTCACCACTTTCAAACTTGGCCGCCCGCTTGGGCGCGGAGGCTGCCCGCCGCCTTCTGGCGGCCCATCATCATCAGGCTGCTCCTGATCGTCCTCGATCTCGTCGTCCTCCATCATCGAAGACTCCAACTCGAAGACCATGCCCTGTCCATTCTCGCGGGCATAGATACCCAGCACCGCGCCAATGGGCACGAACAATGAATGGGGCACACCGCCAAAACGGCCTTCGAAGCTGACGGCGTCATTGTCCATGTGCAAACTGCGCACAGCGCTTGGCGACACATTCAGGACGATCTGGCCATCACTGGCGAAACCGTCCGGCACCTGTACTTTCGGGTACTCGGCATTGACCAACATATGGGGTGTGCAATCGTTGTCGACGATC
>NZ_DIIQ01000051.1:0-869 GCF_002420785.1 Pseudomonas sp. UBA5666 | reverse complement strand
GTTGTCGACGATCCACTCGTACAGTGCTCGAACCAGATAGGGGCGACTGGAGTTCATCAACAGCTCCTCAAAGCGTGCGCATTTCGCGTTCAACGGACGACAGGCTTGCCTGGAATGATTCCCGGGCGAACTGTCGCTCCATGTAATCCAGCAGCGGCTTGGCTTGCCGCGGCAATTCGATACCCATCATCGGCAGACGCCAGAGTATGGGCAGTAGACAGCAATCGACCAGGCTTTGCTCATCGCTCATGAAACAGGCGAACTCGGCAAACAGCGGCGAGACACCGGTCAGGCTTTCGCGCAGTGCCTTGCGAGCCTCTGCACGGGCAGCCTCACTGGTGCGTGGGTCGAGAATCTGATCGGCCAGGCTGCACCAGTCTCGCTGGATACGGTGCATCAGCAACCGGCTATTGCCACGCCCGACCGGATAGACCGGCATCAGCGGAGGGTGCGGATAGCGCTCCTCCAGGTATTCCATGATCACGGACGATTCGTACAGAACCAAATCCCGATCCACCAAGGTCGGCACGCTGCCATACGGGTTCAGTTCGGCGAGCCGCGGCGGGATCTTGCCGGTATCGACGTCGATGATGTGCGCGTCAACGGCCTTTTCGGCCAACACAAGGCGAACCCGATGCGAGTATTGATCGGCAGGGTCGGAATAGCAGGCTAACCCATTGGTTACGCCCATGTAGCGCCTCCTCTCGAGGGATGCTTGTAAAAACTGTAAATGAAAACGCGCCTGTGGCGCACTGGCATAACTGCCAGTGCGCCACAGGCGCGCTCAACAACCAGAGGTTACTGCGTGATCAGTGCACGTCCTTCCAGTATTCACGCTTGAGCAAATAGGCGAATACGAAGAAGAAAGC
>NZ_DIIQ01000012.1:44958-113031 GCF_002420785.1 Pseudomonas sp. UBA5666 | reverse complement strand
CTACCGCGCGCTTAGAAGCAAGAGCAAAAGCAAGAGCAACTGCAACTGCAACTGCAACTGCAACTGCAACTGCAACTGCAACTGCAACTGCAACTGCAATGATTATAGATCGAGAAGTCTACCAGAATAGGTAGCAGTAGACATCTTCACCGACTATAAAAGAACTAGCTTGCTCAACCACCTCTTACACTGCGTGCTTTGGGCCCCAGAATGTTCAGACAACGCCCAGGATCACCCCGCAGGCCGCGCCGGCACCTGCAATACCACCCTCAACCCATCACTTCGGCTATCGAATTTCAGGCTACCCGCACAGCGCTGCACAATTGCCTGAACGATGGCCAAGCCAAGTCCGCATCCGCTGCTCTGGCCATGACGCCAGAAACGCTCGGTCAGGTGCCCGAGGTCTGCCTCGGCAATGCCTGGCCCGTGATCGCGCACCATGAACCCCACCTTCCCCTCCACGGCCTGTACCTCCAGCTCCACCGCATCGTCACCGCCATGGCGCAAGGCGTTGTCCAGCAGGTTGCGCAGCGCCGCCACCGCGAGCGGTGCGGGCATGCTCAGGTAGACCTGGGCCGCCTCGGGCGGCAAGTTCAGGACGATCCTGCGGTTGTCACCACCCCCGGCGTCCTGCACCGCCTGACGCGCGACTTGCTCGGCACTGCACTGCACACCGTCGTCGAACGACAAGCTACCCTCCACCCGTGCCAGCATGAGCAATTGCTCCAGGGTCCGGTGCATGCGATCGGCGCCCTGTTCGGCATGCTCGAGCGCTTGTTCGCGCACCGTGCCCTCGGTCATGCGAGCAACCTGCAGGTGGGTCTTGATGGCTGTCAGCGGGCTGCGCAGCTCATGGGCGGCATCGTCGGTCAGGCGCCGCTCGCGCTCGATGGTCTGGGCGATGCGCACGAACAGCTGGTTCTGGGTCTCCAGCAACGGCTGGAGCTCACTGGGCATGCCGGCCACCTGCAACGGCTCGACACTGTCGGGGCGCCTGCGCCGCAGGGCATCGCGCATGCGATTGAGCGGCTCCAGGCCTTTGCCCAGCCCGATCCAGAGCAAGCCCAGGCTGCCCAGCAAGGCCATCAGCACCGGCGCCGAGGCAGCGAGCAGGATGGACTGGTTCAGGGCTTCGCGCTCCATGTGCCGGTCGGCTGTGGTGATGCGTACATCGCCATGGTTGTAGGTGAAGGTGCGCCATGAGGCATCGTCGATCGTCTGGTCGCGAAAACCACTGCGCCCGTCATCCATGACGCCATCGTGCTTGTGGTTGCTGGCCAGGATTTCCCCACGCAGCGAGCTGACCTGGCAGGCCATGCCGTCCGGTACGCTCAACTGGTCAGCCGCATAGTGAGTACCTTCGCCCTTGACGCTGAGCGGCTGGGGCAGCTGGTCGATCAGGCCGGCAACCATGCGTGCAGATGCCACCAGGCGCTGGTCGAGGGAGAACATCATCTGCTGGCGCAGGTCGCGCAACATCCAGGCGGCGGCCAGCGCCCAGATGATCACGAAGGCACTGCCCAGGATAAGGCTCAGGCGCACACGCAGGCTCATGATGGCGTCTCGGTGGGTGCATTGGCTGGGCCCAGGCGATAGCCTAGCCCGCGCACGGTCTCGACGATGCCATTGCCCAGCTTGCGGCGCAGGTGATGGATATGCACGTTCAGCGCATTGCTTTCCACTTCGTCGTTGAACCCGTACACGCAGTCCTTTAATTGCTCGCTGGACAGCACGCGCCCGGCGTTCTGCAACAGGGCCTGGAGCAAGGCTTGCTCACGACGAGACAGGTCCACGGGTTTGCCGGCAAGCGTAGCCTCGCAGCTGCTGGGGTCGTAACGCAGCGGGCCATGCTCGATCACGTTCACCGCACGGCCGGCGACTCGGCGCAGCAGGGTGTGCAGGCGCGCGGCCAGCTCGCGCAGGTCGAACGGCTTGAGCAGATAGTCGTCGGCCCCGGCCTGCAGGCCGTCGACCCGATCAGTGACCGCATCACGGGCGGTGAGCACCAGCACTGGCAACGTCTCACCTTGCTGACGCAGGCGGCGCAGCAGCTTCAGGCCGTCCTCGTCGGGCAGGCCAAGGTCGAGGATCATCACGTCGAACTGCGCCGCCTGGAGCATGGCCCGGGCGGCGGCGGCATTGCCCACCCGGTCGACGGTCAAGCCCTGTGCGGCAAGGCCTGCACAGATGCCAGCAGCGATGAGGTCGTCGTCCTCGCAAAGCAGAACGTGCATGGGTGGGGCTCCCGCAATGGTGTGGCCGACATTGCAGCGTGAATGGATTAAGGGGGAATTATGGACGCAGGCACAGGGTTTGGGGAGAAGGATTGGGCGGCGAAACGTGCGGATTGTCTGACAGTCAACGAGCGGTCTTGCCGGAGCGCCGGACCATGCGGTGCTTAACTTTGGGGGTCAACTGTCATGCACCACATCTGGAGTCTATCGGCTTCCCGTGTGGGAGCGGCCCTTGTGCCGCGATGGGCCGCGCAGCGGCCCCGGCACTATCAGCTGCGAAGCTGAAACCTCAAAACAGCGCCCCCCCTGACTGATCCAGCCAGGACCTTTTATAGAGATCGCTATCTTCCAGATACAGCGCAGCACCACGTGCCCCGCCCTGCTCAACGCCCTAAAACGCCCAGCGCCTCGGGCGTATCCACATCCATCAACACCCCCGCATCCGACACTTCGATCACCGTGCACGAGGCGCGGTTGGCATGCACCACCGCTCTGGCGCCTTCGTCACCGGTCAGCCCCAACAGCGCCGGCCAGAACGCGCGCCCGAAGATCACCGGATGCCCCTGCTGCCCAGCATGACGCGGCAGCACGATGGTCGAAGCCTGGGCGATCTCGGCCAGGTGCCTGAGGGTCGCGGCCTCTATCCAGGGCATGTCCCCCAGCAAGATAGCCACCGCCTGCGCATCGCTGTCAGCCAGGGCGGCAACGCCTGCTGCCAGGCTGTGCCCCATGCCCGAAGCTGCCTGGGCACTGACGACCCAGCCACAGGCGGTGCCCAGGTCGAAGTCCTCGCGGCCCTCGTCCTCGCGTAACACGACGCGCACATCCTCGAACACCGCCTCGGCCCGTTGTACACATTGGGCCAACAGGCTGCGCCCGTCGGGCAGCAGGGCCCGGCGCTTGTCGGCACCGAAGCGCCTGCTGCGCCCAGCGGCCAGGACCAGCGCCGCCACCTTCACAAGGCGGCCCGGTCAAGCCCGTTGCGCACCCGCAGTACATCTGCCAACACCGCCAATGCGATCTCGGCCGGCGTCTTGCTGCCCAGGTTGAGGCCGATGGGCGCATGGATGCGATCCAGCGCATCGGTATCCAGGCCGCCGATGCGGTGCAGCCGCTCGCGGCGTTTATCGGAGGTGGCGCGCGAACCCATCACGCCGATATAGAACGCCTCGGTACGCACGGCCTCGAGCATGGCCAGATCGTCGATCTTGGGATCGTGGGTGAGCGCCACCACGGCGGTGTCGGCATGACAACCGCCATTGAAGATGAATTCCGAGGGCAGCTCGCGGCGTACCTCGATACCGTCGATCTGCACCCCTTCGAGCACCTCCTCACGTGGCTCGCACAGGACCACTTCGAACCCCATGGCCTTGGCGAATTCGGCGCAGTACTGGGCAACACTGGAATACCCCGCCAGCAGCAGCCGCTGGGCGGCACCTACGCGCAGGTGCACGCAGTCACCGTCGCGGTGCACGCGCGGCCCTTGACCGGCTGCGTCTGTCAGACCCTGGATGCCACTGGGCACCTTGACCTGGCGCAGTACCCGCCGCTGACCCTGCAACGCGCTTTCCAGCTGGCGCAGGTGGTCTTGCACCTCGCACGTGGACGGCAGGCGTTCCACCAACACGTCCAGCACGCCGCCACAGGGCAAGCTGACCCGCGAGCGCGGGTCGCTGCCATCGCCGTAGCGCACGATGGCCGCCGGTTGCACGAACTCGCCCAGGGCCACGCGTTCAAGAAAATCGTCTTCAACGCAACCGCCGGACAACGACCCCAGCCACTGGCCTTTGTCGTTGACTGCCAGCAACGAGCCCGGCGCGCGGGGCGCCGAGCCGTAAGTGGCGAGCACGGTGCACAACCACACCGCTTGACCTGTGCTAGACCACTGCAACGCCTGGCGAATCACCTGTAGATCGAGATGCTGCACGCTTTACTCCGCTTTCAGCTCGGCCAGCTGTTGTTCACTGAAATCACCGGGCAGCCCGCCCCATGCCTGACGCAGGTAGTTGACCATGTCGGTCACCTGGCGTTCATCGAGCTTATCAGCGAACCCTGGCATCGGCTGCATGCGCTCAAAGCCGGTGAACTGCTGCTCGCGGATCCCGTCGAGTATCACCTTGGCCAGGTTGCGCGAATCGGCCTGGCGCAGCACCGTATTGCCTTGCATCGCCACGGCGATGTGCGGCTTGCCCTGGCCCTCCACGCCGTGGCAACCGGCGCATACGTTCAGGTATTGCTGGCGACCGCGCTGGGCACTTTCGCTCATCTGCGTCAGCGGCACGGGCGCGATCGCCTTGGCCACCGGCGGGTTGTCGCCGAGCAGGTAAGTGGCCATGGCGGCAAGGTCGGCGTCTTCCAGGTGCTGAGTGCTCAGGTGCACCACCGGAAACATTTCGTTGAACATACTGCCCTGGGCGCTGATCCCGTGCTTGAGGAACGCGGTCAGATCCGGTTGCGACCAGCCGCGCTCGGCCAGGTCGGTGGCCAGCAGGCTCGGGGCCAGGTATCCGTTGAGCAGCCCACCGCTCAGACGCAGGTCCTGCTGCAAGGCGCCGACCGCGTTGCGCGGGGTGTGGCACTCGCCGCAGTGCCCCATGACCTCGACCAGGTACTGGCCACGCTGCCAGGCAGGGCTGCTGCCTTCGACAGGCTGGGCCTGCACGCTCTTGCCGTACAGCATGTTCCAGCCGCTCAGGCCAAGGCGCACGTTGAACGGAAAACGCAGGGCCGTCTGGGGTGCCGGGCGATGGACCGGGGCGATGGTCTTGAGGTAGGCGAAGATCGCATCCGAGTCTTCACGCCGCATCAGGTGATACGAGGTATAGGGCATGGCCGGATACAGGTTGGCGCCGTCCTTGCGCTTGCCTTGGGTGACGGCCGCGAAGAACTCGTCGGCGTTGTAGTTGCCGATGCCGTACTGCTTGTCGGGCGTGATGTTGGTGCCGTAGATGGTGCCAAACGGCGAATGGATCGGCAGGCCACCGGCGAACGGCGCTCCGCCCTCGGCCGTGTGGCACGCCATGCAGTCGGCAGCACGGGCCAGGTACTGGCCGCGCTTGATCTGGCCGTCATCACTGGCCAGCGCCGAGCACGTTGCGGCAAGGCCAAACGCCAGCGCCAGGGCGCTACGGAAAAAGCCCATGCTCAACCCTCCTTTACCAGGCCTAGGTCATCGAGCACCGTGCGCGTGGCCTGGTAGTAGCGCACATAGCCGGTGCAACGGCAGATGTGGTGACCAAGGCTGGCTTCGATACGTGCTTGCACCTCGCTCTTTTTCAGCGGCTGGCGCTGTGCGGTTTCCACCAGGACTGTGGCGGCGTTGACGAAGCCTGGTGCGCAGTAGCTGCACTGGAACGCGAACAGGTCGACGAACTTCTGTTGGATCGGGTTCAACGTAAGGTTGCCAGCCTCGTCCTGCTGGGCGTGGCCTTCGATGGTACGGACCTTCTTGCCTTCGAAGTAATGGGCGCCGGTGATGCAGGTGCGCACTTCTTCGCTGGTGCCGTCGGGGTTGTCGACGATCACCACGCAGGCGTGGCAGATGCCCTGCCCGCAGCCAAGGCGCGAGCCGGTGAGGTTCTGGTGCTCGTGCAGGTAGTCGATCATCGCCAGGTCGTCAGGGACCTGGACCGGGCCGACCGGTTGACCGTTGAGGGTCAGTTGCAGTGGACGGTTAGCCATTGAGGGCCTCCTGGATACGGGCTGGGGTAATGGGAAGATCGCGTACGCGCTTGCCGATGGCATGGGCCACGGCATTGCCGATGGCACCGACGATCGGGATCATCACCACCTCGGCGATGCCTTTGGACGGGTCGGTGGGTGAAAGCGGCGGAAGAATCTCGCTGCTTTGCGTCCATACCGCCACATCACGCGCGTGCGGCAGGCGGTACCGGTTGAAGTTCCAGTCGCCCTCCCCCGGCCCGCCTTCGTACAACGGCATTTCCTCGGTCAGTGCATGGCCAATGCCCATGGCGATGCCGCCTTCGAGCTGGCCCTTGACCAGTTCAGGCACCAGCACGCGGCCGCATTCGACCCAGCTGTGGTGATCGAGGACCTGCACCTGGTGCGTGCCTTTGTTCACCTTCACCTCCACCAGGGTGGCGACCGGGCTGTAATAGGTGACCATGGCGTTGTTCAACTGTGTATCGGGGTAAGCAGGGTTCTGACGGTCGAGCAGGTGGTAGCCGCTGCTGGTCATCTGCGCCTTCTTGGCATTGGCGGCGCCGTCGCCGTACTTCACGGCCAACGCGTCGAGCGGGAAACGCTCGCGCACGCCGTCGATGACGAAGTCGGACTCAGCCCAGCTCCAGCGGTTGAAACCGTGGACGCTCACGCCTGTTACCAGGCCCATGGCATGGGCCTTCTCGGCCAGTTGCGCAAAAGGAATAGGCGCCAGGCCGTTGCCGGTCAGCTCACCGTTGACCCACACTGCGTTTTCCCGACGCACCACCAGCGGGTTGGCCTGGCCGCCGTGCGGGCCCTGGGTCCAGATGGCCATGGCAGCAGGCCATAGGCCGTGATTGAACAACGCGCGAGCCGCCTCGCGTGTGGCATGGCTGAAATAGAACGCCGAGTTGGTCGCCGACGAGGGTGAGGCCAGCTTGCCGACCCAGCGCGGGTTGCGCAGGGCGGCGTCCTGTTCGGCCTGGCTGATCAGGTACGGGTTGCCGCTGGTGGACAGTTGAAGCTCGGGCCACTCGGTGACGGCAGTGAGCACTTCGTCGGCCGAACGGCCCAGGAAATCGCTGACCACCAGTGCCTGGGAGGTGGACATGCCGGTGCCAAGCTCGGTGCCGATGTGGCGCAGGCTGATGCGCCCGTCGCGGCTGAACTCGATGCTGGCCATGGGTGCTTCGGCGCCGGTGCCGAAGTCTTTCTGGCAGATGGCAAAGCCAGTGCCGTACCAATGATCCGGGTCGCTGGCCTCGCGCCGTTGCTTGCGTGCATCACGGTTACGCCAGCCTTCGTGCTGAGCCGCCTTGTCGAGGATCTCGTGCAGGCGCAATGCACCGGCTGGCACCGCGCCCTGGGTATTCTTCATGCCCGACTTCAGGGCATTGTTGCGCCGCAGGTCAATGGCATCGACGCCCAGGCGGCCGGCCACTTCGTCCACCATCATCTCGGTGGCGGCCATGCTTTGCAGGGTGCCGTAACCGCGCATGGAGCCGGCTTCCACTGCCCGCGAATGATAGGCAGTGACTGCCAGATCGTTCTGCGGCATGTAGTAGATCGACTGGGCAGCGGTAGCGCCTACGGCTGCAACGGAGGGGCTGTAGTTAATGCGACCACCGCCGTCACAGCTCATGTCGGCACGGAAGATCTTGAAGCTGTTGTCCTTCTTGTCCACCGCCAGCTGGTAACGGATGTCGAAGGCGTGGCGCTTGATGCCGCTCTGGAATTGCTCGTAGCGGTCGTTGGCCAGGCGCACCGGCACGCCCTCGCCATACAGCGCTGCCACGGCAGCGTAGAAGACGAAGATGTTGTTGTCCTTGGAGCCGTAGCCGACGGTGTAGCCTGGGTGCATGTTCAAGTGCTTGAGGCCAAAGCGTGACGGCTTGATCATGTGCACGCATTCCTGCGCGGCCTCGAACGGGCACTGGGTCGCTACGACGAAATGCAGGGTGCCGCTGGCCTCGTCGAACCAACCGTTGCCGTTGTCCGGCTCCAAGGCCGCCGGCTCGATGGAGGGGGTCTTGAAGCGCTCGTCGAAGACCAGCCAGTGCTCGGGCGGGTTGGCCAGCTGTTCGGCCATGCGGTTGGCGTAGAACAGGCCCTGCTCGGTGAGGTCGCCATGTTGGTTGGGCGACTTGGACCACACCGGCTTGCGGTTGAGGATGGTGGGAAACAGCGGCGAATCCTTCAGGCTGGAGAATTCGTCTTCGTCGAACGGGGTGGCGCCACCCACCCGCACGAAGCGGAAACTGCCGTAGGGGTCACGCTGGTACAACGGCGCCTGGGCGCCGTAGCGAATCACCTGGTCGTTGAATTGCAGCAGGCGCTTGGCCTGACGAAAGCGCTCGAAGTCGTGCCAGATCAGCAGCGCCACCGGATGGCCGATGAACATCGGGACCTTGCCAGGGGGCAAGAGCGGGTCTGGCGAGTGCGCCTCGGGCCAGGCGATGCCGTCGCGCTCCAGGTCGGCAGCGGTGACGATGCGGTCCGGTTGCAACTCGGCACCCAGCACACTGAGGTCGTGGCCTTCATAGAGGCGGTCGGCCTTGGTGGCCTTGAGCAACAGAGCGTGGCCTTGCTGCGCAGGCCAGCCGGGCATGTCCTTGGCACGAATGTCACGGGCGAAGACCTTGTTGCCACAGACTTTCGACAACGCGTCGTTACGAAAGCGCGCCTTGCCGTCATGGTTCATCCATTTGAGCGGCGAGGCGGTAACCCGGTCCTCCATCAGCGCGGCGAACGCCTGGCTGCCAAGCGGCGCCAGGGTCACGCCGACGCCAGCGATCAGGCCGCCTTGCAGAAAGGCGCGCCGGGAAATATCACGGTTGGACATGCTTGATCCTCTGGGCAGCAGGGGGTGCTGCCCATGTGTTCTTAATTCTTGTGCAGGGGTCGAGGGGGTCGAAACCCTGTCGTGCAGGTCAGGAAAAACTGACTTGATTGTCAACTTTACCGCATTGACGCCATCACAAGCAAAGTCAAGCTGACATTGTGTCGCGGTATTTCGTCGAACCCGGAGGTCAGCCGACTTGCTTCAACCCTATTCCCGCGTTAACAGTGGGTTAATCGATCCTCGCCAGCATGGCCCCATTCAACGATCTGCCAAGGCAAACTCATGCGCGTTTTTCTGCTGTTATTGATGGTGCTGCTGGCTGGCCCAGCGCAGGCCAACCCATTCGCCACCAAGCCTGACTTTCTACCCGTCGAACAGGCTTTCGTGCTAACCCACGACCGTCAGGCCGACGGCTCTACCCGCCTGTATTTTCAGATTCAGCCGGGCTATTACCTGTACCAGAAACGCCTGAAGTTCGACGGGCTGCCCACGGCCCAGCATCCGCCCTTGCCTGCGGGCATCAATCACCACGATGAGTTTTTCGGCGACAGCACCGTCTACCGCGAACAGCTTGAGTTGATGGTGCCCCCCGGCGCCCAGGGGCAGTTGCGTCTTGGCTGGCAAGGCTGCGCCGATGCGGGCCTGTGCTACCCCCCGCAGACGACGCTGGTCGACCTGGGAGGCGAAGCCTCGGTCGCCACCCTGGAAGCTGAGCAGGCCAGCGATCAGGCGTTGGCCAGCGGCCTGCAGCAGGGCAACCTGGCCTGGGGCCTGCTGGCCTTCTTCGGCCTGGGCCTGCTGCTGGCCTTTACGCCCTGTTCGTTGCCGATGCTGCCGATTCTCGCCGGGCTGGTGCTGGGCAATGGTGCCAGTGCACGGCGTGGCTGGATGCTGGCTGGCACCTACGTGCTGAGCATGGCCCTGGTGTATGCCGCCTTGGGTGTGGTGGCTGCGCTACTGGGCGCCAGCTTGCAGGCCTGGCTGCAACAACCCTGGTTACTGGGCAGCCTGGCCGCTTTGTTCGTGTTGTTGGCCCTGCCCATGTTCGGTGCCTTCGAACTGCAATTGCCCGCTGCCCTGCGCGACCGCCTGGACCGCGCCGGCCAGGGCACGCGCGGTGGCAACCTGTATGGTGCTGCGCTGCTGGGCGTGTTGTCCGGGCTGCTGCTGGGGCCCTGCATGACCGCGCCGCTGGCCGGGGCGCTGTTGTACATCGCCCAGAGCGGCGACGTGCTTCAAGGGGCGCTGGTGCTGTTCAGCCTGGGCCTGGGCATGGGAGTACCGCTGCTGCTGATCGTGACCCTGGGCAACCGCTTCCTGCCACGCCCTGGCGCCTGGATGAACCTGGTCAAAGGCATCTTCGGCTTCGTGTTCCTGGCCATGGCGCTGTACACGGTGCGCAGCCTGCTCCCGGCCAGCTTGCTGTTGGCCTTGAGCGGGGCCTGGCTGATCGCACTGGGCTGGACCGCCTGGCCTGCGCTACAGCGCCTTCCGGCGCTGCGCATTGCACCGTTGCTGGCAGCCATGTGGGGCGGCTTGCTGCTGGTCGGCGCCGCTGCCGGCGGCGATGACCTGTGGCAACCGCTGCGCCCATTCACGGGTGGGACGGTGGCCGCCACCGACTCGCCTGCCCACGACGCCTTCGTCACCGTGAGTACGCCCGAGGCACTGCAACGGGAGCTGGACGCGGCCAAAGGCCGCAACCAGTGGGTACTGCTCGATTACTACGCCGACTGGTGCGTGGCCTGCAAGGTTATGGAAAAGCAGGTGTTCAGCCGCAGCGACGTCCAGGCCGAACTGGCCGGCGTGCACCTGCTGCGCCTGGACGTCACCACCGATACGCCCGCCAGCAAGGCGCTGTTGCAGCGTTACCAGGTGCCTGGCCCACCTACCCTGATCTGGCTCGGCCCAGAAGGCCAGGAGCGCCGGGCAAGGCGCATCACCGGAGAAGTGGATGCCGCCACCTTCGTGCAACAGTGGACCCTCACCCGGAGCCAGGGCTGATGCTGACCGTGACCCTGGGGCCACTGACCATGGCCCTGAACCATCTGGTGCTGCTGTGTGCCCTGGGCATTGCCAGCGTGGTCGGCTGGTGGGTGGCACGGCGTGGCGGCGAGAGCCCCGAGTCCGCGCTGTTCAATCTGTTCCTGATCGGCCTGTTGTGCGCGCGGATCGGATTTGTCGCGGCCTACTGGTCGATGTACCGGGGCGATCTGCTCCAGATCATCGACATCCGCGACGGCGGTTTCCTGCTCTGGCCAGGGCTTGTGGGCATCAGCCTGGCTGCTGTGTGGCAAGGCTGGCGTCGCCCTGGCCTGCGCCGGCCATTGAGCTGGGCGCTGTTCAGCGGCGCCTTGTTCTGGGGGTTGGCCAGCTTGGGTAGCCACCTGTACAGCAAGGGGACCGAATTGCCTGCCATCACCCTGCGCGATGCCGCAGGCGAGTCGGTGGCGTTGCAGCGCTACCGGGGTAAGCCGCTGGTGATCAACATCTGGGCGACCTGGTGCCCGCCCTGCCGTCGGGAAATGCCTGTACTGCAACAAGCGCAAGGCGAGTACCCCCATGTGACGTTCCTGTTCGTCAACCAAGGCGAGACACCTGAAAACGTCAGCACTTTCCTGGCCACCACCGGCTTGAGCCTGACCCACGTGCTGTTCGACGGCACTGGCCTGCTGGCCCAGCGCGTCGGCTCCATGGCCCTGCCTACCACCCTGTTCTACGACGAGGGCGGCCGCCTGCTTGGCAGCCATCTGGGCGAGCTGTCGCGCGCCAGCCTGCGTCACGCCCTGGAATCCTACCAACGGGCCGCCACGCCCGAACCTGCCGCACAAGGACATTGACCATGCGATTGCCTGCACTCTTCCCGCTCACCGCTTGCTTGCTTGCCAGCCCCGCCCTGTATGCCGAAGACCTGCCCAAGGCGGTCCAGCAGTTGCAAAGCAAGGGCGCCGTGATCAAGGGCAGCTTCGATGCGCCCGACGGCCTGCGCGGCTATGCCGCCGAGTACCAGAACAACCCCCTGGCCCTGTACCTGACCCCTGACGGCAAGCACGTGCTGGTGGGCAACCTGTTCGACGAGCAGGGCCAGGACCTGAGCGCCGCCCCGCTGGAGAAGCTGGTCTACGGCCCCATGACCCAGGCGTTCTGGCAAAAGATGGAGAAGTCCGCCTGGATCGCCGACGGCAAGGCCGATGCACCGCGCAAGATCTACCTGTTCAGCGACCCCAACTGCCCGTATTGCAACATGTTCTGGGAACAGGCCCGCCCCTGGGTGGAATCGGGCAAGGTGCAGCTGCGCCACATCATGGTGGGTATCATCCGTGAAGACAGCCCAGGTAAGTCGGCAGCACTGCTCGCCGCCAAGGACCCTGCCAAGGCGCTGCAGCAGCACGAGAAAGCCGGCAAGGCCAGCACCCTCAAGGCCCTGGACAAGGTGCCGGCCGAGGTGCAGCAAAAGCTCGCCTTCAACATGGCCCTGATGCAGGAGATGGGCCTGCAGGCCACTCCTGCGATCTTCTACCGGGACAGTGAAGGCAAGGTGCACAGCCAGCAAGGGGCACCGCGGCCTGAGATGTTGGGGACGATTTTGGGTAAGCGGTGAATAACGGGAATACGCGCTGAAGTCCCTGGGAATTAGAGTCTCAAGGTGCAGTGCAAACAGCCTGGGATTTGCCCGTGATGCTTCGCACTGAATCCAAAAGCCACTCATTCCTGGGAGCGGCCTCACCGGGGCGCTGGACCGGCCGCGAGAGGCCGCACCGCAGCATCAGGACTTCAGCCCCGCAGCCCCTGCGACTTCGTTAGCCCTTGAACGGACGAACGATTGCTCATCGCCCGCCGCCCCTCACAACCCCTCCAACTCCGCCATCAAGTCACTCAACCGATCCACCTTGTCTTCATTCAGCGCACTGCCCTGCAGCCCCTCCACGTACACGGCCAGTTCCGCCACCGTGCTGCACTCGAACATCGCCCGCAGTGGCACGTTCAGTTGCAGTTGCTTCTGCACCCGCGAGGCAATCTGGGTGGCCAGTAGCGAGTGGCCGCCCAGTTCGAAGAAGTTGTCGTGCACACCGACCCGGTCGGCCTTGAGCACCTCGGCCCAGATACCGGCCAGCAGGCCCTCGAGGTCGCTGCGCGGTGCCTGATAGGCCTGGCTGTGCTGGCTGCCGATGTCGATGGCGGGCAGGGCCTTGCGGTCGAGCTTGCCGTTGGCATTGTGAGGCAAGGCCTCAAGCCAGGCCCAATGCAGGGGCACCATGTACTCAGGCAGCTCGGCGCGCAGGCGTGCCTTGAGCTGAGCGAGCACGGTGTCGTCGCCCGTGACCCCGTGGTGAGGCACCAGGTAACCCACCAAGTGCTTGCCGTTGACACCTTCCTGCACAGCGACCGCTGCATCGCGGACCTGCGGCTGCTCATGCAGCCGGGCCTCGATTTCTCCCAGTTCGATACGGTAACCGCGAATCTTCACCTGGTGATCGATCCGGCCTACGTACTCGAGCACACCGTCAGGCCGCTGGCGGGCCAGGTCGCCGGTGCGGTACAGACGCTCGCCTGCTGCACCGTAAGGGTGGGGAATGAACGCCAGCGCCGTGCGTGCCGGGTCGCCCACGTAGCCACGGCCCACACCCGTACCCGCCACGCACA
This sequence comes from Pseudomonas sp. UBA5666, assembly GCF_002420785.1. Lineage (NCBI taxonomy): Bacteria > Pseudomonadati > Pseudomonadota > Gammaproteobacteria > Pseudomonadales > Pseudomonadaceae > Pseudomonas > Pseudomonas sp. UBA5666. The sequence goes on along the minus strand of NZ_DIIQ01000012.1, from coordinate 99,648 downwards.
ACTCGCCCACGGCCCCCAAGGGCACCAGTTGCTGTTCATCGCCCAGCAGGTACAGCCGGTTATTGTCGGTCGGGGTGCCGATGGGCAGGTAGCTGCCTTGGGTAGAGTCGGCATCGACACGGAAGAACGCCACGTCATCCGAACATTCCGCTGGCCCGTAGGCGTTGACCAGGCCGATCCGTGGGTAACGTTGCAGCCATTGCGCCGCCAACTCCGGTGGCATGGCTTCGCCGGTAGGCAGCATCCAGCGCAGGCCGTCCAGCGCCTGGTGTTCGCTGGCAAGCATGCCCTGGATCAGCGATGGCACGCTCTCAAGAACGGTGATGCCGGTGGCCTGGACATGGGTGAGCAGGCCCTGGGGATCGTGGGCAATGGCGTTGGGCACGATTTCAACCTGGGCGCCGAACAGCGGCGCGGCCAGGAACTGCCACACCGAAATGTCGAAGCTCTGCGACGCCGTCTGCGCAATGACATCGTGCTCGGTCAGCGCCAGGTAGGGCACCTTGCTCAGCTGGTTGTTGAGCATGCCGCGCTGCTCCACCATCACGCCCTTGGGCAAGCCGGTGGAGCCTGAGGTGTAGATCACGTAAGCGAGGTTGTCCGGGCCGCTGTGGACCCCAGGGTTGTGGCTGTCCATGGTGCAGGTCTGGACGGTTTCCCACACTAACAACTGGGGCCGTACGCCAGGGTTCAGGGCTTGCAGCAAGGCCTGCCCCTGCTCGGCACAGGCCGCGCTGCACACCAGCACCGGCGCCCGGCTGAGCTCAAGGATGCTTTGCAGGCGCGCAGGTGGCAGGCCTGGGTCCAGCGGCAGGTAACCAGCACCGGCCTTGAAGCTGCCAACGATCATGCCCAGCAGCGGCAGGCCGCGATCGGCCAGCAGGGCCACCGGCTGATCCAGCCGTACACCAGCCCCGATCAATGCATGGCCCAGGCGGTTGGCCGCCAGGTTCAGCCTGGCATAGTCGTACTCGGCGTCCAGGCACCGGGCCACGGTACGCTGGGGATGGGCGGCCACGCGCGCCTCGAACTGCGCGACATAACTCTGCTCCAGGGGGTAAGCCCGCTGAGTGTCGTTGCATGCCTGGAGCAAGAAACGCTGTTCCTCGGCGCCCACCAGCGGCAAGGCTTGCACCTGTTCGTCGAACCCCTGGACCAGCGCCAGGAGCAGGCGCTTGAATTCGGCCAGCAAGCGCTCGACGGTCGGGTAGTCGAAGTAGCGCTGGTCGAACGAGAGGTGCAGGCCCAGGTCATCACCTGGGTAACAGACCGCGGTGAGCGGGAAATTGGTGTGGGTGCGACCTGAGTCGGAGGTAGCATCCAGGTGCTTGGCGTGGTCGAGCACGGCGGTTTCCACCGGGGCGTTCTCGAACACGAACAGGCTGTCGAACAACGGCTGGCCCTTGGGCAGTTCGCTGCACGCCTGGATGTCCACCAGCGGCAGGTATTCGTACTCGCGCAATTCCATGTTGCGCTCCAGCAAACCCTGCAACCACTGGCGCACAGTGCACCCTTGGCCAACCGCTGGCAGCTGCACACGCAGCACCACGCTGTTGATGAACAGGCCGACGGTGCGTTGCATCTGCGGCATGCTCACCGGCCGACCCGCCACGGTCACGCCGAAGGCCACGTCGCGCTCGCCGCTGTAGCGCGCCAGCACCAGGGCCCAGGCCGCCTGGGCGAAAGTGTTGACGGTCAACTGGTGAGCCTGGGCCAGCTCGCGCAGGCGAGTGCCCTCACTGACCGCCAGGCGCGTGTAGCAATCACCGACGACCATGCCGCTGCCCGCATGCTCATGGCGCAACGGACGATCGCTTGGCAGCGCCGTGGCGCGCTCGAAGCCGGCCAGGTTGGCCTGCCACCAGGCACGCGCGTCGTCCAAACCCTGGCGCTGCAGCCAGCCAATGTAGTCACGGTAGCGCGGCGGCACCGGCAGTTGCGCCTGTCGGTCCTCGCCCAGCGCCTGATAGATTTCGAAGAAGTCGTTCATCAGCAGCGAGCGGCACCAGGCATCGATGAGGATGTGGTGGTTGCTCATCATGAACCAGTAGCGCGCATCGGCCACTCGCACCAAGCGCAGGTGGAACGGCGGCGTGTGCAACACGTCGAAGCCGGCTTCGCGCTCCTGCTTGTGCAGGTCTTGCAGGCGAGCCTCCTGGTCGGCGTCGTCCAGGTCGCGCCAGTCCTGGTAATCCATGGCCAATTGCCCGGGCTTGTGGATGATCTGCAGCATGGCCTCGCCACTGTTCCAGCTGAACGAGGCGCGCAAGGCCTCATGCCGCGCCACCACCTGTTGCCAGGCCTGGGCGAAGCGCTGCGGGTCGAGTGCGCTGCTGATGCGGTAGCGGTCCTGCATGTAGTACAGGCCCGTGCCGGGTTCGAGCAGGGTGTGCAGCAGCATGCCTTCCTGCATTGGGGTCAGGGGGTAGACGTCCTCGATCAGGTTGGCCGGCACGGGCAACGCGTCGATCTGCGCCTGGGTAAGGTGCGCCAGGGGGAAGTCCGAGGGGGTGTAGCTGCCCTGCCCGTCTGCCAGGCAATGGTCGATCAGCGCCACCAGTTCCTGGCGATAGGCATTCGCCAGCGTGGCGATGGTGTGCGGCTCATAGCGTTCGCGGCTGAATGTCCAGCGCAGTTGCAACGCACCGCCGTAGACCTGGCCATCGACACTCAGCCAGTTGGGCAGCGCCGCATCCGGGTCATGGGCCAGGCCCACCGGCGCGTCCACCGGCGTGAACAGCGCGCCGTCGTCGAACTGCTGGTCGAACTGCCCCAGGTAGTTGAAGGTGATGCGCGCTTGGGCCAGGGCCGCCATTTGCTCGCGCGCTGCCGGGTCCGCCAGGTAGCGCAGCACACCGTAGCCAAGGCCCTTGTGCGGCACCTGGCGCAACTGCTCCTTGATGCGCTTGATGGACGCCGCCCGTGCCTGGTCATCATCCCCTGCCAGGGGGGACAGGCTCAACGGATAAGCGTTGGTGAACCAGCCGACGCTGCGGGTCAGGTCCATGTCCTCGAACAACCCGTCCCGGCCATGGCCCTCCAACTGCACCAGCGCCTGCGGCTGGCCCGTCCACTGGCACAGGGTGCGGGCCAGTGCCGTCAGCAGCAGGTCATTGACCTGGGTGTGGTAGGCCGCAGGCGCCTGCTGCAGCAACTGGCGGGTCTGCTGGGCATCCAGGCCGATGGTCACGGTCCGGGCATGACGCTGCACGTTGCCGCCCTGGGGATGATCGCAGGGTAGCTCATGGCGTACCTCACCCACCTGGGCCTGCCACTGGCCCAGCTCGTCACGCAGCGAATCGCTGCTGGCATAGGCTGCCAGCCGCGCCGCCCAGTCACCTGGGGCATGGGTCTTGGCCGGCAGGGCCTGGCCTCGGTACAGCGCCTGCAAGTCTTCGAGCAGGATGCGCCAGGAAACGCCGTCGACCACCAAGTGATGGATGGTCAATGCCAGGCGTTGTTCGCCCTCCCCGTCACTCACCAGCAAGGCACGGAGCAAGGGACCGCGCTGCAGGTCGAGGCTGCGTTGCAGGTCGGTGTACAGCGCCTGGCAATCGTCCAGGTCGGCGACCTTGGCCGACCACAGCAGCTGTTGATCATCAGGCTGGGCGTACTCGGCCTGCCAATGGCCAGCAGCATCGCTGAAACGCAGGCGCAAGCTGTCGTGGTGCTCCACCAGGGCGGCCAGCGCGGTGTGCAGCCGGGTCTGATCCAGCGGCACGCGGCATTGCAACAGCACGGCCTGGTTCCAGTGCTGCGGCTGCGCCAACGCGCTGTCGAAGAACCAGTGCTGGATCGGGGTCAACTGTGCGCTGCCCTGGCGTAGGCCTTGCTCGATGCTGTCGGTGACCTGCACCGGCTGCACGATGGCCGCCAGGGCCTGGATGGTCTGGTGCTGGAACAGGTCACGCGGGGAGAATTGCAGGCCTACCTGCCGCGCGCGGCTCACCACTTGGATCGACAGGATCGAGTCACCGCCCAGTTCGAAGAAATTGTCCTGAACACCGACCTGATCGACGTTGAGCACCTCACCCCAGACCTGCGCCAATTGCGCTTGCACATCATTGGTCGGTGCTTGGTAATGCTGGCGAGCCTGGTCGAGGTCGGGCAGCGGCAAGGCCCGGCGGTCCAGCTTGCCATTGCCCATCAGCGGCAGGGAATCGAGCAGCACCAGGTGCGCCGGCACCATGTAGTCCGGCAGATGCTGATGGGCATGGTCTTTGACGGCTTCGCGCAGCTGTTGCTGGGCATGCGGGTCGCCAGCGGCGTGCTGGCTTACGAGGTAGCCGACCAGTTGCCGCACGCCCTGCATGTCAACGGCGATGACCACCGCTTCATCCACATCGGCATGGGCCTGCAAGCGGCTTTCGATTTCACCCAGCTCGATGCGGAAGCCGCGAATCTTCACCTGCTGATCGGCGCGCCCGATGTACTCCACCAGGCCATCCTGACCCAGGCGCACCAGGTCGCCGGTGCGGTACAGGCGCCCGCCGGTGTGGCTGAAGGGGTCGGCGACGAAGCGTTCGGCGGTCAGCCCAGGACGGTCGTGGTAGCCCTGGGCCAGGCCGGCGCCGCCCACATACAGCTCACCGATGCCCCCCTGGGGCAACAGGGCCAGGTCATCATCGAGGATGTAGGCCGTGCGTTGGCCGATCACCCGCCCGATGGGCACGCTGCCCAGGTCGGCCGCCAGCGATTGCGGGGCCAGGGCGGCCAGCGGCATGACCACGGTTTCGGTGGGGCCGTAGGCGTTGAACAGCTGATCAGGGGTGAAGGCCTGGCGGATGCGCTGCAGGTGCTCGCCGGTCAACGCCTCGCCCCCGGTGATCACCAAGCGCATCGGCAGGCACTCGCCCTGCACGGCCAGATGCTGAGCCAACTGGCTGCCGTAGCTGGGCGTGAAGCCCAGCACGCTGACGTGTTGCTCTCGCACCAGCTGGCAGATCTCGTCGGCGCCCCACTGCCCTTGGGCGCGGATGACCACACGTGCGCCACACAGCAGCGGCACCCACAGCCGTTCGCTGGCCGCGTCGAAGTTGATGGAATAGAAATGCAGCTCGCAATCGTCACTGCGCATGCCAAACGCCTGGATCACTGCCTGGCAGTGCATGGCGAACTCGCCATGGCTGACCACCACACCTTTGGGTTTGCCGGTGGACCCGGAGGTGTAGATCAGATAAGCCGGGTGCTGCGCCAGGCTGACATCGTCCAGCGGCGCCTCGCTATAGGCGCCCAGCGTAGGCTGGTCGTCTTCCAGGCTCCAGCAGGCCAGGTGCTCCGGCAGCGGCCCGAGGTCTTGCAGCAAGCGGCGTTGGCTGAGCAGTACGGCGACCTGGCTGTCCTCGATCATGTAGCGCAAGCGGTCCAGCGGGTACTCCGGGTCAAGCGGTACATAGGCGCCACCGGCCTTCAGTACTGCCAGCAGGCCGACGACCATTTCCAGCGAGCGTTCGAGCGCCACGCCCACCCGCACCTGCGGGCCGACACCGCGCTCGCGCAAGGCGCGGGCCAGGCGGTTGGCCTGCTGATCGAGCTCGGCGTAGCTCAGGTGCTGGCCGGCGAACGTCAGGGCCCGTGCTTGCGGGTCTTCGGCCGCCTGGGCCGCGAACAGCCCATGCAGTGTATGCCGCGCCGTGCTGACCGGCTCGCCGCGCAGTTGCGCGACCAGCCCCTGCTGTTCGGCGCTGCTGAGCATCGGCAGTTCGCACAGGCGTTGCTGCGGCTGGTCCAGCAGCCCGATCAGCAACTGCTGCCAATGCGCGGCCATGCGGGCAATGCGTGGCGCGTCGAACAGGTCCTGGCTGTAGGTCAGGCAGCAGCCCAGACGGCCATCAAGGTCCGTGACCTCCAGGTAGAGGTCGAACTTGGTGGCGGCTGCGTCGTTGACTAGGTAGTCCACCTGCATGCCGGCCAGCGTACGGCTTTGCTGGAAGGCCCAGCGCTGCACGTTGCACATCACCTGGAACAGCGGGTTGTAGGCGCTGCTGCGCGGCGGGTGCAAGGCCTCGACCAGTTGTTCGAACGGCAAGTCCTGGTGGGACTGCCCCTCGATGGCGGCCTGGCGCACCTGCTCGAGCACCTCGGCAGCGGTCATCTGGCCGTCCAGCTCGCAGCGCAGCACCTGGGTGTTGAGGAAGGCACCGATCAGCCCTTCGCTCTCGGGGCGGATGCGGTTAGCCACCGGGGCGCCGATACGCAGGTCGCGCTGACCACTGTAGCGGTGCAACAGCACCGCCAGGGTGGCGGTCATGGTCATGAACAAGGTCAGGCCACGCTGGCTGTTGAAGGTGTGCACGCGCTGCACCAGCGCAGGGTCCAGCTCGAACCTGTAGAGCTCGCCCTTGTGGCTTTGCACGGCAGGTCGAGGGCGGTCGGTGGGCAGCGCCAGTACCGGGTGCTCTTGTCCCAGCCGCTGTTTCCAGTAAGCCAGCTGGCGAGCGCCCTCTCCGCTGTCCAGCCATTGCCGTTGCCATACGCTGTAGTCCAGGTACTGGACGGGCAAGGGCGTCAGCGGCGACTCACGGTCGTCAACAAAGGCTTCGTACAGCTCGCCCAGTTCGCGGGCAAAGATATCCATGGCCCAGCCTTCGGTGACGATGTGGTGCAAGGTGAGCACGAAGACGTGTTCGCGCTCCTGCAGCTTGACCAGGCAGGCACGCAGCAGGGGGCCACTCTCCAGGTCGAACGCCTGGTGTGCCTGCTGGTCGGCCAGCTGTTGCAGGCGCTGCTGGCGGGCAGCGTCGGGCAGTGCACTGAAATCTTGCCAGGCCAGCTGCAGGTTGCTGTCGTCGGCCACGCACTGATAAGGCACGCCCTCGATGCTGGGGAAGGTGGTGCGCAGGGTTTCGTGACGCACGACCAGCGCGTGCAACGCCCGCTCGAAGGCATCTACATGCAGGGTTCCGCGCAGGCGCGCCATGCCGCCGACGTTGTAGGCCGGGCTGTTGGGCTCCATTTGCCAAAGGAACCACATGCGCTGTTGCGAATAGGAAAGCGGTACCGCCTGACGGCGATCCACGCGCGGGATGTCGCCTTGCGCATTGCGTTCACCGCTGGCCTGGATGCGTGCGACTTCAGCGCAGAAGGCGCCCAGCTCGCTGGCGTCGAACAGGGCTTTCAACGGTAGCTCGACGTCGCAGGCCTGTCGCGTGCGCGAGACGATTTGCGTCGCCAGCAAGGAGTGCCCGCCCAAGGCGAAGAAATCGTCCTGCAAGCCGACCTGGGGCAGGCCCAACACCTCGCACCAGATGGCCGCGACCTGCCGTTGCAAGGGGCTGTGTGGCTCGATGTGCTCACGCTGCTGCCACACAGGCGCCGGTAATGCCTTGCGATCGACCTTGCCGCTCGGGCCGAGCGGCATCTGCGCCAGCCACATCAGCTGTGCGGGCACCATGTAGGCCGGAAGTTGCTCGGCAAGCGCCGCGAGCAAGGGGCCCGATTCGGCAGTGCCGCTGTAGTAACCCACCAGTTGTGCGCCGACGGTGTCCTGATGAACCCGCACCACCGCCTGCTCGACGCCGGCCTGGGCCAGCAGGCAGGCCTGCACTTCTTCGGGCTCCACGCGGAAGCCACGTACTTTCACCTGGTGGTCGAGGCGGCCCAGGTACTCAAGCGCCGGGTACTGCACCAACCAGCGCACTCGGTCGCCGCTTCGGTACAGGCGCTGGCCATTGCCGCCAGGCTGGGGCACGAAGCGCTCGGCCGTCAGGCCAGGGCGGCCCAGGTAGCCACGGGCCAAGCCCGTGCCACCCAGGTACAGCTCGCCCGGCACCCCAGGTGCACTCAGGTGCAGCTCATCGTCCAGCACCTGACACAGCACATTGCCCAACGGGCGGCCCATGGGCGAATGCCCACCGTCGCTGGCGGTGCAATGCCAGTGGGTGACGTTGATGGCGGTTTCGGTCGGGCCGTAACGGTTGTGCAGCTGCACCTGTGGCAGCACCTGCAAGACCCGGTCGCGCAAGGCAGCCGACAACGCCTCGCCGCCGGAGAACAGGCGGCGCAGGCTGCTGCAGCCCGCAGCCTGGGGTTCCTGGACGAATACCTGCAACAAAGGTGGCACGAAATGCAGGGTGGTCACGCCATGGGCCTGCACCAGCGCTGCGATGCGCTGCGGATCGCGGTGCTCACCGGCACCGGCAAGTACCAGCTTGCAGCCGGTGATCAGCGGCCAGAAGCATTCCCACACCGAAACATCGAAACTGATCGGTGCCTTCTGCATCAACACGTCGTCCGCGCCAAGTGCGTAGGTCGCCTGCATCCACTGCAGCCGCTCGGCGAGCGCCCCGTGGGTGTTGCCTACGCCCTTGGGCTGGCCAGTGGAGCCGGAGGTATAGATCACGTAGGCCAGGTTATCGGCGTCCAGGTGGAGCCGGGGCGGTTGGCTCGGCCAGTTGTCCAGGTGCAGTTGGTCCAGCGCGATCACGCCAACACCCTGCACGTGCGGCAGCGTGGCCAATTGGCTGCTGTGGCTGAGCAGCAGGCCGGCATTGCAGTCGGCCAGCATGAAGGCCAGACGCTCGGCCGGGTAATCCACGTCCAGCGGCACATAGGCGCCGCCGGCCTTGAGGATGGCCAGCAGGCCTACCAGCAGCTGGGGCGAGCGCTCAATGGCGATGGCCACGCAGGTATCGGGGCCCACGCCCTTGTCGCGCAGGTAATGGGCCAGGCGATTGGCCTGCTGATGCAGTTCGGCGTAACCGAGGCTGCCGCCCTCCCAGGCCAGTGCCGTGCGCTGCGGGTGCAGGCGAGCCTGCTCATTGAGCTGCTCGACCAGCAGCTGTGGCGGCTGCGCAGCCGGCGCTTGCCCCCAGTCCAGCAAGCGTGCGCGGCTCGCCTCATCCAGCAGGGGGACTTCGCCGATGGGCAGCTGCGGCGTTTCGCAGACGTGCTCGAACAGGCTCAACAGGTGCTGAGCAAGCCGCGCCACCGTGTCCTGCTCGAACAGTTCGCTGGCGTAGTCGAACGCCAGGCGCACACGGCCCTGGTGATCTTGCTCGCTGTGCAGTTGCAGGTCGAACTTGGCTTCCCGGCTGTGCCAGGGCAGCTCTTCGGCCAGCAGACCCGGCAGGCGCCGCAGCGCCGACAGATCGCGTTGCTGGTGGTTGAACATGACCTGGAACAGGCCTTGTTCACGGGCCTGGGGCAGCGCCTCGACCAACTGCTCGAACGGCAGGTCCTGGTTGGCCTGTGCGTCGAGGGTGGCCTGGCGCACCTGGCCGAGCAATTCGGCGAACGGCAGTCGGCCGTGTACCTGAGCGCGCAGCACCTGGGTGTTGATGAAGAAACCGACCAGCCCTTGGCTTTGAAGGCGCGAGCGGTTGGCATTGGGCACACCGACCCGGATGTCGGCCTGGCCGGTATAACGGTGCAGCAGCGCCTGCCAACCCGCCAGCAGCACCATGAACAGGCTGCATTGGTGTTGATGTGCCAAGGCGTTGAGGGCCTGGGACAAGTGCGCAGGCACCTTCACGTTCAGGCGTGCGGCATGGTTGCCACGCTGGCTGGCGCGGGGGTGGTCGGTGCACAGGTCCAGAACCGGCGCCGCATCGCCCAGCTGATCGCGCCAGTAGGCGAGCTGACGCTCGGCTGCACCCTCTGCCAACCAGGTGCGCTGCCAGTTACCGTAGTCGGCGTAGCCCAGCCCGAGCGGTGCCAGCTTGGGTTCCAGGCCCTGGCAATAAGCCGCATAAAGACGCGCCAGCTCGTCCATGAGCAAGGTGAGCGACCAGCCATCGGCAACAATGTGGTGCAGGGTTACCCAAAGCTGGTGATGCTCCTCGTCCAGATGGACCAGCGTCAGGCGCAGCAGCGGCCCTCTCTGCAGATCGAAAGGCAGGCAGGCCTCGGCCTCTCGCTGGCTGTCGACCTGCTCGGGCGCTTGCCCCTGCAAGTCAAGCCGCTGAAGGTTCACCGGCAGGTGAGCCAGGACGCGTTGCAATGGCTGGCCGTCGACTTCGCTGAACACCGTACGCAAGGCTTCGTGGCGCTCTACCAGCGCCTGCAGGGCGGCTTCCAGAGCAGGTTCATCCAGGGCCCCGCGCAGTTGCAGGCCAGCAGGAATGTTGTAGGCAGCCGATTGCGGCTGCAGTTGCCAAAGCAGCCACAGGCGGTTCTGCGCCAGCGACTGGGGCAGTGGCCTGTCGCGGGGCAACAGGTCGATGGCCCCCGCTTGCTGGCCTTGGGCAAGGCTTGCAGCAACCGCCTGGGTGTAGTCGGCCAGCACTGGGGCCTCGAAAAGGGTGCGCAGGCTCAACTCGATGCCCAAGGCGTCGGCCAGCGCTGCCGTGACCTGGGTGGCGGCAATGGAGTTGCCGCCCAGCAGCATGAAATGATCGTCCGCCGCCACCGCCTCGACCTTGAGAATGTCGCACCAAAGACGCGCGATTTGCGCCTGCAACCCTTCACCGGTCACGGTCTCGGTGGCCGGCAAAGCGGGTTGTGGAAAGCGCGCGTAGCAATCGAGGGTGCCATCGTCCATGCGCAGACGACAGGCCGAGCGCTGGAGTTTGCCGCTGGAAGTCTTGGGCAAGGCACCTGGGTTGAGTAACAGGACCACGGCCGGGGCCTGGCGGCACGCATCGGCGACAACATGACGAAGCGTTTTGATCAGTGCATCGGGCGCGGTCGTCTTCTGCACGTTGCGGCTGATTTCCACGGCCACGCCAATGGCTTGCTCACCCTCGTGCTCGACGGCAAACACGGCCACCCTGCCCTTGCGCAGCGCAGGGACCTCACGCTCAAGGGTCTTTTCCAGGTCCTGCGGGTAGAGGTTCTGCCCGCGCACGATGAGCATGTCTTTCAGGCGACCGGTGACGAACACCTCGCCGCCGCGCATGAAACCCAGGTCGCCTGTGCGCAGCCAGCGCTGGCCATCCATCTCGACGAACGTCTGAGCGCTGGCCTGGACATTGCGCCAGTACCCGTGGGCGATGCTTGGCCCGGCAGCCCAGATTTCCCCTACCTGATTGTCCGCCAGCACCTGGCGCTGCCGGGGTTCGACGATGCGTACCGCATGGCCGGGCTGTGGCCAGCCGCAACTCATCACCACACTGCCCTCGCCAGGCTCGGCGCGGTTTTCGGCGAAGGCCTGGGCATCGAGCGCCAAGGCGCCGATGCCCTCACCGCGGCGGCTGCCGCTGACGAACAGCGTGGCCTCTGCCAGCCCGTAGCTGGCGAAGAAGCTTTGTGGGTTGAAGCCGCAGGCCTGGAAGGTGTCGGCGAAGGTGGCCAGGCTGTCCTGGCGGATCGGCTCGGAACCCGAGTACGCCACTCGCCAGCGGCTCAGGTCGAGCCCTGCCAAGGAAGCCTTGCTGATCCGCTCGCTACACAGCCGGTACGCAAAGTCGGGGCCGCCGCTGATGGTGCCGCCGTACTCACTGATGGCCTGCAACCAACGCAGCGGCCGTGCCAGGAAATAGCCAGGCGACATCAGTACGCAGGGTACGCCGCTGAAGATCGGCTGCAGCAGCCCGCCGATCAGCCCCATGTCGTGGTAGAGCGGGAGCCAGCTGACGATCACGTCGTCTGGGTTCAGATCGATACCGAAGCCGTGGCGGATCAGCTGTTCGTTCGCCACCAGGTTGCCGTGGGTGACCTGCACGCCCTTTGGCAAGGCCGTGGAACCGGATGTGTATTGCAGGAACGCGATGTCATGGGGCTGCAACGCAGGCTCGCGCCAAGCCGCCGCCTGTGTCGGATCGAGCTGGTCAACGGCCAGCAGCTCCGGGGCCTGCGCGGCTTGCAGCGCCTCCAGGCCCTGGAGGCTTTCTTGCAGTGCCGCGACGGTCAGCAGCAGGCGCGGCTCGGCGTCGTCGATGATCGAAAGCAGGCGCTCCTGGTGGTGCTGGCGTGCGGACTCCGGTGGGTAGGCCGGCACCGCGATGACGCCGGCGTACAGGCAGCCGAAGAAGGCCGCCACGTAGTCCGGGCCGCTAGGGAACAACAGTACGGCACGGTCCCCGAATGCGGCCCGTGCCTGGAGCGCAGCCGCGATGGCGCGCGCGCGCTGGTCGAGCGCCTGGTAGGTGAGCACGGCCTGTTCGCCGGGCGCATCGGCCAGAAAGCGCAAGGCGATCTTGTCCGGGCTCTGTGCGGCGCGTTGCATCAGGGCCTGGACCAGCGAAGTCGGGAGTTCGAAGGCATGCGTCATGGGTGTTCCTGCCGGTGTCGAGGTGGGCGGGCCGGTGTGGCCACCTGCAGGGGCGGACAGCATCAGCGGCCGGGGATGTACAGAGGGGAACGGATGGCGGGGGGCAGAAATTAACGAAGCGCGGGCCTGTGGGAGAAAAGACGGGCGTGCGCGTTAACCAGGCGCCGCGTGATGCGTGGCGCCATGCGGCGGGTACGCACGCGAGTCGGGCGCGACTTAGAACTGAAAGATACAGATACTAATTTAGTTTCGTATTTGACAATCATTATCATTCTGAATAGCTTGTCGCTCGTCCCAGGACGCGTCCTACAAATCAACGCGCTCTTTACCCTATGCTTCCAGGTGATTTCCATGGCGGAACAACTGTCCACAAGTAAGTGCGATTCACCACTGCTCCAAGCGTTCGTAGAGAACCGCAGCATCTTGCTCAAGATTGCCGCCCGCATCACCGGCTGCCGCTCGCGGGCCGAAGATGTGGTGCAGGACGCCTTCTTCAGGCTCGGCAGCGCCCCGCAGATCACCTCTTCGTTCAAGGCGCAGCTGAGCTACCTGTTCCAGATCGTGCGCAACCTGGCCATCGACCACTACCGCAAGCAGGCGATGGAGTTGAAATACTCCGGCAGCGAGGAAGAAGGGCTGAACGTCGTCCTGCAGAACGCCTCGCCCGAAGCTACCCACATCAACCTTGCGGCCCTCGACGACATCGCCCGCGCACTGAACGACCTGCCGCCACGCACGCGGTATGCGTTCGAAATGTACCGCCTGCATGGTGTGCCGCAGAAAGACATCGCCAAGGAACTGGGCGTCTCCCCTACCCTGGTCAACTTCATGATTCGCGATGCGATGGTGCATTGCCGGAAGATGACGCGCTAGGCACGGCGCGAAGGGGGAAGGATGACCCGTGTAGAGCGGCCTGGCCGGGGCGCCGGACCGGCAAGGCCGCGCCTACCCAGCCGGTGCGCATCCGCAAAATCACTGGTTTGAAGTGCGATACCGGGTAGTTGTCGAACCTCCGTCAATACCCTCCTTAAACCAGCGTGCACCGATCGAAAAAACGCTCCCGCCCCAGAATCATCAGCGCAGCCCGCTTGTGCGGGAAGTCGAACACTTTGTCGCAGTGAAAGCACTGATCCTGCATGTAGCCGATCATCCGCGCATTGTCGGCACGTGGCTCGGCGACAACGCGCTGGGTGCGCGGGTCATCCAGGAACAGGTAGTGCACCAGCGCGCAGAGCCAGCTGGCGACCTTGTGGGGGCCGCGGTGTTGCTGTTCGCCTACCAGCATGTGGATGCCACGGTCATAATCGTCGGCCTGATAGAACGGGGCGATGCGGTCTTCCTTGGCCCAATAGGCTTCGAAGTAGGCAAACGGCTGATCATCGAAGCAACCGATCAGCGTGAGGGTATGAGGGTCCGCTTCGAGCTTGGCCAGGTACTCGCGGTGCTGCGCCAGGCTACCCCCTTCCTGCCAGAACGCCTCTACCCGCGGCTCGTTCTGCCAGCGGTTGAAGCGCTCAAGATCGTGCTCGATTTCCAGGGTGCGCAGCGATACCCAGCTGCCCAGCCGCGCATCGAAGCGCCGGTACACTTCGCCTCGCGGCTTGGGCGCTCGCAACGGGTGTCGCTTGCCCGCGCTGATGCGCATCTGTTGCGGATACACCGCGGCCTGCACTTCACCCAGCCACGGCTGAGGCAACTGCCAGAACAATGCCCGCTGGCACAGGTACTGCCCCGGTTGCTCGCTGCTCACCAGCAAGCCAGAGGCCAGCGCTTGGGCGGGCACTTCATGCAGCTGCCAAGTCAACGTCTGGCAGGTGAGGTCCTGGGACAACAGCCAGTAGCACGCCGCCCACAGCGCCTGGTAGGGTCGCTGCGAGCAAACCCATTCCACCTGCACGACTGGAGTGCCTTGGGTGTGCACCCGCAGGGCGATCAAGGGTCGAGCTTCGAGCGACAGGCACAGAAAACCGTCGCGCTGCTCGGCGCTCAGGCTGCGCCAGCGTGGTGTGTAGGGTGTCTGCAAAGCGGCATCTGAGGGCATGGGCGATACTCGGTGACGTGAAAGAAAGGCTCACTCTGCAAGACGATGCCACCTCCCCCGGATTTAGCTGCTGCCCTTGAGGGGGGATTACGGGCGCCCGGCAGTGACCGTGATCCCGTAGGGTTCGAAGATGCGCGCCAGCTCGCCCTTCTCGCGCAGCGCCTGCAGCAACCCGGCAAACGCGGTGGCTGACAACGGCCCACCTGCGCGCAGCACGGCATAGTGATGGTAGACCTGATCGATACGCCCCGATGCCGCCAGCCGGCCCTGGCTGGAGGGGTTACGGGCCAGAAAATCGGTGAGGTACGAGCGGGTCACCAGTGCGATGTCGGCGCGACCGGCCTGCACCATGAGCAGGTTGCTGTCGTGGGAATAGGTCAAGGTGGCGTTGAAGGCCTTGCGCAGGTAGGTGGGGTCGGGGTTGAACCCTGCGAAGGCATAGTGGTAGCCGTTGAACATGGCCAGGCGCTTGCCCTGCAGGTCATCGACATAGTGCGGGTCGGCCAGGCTGCTGGTACGCCCTACGAACACTTCGGCGTCTTCAAGGCCCATGTCCACCGCCTGGTGCGGCACGTGCGCCCAACCCCATTGCGGGTTCTCGAACACTGCCATGTCGGTACGGCCTTGCAGCAGATCGCCAAAGCGTCGTTGCACCGAGGTGGGCACCAGCACGAAGCGATAACGGGGTTGCGACAGGTTCAACGCGTCGATCAACTGCGTCAGCAGACCGGTGCCCGCACCTTGCTCGGGACGCACGGTGTACGGCGGGAAGTGAGCAGCCCCGACCCTGACTTCCACCCGCTCGACGGCCCGTGCCGACGGCGCCAACCAACAGGCGGCAGAAATAAACAGTGCGGACAGGACCTTGAGGCCGGGCGCTAGGGTCAAAACGAACACTCATCACATGCCAGAACGGGATCCGCTTACGCTAGGCGCTTTCCGGACCCGGCACAACCACCGGGTCGCGCCCTTTATGCCAAAGCAGGCGGCAAAATGCCAGGGGGTGTCGGGAGGCGGGACTTTGGCTACGCTCTAGCATGACCTGGAAGGGAGCCTGATATGGGCCATTGGTTGGTGATCGACCTGGAAGCGACGACAGACGACGGCGGATGGCCGGTCGCAGACATGGAAGTGATTGAAATCGGCGCGAGCCTGGTAACTGGCCAAGGCCGCGAGGTCGATCATTTCCAGCGCTTCGTGCGGCCACGCAGGCGGCCTCAGTTGACGCCATTCTGCCGCGAGCTGACCCACATCAGCCAGGCGAACGTGGACTCGGCGGCCCCTTTCACCGAGGTGTGGCCCAGTTTCGAACGGTGGCTGGCGCACCATCAGGCGCAGTTGCAGGCCTGGGTGAGCTGGGGCGACTACGACCGTGTGCAATTGCTCCAGGAATGGCGGCAACATGGCCTGGACAGCGCGCTGCGGGCACTGCCGCACATCAATCTCAAGCAGCGTTTTGCCAAGGCCCGCCACCTGCAGCGTCCGACGGGGCTCAACAGTGCCCTGCACATGGCCGGCATGCACTTTTGCGGCCAACAGCACAGGGCCTTGGAAGACGCGCGCAACACCGCGCGCCTGCTGCCGTTGAGCCTGCCGAGCGGTTGATGGGCGGCGCCTGTCAAAGCGGATGACGGCGCCGGTGGCCTTGGGCATACTGGCCAGCCTTTTTGCCCTCTTCTGTTACTGGAGTCGCCCATGTTCAAGGTCAACGAGTACTTCAACGGCACCGTCAAGTCGATCGCTTTCACTGGCGAAGAAGGCCCGGCCACCGTCGGTGTGATGGCCCCTGGTGAATACGAGTTCGGCACGGCCAAGCGTGAAATCATGCACGTGGTCTCGGGCGAGCTGGCCGTGAAGCTGCCAGGCAGCGATGCTTGGGAAACCTTCGCGACTGGCACCCAGTTCAACGTGCCGGCCGACAGCAAGTTCCAGTTGCAAGTCAAGGTCGATACGGCTTACCTGTGCGAGTACCGCGACTAAGCCTGCCCCAGGCCGAGTGCCTCACTCGGCCGCATGCCCTTGATGAACCCGGGGTTTGCCACCGCGCATCGTCATTGCCTATCTAGAAAGCGCGCCACCTTGTCGGCCGCTGCCTGCAGGTGCTGTTCATGACTGAACCCGGAAGCCTTCAGGGGCTTTAGGTCATGATCGCCCGTCGCCAGCCACTGCACCTCGATTGCAGGTGACAAGGCGTACCGCCCAACCGCCTCCCGATTGCCCAAGGCATCGCGCTCACCCTGAACGATCAAGGTCGGGGTCTGCAACCCGGCCAGGTGTTCGACCCGTGGCTTTTCCGGCTTGCCTGCTGCATAGAACGGATAGCCCAGGCACACCAGCGCATCGGCCCCCAACTCGTCCGCTACCAGGCTGGCCATGCGCCCGCCCATCGACTTGCCCCCAATCGCCAATTTACCCGCGACCAAAGGTCGCACGTGTTGGTACACCTCGCGCCAGCATTGCAGCAAGGCCGGCTGCGGATTGGGTGGCCTTCTGCTGCCGCCTTGCCGACGCTGGGCCATGTACGGGAACTCAAAGCGCACCACGGCTACCCCACGTGCTGCAAGCCTTTGCGCCATTTGCTCCATGAACTCGCTGTCCATCGGCGCCCCGGCGCCATGGGCAAGGATCAGGCAGGTCCGGTACGGCTCACCGTACACCCAGTGTTCAGGTGTGCAGCGCAAGCCTGGGACATTTCCGACCTTGGCCCATTGATCCCCGTCAATGCAGGCATTTTGCCCATTACTCATGCTTGCCTCGCTCTATAGCCTGCCAATAACCGTGGATGGGAACCCATACATGAACACAACCAGCAGTACCGCCTATAACTACAAGGTGGTCCGCCAATTCGCCATCATGACGGTGGTGTGGGGAATCGTCGGGATGGGGCTCGGCGTCTTCATCGCCGCCCAGCTTGCCTGGCCTTTCCTGAACCTCGATCTCCCCTGGACCAGCTTCGGCCGCCTGCGCCCACTGCATACCAATGCGGTGATTTTCGCATTTGGCGGCTGTGCGCTGTTCGCCACCTCCTATTATTCGGTGCAACGCACCTGCCAGACCACCCTGTTCGCGCCACGCCTGGCCGCGTTCACCTTCTGGGGCTGGCAACTGGTGATTCTGCTGGCTGCCATCAGCCTGCCGCTGGGTTACACCAGCTCCAAGGAATACGCCGAACTGGAATGGCCGATCGACATCCTGATCACCATCGTGTGGGTGGCGTATGCCGTGGTGTTCTTCGGCACTCTGATCAAACGCAATACTAAGCACATCTATGTGGGCAACTGGTTCTTCGGCGGTTTCATCCTGACCGTGGCGATGCTGCACATCGTCAACAACCTGGAACTGCCTGTCAGCCTGACCAAGTCCTACTCGGTCTACGCCGGGGCCACCGATGCCATGGTGCAGTGGTGGTATGGCCATAACGCCGTGGGCTTCTTCCTGACCGCAGGCTTCCTGGGCATGATGTACTACTACGTGCCCAAACAAGCCGAACGCCCGGTGTATTCCTATCGCTTGTCGATCGTGCACTTCTGGGCACTGATCACTTTGTACATCTGGGCAGGCCCTCACCACCTGCACTACACCGCCCTGCCCGACTGGGCCCAATCGCTGGGCATGGTGATGTCGCTGGTGCTGCTGGCACCGAGCTGGGGTGGCATGATCAACGGCATGATGACCCTGTCCGGCGCCTGGCACAAACTGCGCAGCGATCCCATCCTGCGCTTCTTGGTGGTCTCCCTGGCGTTCTACGGGATGTCCACCTTCGAAGGCCCGATGATGGCCATCAAGACCGTCAACGCCTTGTCCCACTATACCGACTGGACCATTGGCCACGTGCATGCCGGCGCCCTGGGCTGGGTAGCGATGATCTCCATCGGCGCCCTGTACCACACCATCCCCAAGGTCTTCGGCAAGGAGCGCATGTACAGCATCGGGCTGATCAACGCGCATTTCTGGCTGGCCACCATCGGCACCGTGCTCTACATCGCCTCGATGTGGGTCAACGGTATCGCCCAGGGCCTGATGTGGCGCGCAGTCAACAGCGACGGCACGCTCACCTACTCGTTCGTCGAAACCCTGGTGGCCAGCCACCCAGGCTTCGTCGTGCGCTTCGTCGGTGGCGCGATCTTCCTCAGCGGCATGTTCCTGATGGCCTGGAACACCTGGCGCACCGTACGTTCGCCAGCGCTGGATACCGTCCCTGCGAACGCCCAGCTGGCTTGAGGAGACCTGCCTGATGAAACATGAAGTCATCGAGAAAAACGTCGGCCTGCTGGCCTTGCTGATGGTCTTCGCCGTCAGCATCGGCGGCCTTACCCAGATCGTCCCGTTGTTCTTCCAGGACGTAACCAATACGCCGGTCGAGGGCATGAAGCCCTACACCGCGCTGCAACTCGAAGGCCGTGACATCTACATCCGCGAAGGCTGCGTAGGCTGCCACTCGCAGATGATCCGCCCGTTCCGCGCCGAAACCGAGCGCTATGGCCATTATTCGGTTGCCGGCGAAAGCGTGTGGGACCACCCGTTCCTGTGGGGCTCCAAGCGCACCGGGCCAGACCTGGCCCGAGTCGGCGGGCGCTACTCGGACGACTGGCACCGCGCCCACCTGTATAACCCGCGCAACGTGGTGCCGGAGTCGAAGATGCCGTCGTATCCGTGGCTGGTGGCCGACCAGGTCGACAACAGCCACACCGACACCAAGATGCGCGTGCTGCGCACCCTGGGCGTGCCTTACACCGACGAAGACATTGCCGGCGCGCGCGAGGCGGTGAAGAACAAAACCGAAATGGACGCCCTGGTCGCCTACCTGCAGGTGCTGGGCACCTCGATCAAGAACAAGAGGTGAATGCGATGGAAATGGACATCGGCATGATCCGCGGCCTGGGCACCCTGGTGGTGTTGATCGCCTTCATCGGCTTGAGCCTGTGGGTATTCAACCGGCGCCGCGACCGGGACTTCGCCGAAGCGCGCCTGCTGCCCTTCGTCGACGACCGCCTGCCTCCTGTCGAGCAGGCACCTGAAACCCGTGCAGCTGCGAGGAGCAAAGCACAATGACCGCCTTCTGGAGTACCTACATCAGCGTACTGACCATCGGCAGCCTGATCGGCCTGACCTGGCTGTTGCTCGGCACCCGCAAAGGGCAGAGCAACAGCACGACCGACCAGACCATGGGGCACAGCTTCGATGGCATCGAGGAATACGACAACCCGCTGCCCAAGTGGTGGTTCTGGTTGTTCGTCGGCACCTTGGTCTTCAGCGCTGGCTACCTTGTGCTGTATCCGGGCCTCGGCAACTGGAAAGGCATCCTGCCCGGTTACGAGGATGGCTGGACCGGTGTCAATGAATGGCAGAAGGAGATGGACAAGGCCGATGCCAAGTTCGGCCCGATCTTCGCCAAGTACGCCGCCATGCCGGTGGAAGAAGTGGCCAAGGATCCGCAAGCACTGAAGATGGGCAGCCGCCTGTTCGCCTCCAACTGCTCGGTGTGCCATGGTTCCGATGCCAAGGGCGCCTACGGCTTTCCCAACCTGACCGACAACGACTGGCGCTGGGGCGGTGAGCCTGAAACGATCAAGGCGTCGATCATGAACGGCCGTCACGGCGTGATGCCGGCCTGGGCCGAGGTGATCGGTGAACAGGGCGTATCGGATGTGGCGGCGTTCGTGCTGACCAACCTCGATGGGCGCAAGCTGCCCGAAGGCGTCAAGGCCGACCCGGTCAAGGGCAAAGCGCTGTTCGCGAGCAACTGCGTGGCCTGCCACGGGCCTGAGGGCAAGGGCACCCCTGCCATGGGTGCGCCGGACCTGACCCATCCGCAGGCGTTCATCTATGGATCGAGCTTCGCCCAGTTGCAACAGACCATTCGTTATGGTCGCCAGGGCCAGATGCCCGCGCAGGCCGAGATCCAGGGCAATGACAAAGTGCACTTGCTGGCGGCCTACGTCTACAGCCTCTCCCAGGGCGAAGCAGCCCAAGGCGTGACGGTCAAGTAATCCGCTCTTCGTCTTATTCCCCGCCCCACAGCGCCGCTCTAGCGGCGCTTTTCATTTGTGAGCGTCCAGCACCCCAGCCGCTTGCGCATCCCACGCCCCTCAACGCACGTTCTCGCGATGCCTTGAGGCCCACTTTCTGACCGTCCGAAAAAGCCTGACCGTTCGATCAAAAAAAACCGAGAAACGGTACACATTACAAATATTTATTTGTGTACAATCCATGGCATCCCCCGTTCACTGCGTGCCACTGTCGAACAGGGCTGGACACGGGTCGGCGTACCAAAGTTGCGTTGCGGTAACCCAGGGGGTTTCCGATACTGATGCCGATTTCGACCAACAAGAACATAAAACCGTGGAACCTGAGAATGAGCACTGCAATCAGTTCGACTGCTTATAACTACAAGGTCGTCCGCCAGTTCGCCATCATGACGGTGGTCTGGGGGATCATCGGCATGGGCCTGGGCGTCTTCATCGCCTCGCAGCTCGTGTGGCCTGAGCTCAACCTGGACCTGCCCTGGACCAGCTTCGGCCGCCTGCGCCCACTGCACACCAACCTGGTGATCTTCGCCTTTGGCGGCTGTGCACTGTTCGGCACCAGCTACTACGTGGTGCAGCGCACCTGCCAGGCCAGGCTGATCTCCGATCGCCTGGCGGCCTTCACGTTCTGGGGTTGGCAGGCGGTGATCGTCGGCGCCCTGGTCACGCTGCCCATGGGCTACACCACCACCAAGGAATACGCCGAACTGGAATGGCCGTTGGCAATTCTGCTGACCATTGTCTGGGTCGCCTACGGCGCGGTGTTCTTCGGCACCATCGTCAAGCGCAAGACCAAACACATCTATGTCGGCAACTGGTTCTATGGGGCGTTCATCGTGGTCACCGCGATGCTGCACATCGTCAACCACATTTCGTTGCCGGTCAGCCTGTTCAAGTCGTACTCGGCCTATTCGGGCGCGACCGATGCCATGATCCAGTGGTGGTACGGCCACAACGCCGTCGGTTTCTTCCTGACCACGGGCTTCCTGGGCATGATGTACTACTTCGTGCCCAAGCAGGCCGAGCGGCCGATCTATTCGTACCGGCTGTCCATCGTGCATTTCTGGGCGCTGATCACCCTGTACATCTGGGCCGGCCCGCACCACCTGCACTACACCGCCCTCCCCGACTGGGCGCAGTCGCTGGGCATGGTGATGTCGATCATCCTGCTGGCCCCAAGCTGGGGTGGCATGATCAACGGCATGATGACCCTCTCCGGTGCCTGGCACAAACTGCGCACCGACCCGATCTTGCGCTTTCTGGTGGTGTCGCTGGCCTTCTACGGCATGTCCACCTTCGAAGGGCCGATGATGGCCATCAAGACGGTGAACTCGCTGTCGCACTACACCGACTGGACCATCGGCCATGTGCATGCCGGGGCCCTGGGCTGGGTCGCGATGATCTCCATCGGCGCCGTGTACCACATGATCCCGCGCCTGTACGGGCGTGAGCAGATGCACAGCATCGGCCTGATCAATGCCCACTTCTGGCTGGCGACCATCGGCACCGTGTTGTACATCGCCTCGATGTGGGTCAACGGCATCACCCAAGGCCTGATGTGGCGCGCCATCAACGACGACGGCACCCTTACCTACTCGTTCGTCGAAGCCCTGCAGGCCAGCCATCCGGGCTACATCGTTCGCGCGCTGGGCGGCGCGTTCTTCGCCAGCGGCATGTTGCTGATGGCCTATAACGTGTTGCGCACCGTGCGCGCGGCCAACCCGGTGGAGGCTGAAGAAGCCGCCAAGATCGCTGTCGTGGGAGCGCACTGATGAAGCACGAAGCCGTAGAGAAGAACATCGGCCTGCTGGCCTTCTTCATGGTGATCGCCGTCAGCATTGGCGGGCTTACCCAGATCGTCCCGTTGTTCTTCCAGGACGTGACCAATCAGCCGGTCGAAGGCATGAAGCCGCGCACCGCACTGGAGTTGGAAGGCCGGGACATCTACATCCGCGAAGGGTGCGTGGGTTGTCATTCGCAGATGATCCGCCCATTCCGGGCAGAGACCGAGCGCTACGGCCATTACTCGGTCGCCGGCGAAAGCGTCTGGGACCACCCGTTCCTGTGGGGTTCGAAGCGCACCGGCCCGGACTTGGCCCGGGTCGGTGGGCGCTACTCCGATGACTGGCACCGCGCCCACCTGTACAACCCGCGCAACGTGGTGCCGGAATCGAAGATGCCGGCCTACCCGTGGCTGGTGGAAAACACCCTCGATGGCAAGGACACCGCCCGCAAGCTCCAGGTGCTGCGCACGCTCGGGGTGCCCTACACCGATGCCGACATCGCCGGCGCTCGGGATGCGGTCAAGGGCAAGACCGAAATGGACGCCCTGGTGGCGTACCTGCAAGGCCTTGGCACCCTCATCAAGAGCAAACGGTGACGGCGATGGATATCGGAATGATTCGCGGCCTGGGCACCGTGGTGGTGCTGGTGGCCTTCATCGGCCTGGCGCTGTGGGTGTTCAGCCCGCGGCGCAAGAAAGACTTCGACGAAGCGACCCAACTCCCCTTTGCCGATGATCCCCAGGCCCGCCAACACGTCGAGCACGCACAAGAAAAGGCATCCGGGAGCAAAAAACAATGACAACTTTCTGGAGTGTGTACGTCACCGTTCTGACCCTGGGCACCATCCTCGCCCTGACCTGGCTGCTGCTGTCTACCCGCAAGGGCCAACGCGAGGAGACCACCAGCGAGACCGTCGGCCATGCGTTCGACGGTATCGAGGAGTACGACAACCCGCTGCCCAAGTGGTGGTTCTGGCTGTTCGTCGGCACCATTGTCTTTGCCCTGGGCTATCTGGCCCTGTACCCGGGCCTGGGCAACTGGAAAGGCATCCTGCCCGGCTACGCTTACCTGGATAACGACAAGCAGGCCGAGTTCTCGGACGGCCAGGCCGGCTGGAGCGGTGTGCACGAATGGGAGAAGGAAATGGCCAAGGCCGACGCCCGGTTCGGGCCGATCTTCGCCAAGTTCGCGGCCATGCCCATCGAAGAGGTGGCCAAGGATCCACAAGCGTTGAAGATGGGCGGTCGCCTGTTCGCCTCCAACTGCTCGGTATGCCACGGTTCCGATGCCAAGGGTGCCTACGGTTTTCCCAACCTGACCGACAACGACTGGCGCTGGGGCGGCGAGCCGGAAACCCTAAAAGCCTCGATCATGAACGGGCGCCACGGGGTCATGCCGGCGTGGGCCGAGGTGCTGGGCGAACAGGGCGTGGCCGATGTGGCCGCCTTTGTGCTCACCAACCTGGACGGTCGCCGTCTGCCGGAGGGCATCAATGCCGACCCGGCCAAAGGCAAGGTGATCTTCGCCAGCAGCTGCGTGGCCTGCCACGGGCCGGAGGGTAAGGGCACCCCGGCCATGGGCGCTCCGAACCTCACGCACCCCCAGGCGTTCATCTATGGGTCGAGCTTTGCACAGTTGCAGCAGACCATCCGCTACGGCCGCCAGGGGCAGATGCCGGCCCAGGCGCAGTTGCAGGGCAACGACCGGGTGCACCTGCTGGCCGCTTATGTGTACAGCCTTTCGCACTCGCCGGAGGCAGGCGAGAAAGCCGACTGAGGAAGTTTGGGGTGGGCTGCTGGCAGCCAGGCCAGACGTATGCCCAGCAACCGGGTGCGTAACCCGGTTGCGCTGACCCGCTGCGCAACCGGGTTGTTCCAACAGGCGGGCAACAAATGCGTCACCGGCTGACCTGGATCAATTGACACTTCCCATATCACGTTTCACAAGATCAACCCAATGCGGCCAAAGGTCGCACCTCGGTCTGAACGTCTGCCAGGGGCGTATCATGGCCGCGCAGCGCTAGCAGATTGCGCGAGACTGCGGCCGGCATGCACTGGCCGCGGCATTTCTCCACTGCCGTGGGACATGATGATGAGCAAGCATATTCCGGTACATGATGTAACCCCGCCTGCCAAGACAGGAAAGGATTCCGTCGACCTCTACGCCTCGCGCGAAAAAATCTACACGCGTGCCTTCACCGGCCTGTTCAGGCGCCTGCGCATGGTAGGCGGCGCGGTCTTGTTCTTGCTGTATTTTGGTACCGTCTGGCTGAACTGGGGCGGGCACCAGGCCGTGTGGTGGAACCTGCCAGAGCGCAAGTTCTACATCTTCGGCGCGACCATCTGGCCCCAGGACTTCATCCTGCTGTCGGGCATTCTGATCGTGGCGGCCTTCGGCCTGTTCTTCATCACCGTGTTCGCAGGCCGGGTCTGGTGCGGCTATACCTGCCCGCAAAGCGTGTGGACGTGGATCTACATGTGGTGCGAGAAGGTCACCGAAGGTGATCGCAATCAGCGAATGAAGTTGGACAAGGCGCCCATGAGCGCCAACAAGATCGCCCGCAAGTTCGCCAAGCACAGCCTGTGGCTGCTGATCGGCTTCGTCACCGGCATGACCTTCGTCGGCTATTTCGCCCCCATCCGCGAGCTGGTGGTCGAGTTCTTCACGGGCCAGGCAGACGGCTGGGCCTACTTCTGGGTCGGTTTCTTCACCCTGGCCACCTATGGCAACGCCGGCTGGTTGCGCGAGCAGGTGTGCGTGTACATGTGCCCCTACGCGCGCTTCCAGAGCGTGATGTTCGACAAGGACACACTGATCGTGTCCTACGACCCGCGCCGTGGCGAGACGCGTGGGCCGCGTAAAAAAGACGTGGACTACAAGGCCAAGGGCCTGGGCGATTGCGTCGACTGCACCCTGTGCGTGCAGGTGTGCCCCACGGGCATCGACATCCGCGATGGCCTGCAGATCGAGTGCATCGGCTGCGCCGCGTGCATCGACGCCTGCGACAGCATCATGGACAAGATGCACTACCCCAGAGGGCTGATCAGCTATACCACCGAGCACAACCTGTCCGGGCAGAAGACCCACCTGCTGCGCCCTCGCCTGATCGGCTACGCCGTGGTGCTGCTGGTCATGATCATCGCCCTGGCCAGCGCCTTTGCCACCCGCTCGCTGGTAGGCCTGGACGTGAGCAAGGACCGCGTCCTGTACCGGGAGAATGCGCAGGGGCGCATCGAAAACGTGTATAGCCTCAAGGTCATGAACAAGGACCAGCGCGACCACGTCTACGTGCTCGATGCCACCGGCCTGCCCGACCTGATGCTCGATGGCCAACGGGAAATCCGCGTGGCCGCCGGCGACATCGTCAGCCTGCCCGTGCAACTGTCGGTGGCCCCGGAAAAACTTCCCTCGACCACCAACGAAATCACCTTCATCCTCAAGAGCGCCGATGACAGCGACGCCCAGGTTGAAGCCAAGAGCCGTTTCATCGGCCCGCAGATTCGCTAAGAAGGATGAACACCATGCCTGCCACCGCCGCCAGCCCCTGGTACAAGCACCTCTGGCCCTGGATCATCATCGGCATCCTGACCACCTCGGTGTGCCTGAGCCTGACCATGGTCAGCATCGCCGTGCGCAACCCGGACAACCTGGTGAACGACAACTACTACGAGGCCGGCAAGGGCATCAACCGCTCCCTGGACAGGGAGCTGCTGGCTCAGCAACTGGCGCTCAAGGCCAGCGTCCACCTGGACGACCTGACCGGTGAGGTAGATGTGCGCCTGACCGGTAGCAGTGACCCGCAGACGCTGGAGCTGAACCTTATCTCCCCTACCCAGCCGGCCATGGACCGCCGGGTGCTGCTGAGCCGTGTCGAGCAGGGGCGCTATGTCGGCCAGCTGGAAGACAAGGTCAATGGCCGGCGCTTCGTCGAGCTGCTGGGCAGCGAAGGCGATCAGGTGTGGCGCCTGTTCGAAGAAGAGAAGGTCGAGCATGGTGTGACCCTGGAGTTGGGTGACGAGGCGCTACAAGGCGCTCAACACCTTTGATCGCGCTCGCGATCGACTTGTGCAAGGCAATGATGCGATGACCCAACCCATCCTCTGCTACCACTGCGCACTGCCCGTTCCCGCCAGTCGCGGGTTCACCGCCGTGGTCCTGGGGCAGCCCCGAGCCTTCTGCTGCCCAGGCTGCCAGGCTGTGGCCGAGTCGATCGTGGCCGGGGGCCTCGAGCACTACTACCAGCACCGCAGCGACAACAGCGCCAACCCGCAAGCCCTGCCCCGGCAGTTGCAAGATGAGTTGGCGCTGTACGACCGCAGCGATGTGCAGCAGCGATTCGTGCGGCACGAGGGCGAACTGGCCGAAACCACGCTGCTGGTCGAGGGCGTCAGTTGCGCCGCCTGCGGCTGGCTGATCGACAAGCACCTGCGCAACCTGCCGGGGGTGGCCGAGGCGCGCTTGAACCTGTCCAATCATCGGCTGCTGCTGAGCTGGGATGATCGGCAATTGCCGCTGTCGCAGGTGCTGGCGGCGCTGCGCCGGATTGGCTACGCCGCCCACCCCTATCAGCCGGACCAGGCGGCCGAGCAGTTGAACCGGGAAAACCGCAGTGCGTTGCGCAGGCTGGGGGTCGCAGGATTGCTGTGGTTCCAGGCGATGATGGCAACCATGGCCACCTGGCCGGAATTCAACATGGACCTGTCCGCCGAGCTGCACACTATCCTGCGCTGGGTGGCCCTGTTCCTCACCATTCCCATCGTCTTCTACAGCTGCGCGCCCTTTTTCAAGGGCGCAGCGCGTGACCTGCGCACCCGCCACCTGACCATGGACCTGTCCGTCTCGCTGGCCATCGCCCTGGCGTTCGGTGCCGGGATCTGGACGGCTGTCACCGGTAGCGGCGAGCTGTATTTCGACACTGTCGGCATGTTCGCCCTGTTCCTCCTGACCGGGCGCTACCTGGAACGGCGCGCCCGCGAACGCACGGCCGCCGCGACGGCGCAACTGGTCAACCTGTTGCCGGCATCCTGTCTGCGTGTCGATGCCCAGGGCCGCAGCGAGCGCATCCTGCTCAGTGAACTGCGTTGCGGGGACAGCGTGCAGGTGCTGCCGGGGTCGGTGATCCCGGCTGACGGTCGCATCGTGCAAGGGCGCTCGAGTGTCGATGAGTCGCTGCTGACCGGCGAATACCTGCCCCAACCTCGCCAGGAGGGTGATCGGGTCACAGGTGGCACGCTGAACGTGGAAAGCGCCCTGCAGGTGCAGGTGCAAGCCCTGGGCCAGGATTCGCGGTTGTCTGCCATCGTCCGCTTGCTCGAACGTGCCCAGACCGAAAAGCCACGCCTGGCCCAGATTGCCGACCGCGCCTCCCAGGTGTTCCTGTTGTGCTCACTGCTTGCGGCCGCCGCGATTGGCGTGTGGTGGTGGCAGGTGGAGCCGCAACGGGCGTTCTGGATTGTGCTCGCCATGCTGGTTGCGACTTGCCCCTGCGCGCTGTCGCTGGCCACCCCGACCGCGTTGACGGCGGCGACAGGCACGTTGCACAAGCTGGGCCTGCTGGTTACACGCGGTCATGTGCTGGAGGGCCTGAACCAGATCGACACGGTGATTTTCGACAAGACCGGCACGCTGACCGAAGGGCGCCTGACCTTGCGCAGCCTCAGGCCGCTGGGCCATGCAACGGCCGACACTTGCCTGGCCTGGGCCGCGGCCCTGGAAAACCGCTCCGAGCATCCCGTCGCACGGGCCTTCGGCCAAGTGGCCACGCCGGCCGATGGTGTGCTGGCCGTGCCCGGGCTGGGCCTTGAGGGTGAGGTTGAAGGCCAACGCCTGCGCATCGGCCAGGCAAGCTTCGTCTGCGCCTTGAGCGGCACCCCGCCGCCGGCGATACCCGAGCCACGGGGACAGTGGCTGCTGCTGGGCGACCGCCGCGGGCCGCTGGCCTGGTTCGGGCTGGACGATCGCCTGCGTGAAGACGCCCCTGCCCTGCTCGCGGCCTGCAAGGCGTTTGGCTGGCGTACGCTGCTGTTGTCCGGAGACAGCTCGCCGATGGTCGGCGAGGTGGCCGCGCAACTGGGCATCGACGAGGCCGCCGGCGGCCTTAGGCCCGATGACAAGCTAGCGCGGCTCAAGGCCCTGCAAGAGGCCGGGCACAAGGTGCTGATGCTGGGGGACGGGGTCAATGACGTGCCGGTGCTGGCGGCGGCAGACATCAGCATCGCCATGGGCAGTGCCACTGACCTGGCCAAGACCTGCGCCGACGCGGTGCTGCTTTCCAACCGGCTTCAGGCGCTGGTGCAGACGGCCTCGCTGGCGCGGCGCACGCGGCGCATCATCATCGAGAACCTGCTGTGGGCCAGCCTGTACAATGGCCTCATGTTACCGTTCGCGGCCCTTGGCTGGATCACCCCGGTGTGGGCAGCGGTCGGCATGTCGGTCAGTTCACTGGTGGTAGTGCTCAACGCCCTGCGCCTGACCCGAATGCCTGCTGCGGCGCCTGCCCTGGCCGCGTCAGCACCTACCCCTGCGAGGAACCTGCCATGCCCGCCCTCTATGTGATGATTCCCGCAGCGCTGCTGCTGGTCGGCGTGGCCGTCTACATCTTCTTCTGGGCGGTGGACAGCGGCCAGTACGACGACCTGGAAAGCCCCGCTCACAGCATTCTCTTCGACGATCAGGATCCCCGTCACCAAGCCGCCGTCACGCCCGAACAAACGCCTGATAACCCTTCCGAGCCCCCGGCTCGTGGCTGACTTGCTACCCCTACTGGGCTCGGCGCTGGTGCTCGGCCTGCTCGGAGGCGGTCACTGCATGGGCATGTGCGGCGGCCTGATGGGCGCCCTGACTCTGGCCATACCCCCGGCGCAGCGCGGCCGTCGATTGCGGCTGCTGGTGGCTTACAACGTCGGGCGTGTGCTCAGCTACACGGCCGCGGGCCTGATGCTCGGCATGGCGGGCTGGGCGGTGGCCAACAGCCCTGCCGTGCTTGTTTTGCGCATCATGGCCGCCTTGCTGCTGATCGCCATGGGCCTGTACCTGGCCGGTTGGTGGAGCGGACTGACCCGCATCGAAGCCATGGGTCGCGGGCTGTGGCGGCACATCCAGCCGGTGGCGTCACGCCTGCTTCCGGTCTCGAGCCTGCCTCGGGCACTGCTGCTGGGCGCCTTGTGGGGCTGGCTGCCGTGCGGATTGGTGTACAGCACCTTGCTGTGGGCCGCCAGCCAAGGCAATGCATTGCACAGTGCCGCCCTGATGGCGGCATTCGGGCTCGGGACCTGGCCCGTGCTGCTGGCCACCGGGTTGGCGGCCGAGCGGGTAAACAGGTTGTTGAGACAACGCAGCGTGCGGGTGGCCGGCGGCATGCTCGTGGTGCTGTTCGGCGTATGGACACTGCCCGGCCCTCATCAACACTGGCTGATGGGCCACTGAGGCGAGCCAGGCGGCGCAGCGTATGGCTTATGGCCAGTAACCGGCCGTACCCACCGCGCATCGCTTGAGCTAGACCTAGCGCCCTCAGGCCGTTTAGCGCTTGATACAAATCAACACAGATTCCTACAGACATCCCTAGACTCCGGAACATTGCTGCTCTTTCCGGGGACCGCCCTCATGCTCGACGACCTACGTTGGGACACCGACCTGATCCGCCGCTACGATCTGGCCGGGCCACGCTACACCTCCTACCCAACCGCCGTGCAACTGCACAGCGAAGTGGGCTCGTTCGACCTGCTGCACGCCCTGCGCGAAAGCCGGCGGGCCGTGCGCCCGCTGTCGCTGTACGTGCATGTGCCGTTCTGCGCCAACATCTGCTACTACTGCGCATGCAACAAGGTCATCACCAAGGACCGGGCACGCGCTGCCCCCTACCTGCAACGCCTGGAACAGGAAATCCAGCTGGTGGCCTGCCACATGGACAGCAGGCAACGTGTGGAGCAGCTGCACTTCGGCGGCGGCACCCCGACCTTCCTGAGCCATGTAGAGCTGCGTCAGCTGATGGCCACGCTGCGCCAGCACTTCAGCCTGCTCGATGACGATTCGGGCGATTACGGCATCGAAATCGACCCGCGCGAGGCGGACTGGTCGACCATGGGCCTGCTGCGTGAGCTGGGCTTCAACCGCGTCAGCCTCGGCGTGCAGGACCTGGACCCGGCCGTGCAGCGTGCCGTCAACCGTCTGCAGAGCCTGGAGCAGACGCGCACCTTGATCGAGGCGGCTCGCACCCTGCAGTTTCGCTCGGTGAACCTGGACCTGATCTACGGGCTGCCGCGCCAGACGCCCGAAGGGTTCGCACGCACCGTTGAAGAAGTGATCCGCCTGCAGCCCGATCGCCTGTCAGTCTTCAACTACGCCCACCTGCCCGAACGGTTCATGCCGCAACGGCGCATCGAAGCCGGGGAGCTGCCCAGTGCAGCGGCCAAACTGGACATGTTGCACGCCACCATCGAGCAACTGACCGCTGCCGGCTACCGCTACATCGGCATGGACCACTTTGCCTTGCCCGATGACGAACTGGCCATTGCCCAGGAGGAAGGCACGCTCCAGCGTAACTTCCAGGGCTATACCACTCATGGGCACTGCGACCTGATCGGCCTGGGCGTGTCGGCGATCAGCCAAATCGGCGATTTGTACTGCCAGAACAGCAGCGACCTCACCACCTACCAGGACAGCCTCTCCAACGCCCAGCTCGCCACCCAGCGCGGCCTGCTGTGCACCCCCGACGACCGTCTGCGCCGGGCGGTCATCCAACAGCTGATCTGCCATTTCGAGCTGGACTTCGAGTCGATCGAACAGGCATTCGCCATCGATTTTCGTGGCTATTTCAATGACCTGTGGCCGGAGCTCTTGACCTTGCAGCGCGATGGCCTGATTCGCCTGGACGACAAGGGCATTCGGATTCTACCGGCCGGGCGACTGCTGGCCCGTTCGGTGTGCATGGTCTTCGATGCCTACCTGGCCCTGCACAATCGCCAACGGTTCTCCCGTGTGATCTGAGCGAGGCATTTGGCCGCACTCCATGCGTCCTGGCCATGCGGCTGCTGGCACTCAGGCCATCGGGTGATGCGCAGCCGGGCGTGGCAAGCCAGCCTACTGGTCGCGGCCACTGGCCTACACCCTATGTCGTGGGTTACCCTTACGACTTATGTGTG
Organism: Pseudomonas sp. UBA5666; assembly: GCF_002420785.1. NCBI lineage: Bacteria > Pseudomonadati > Pseudomonadota > Gammaproteobacteria > Pseudomonadales > Pseudomonadaceae > Pseudomonas > Pseudomonas sp. UBA5666. The sequence goes on along the minus strand of NZ_DIIQ01000012.1, from coordinate 68,506 downwards.
CTTTCCCACAAGGATCGAGTCAAATGTCCGAGCCAGTCAAACTGCGCCCACACAGCCAGGCCCATTGCAAGGATTGCAGCCTGGCCCCCCTGTGCCTGCCCCTTTCACTCAACCTGGAAGACATGGACGCACTGGACGAAATCGTCAAGCGAGGTCGCCCTCTCAAGAAAGGCGAGTTCCTGTTCCGCCAGGGGGATAATTTTGGCTCGGTCTATGCCGTACGCTCCGGCGCTCTGAAGACGTTCAGCCTGAGCGACAGCGGTGAAGAGCAGATCACCGGTTTCCACCTGCCCAGCGAACTGGTGGGCCTCTCCGGCATGGACACCGAGGCCTACCCGGTGTCGGCCCAGGCCCAGGAAACCACGTCGGTCTGCGAAATTCCCTTCGAGCGCCTGGATGAACTGTCGGTGCAATTGCCGCAGCTGCGTCGCCAGTTGATGCGCGTGATGAGCCGCGAAATTCGCGACGATCAGCAGATGATGCTGCTGCTCTCGAAGAAAACCGCCGATGAGCGCATCGCGACGTTCCTGGTCAACCTGTCGGCGCGCTTCCGCGCCCGTGGCTATTCGGCCAACCAGTTCCGCCTGAGCATGTCGCGCAACGAGATGGGCAACTACCTGGGGCTGGCGGTGGAAACCGTGTCGCGCGTGTTCACCCGCTTCCAGCAGAATGGCCTGCTGCGCGCCGAAGGCAAGGAGGTGCATATCCTCGACCCGATCCAGCTTTGCGCGCTGGCCGGTGGCGCAATGGAGGCCTGAGGGCGGCTTTAGCAGGTATACTGGGCCGTTCGTTTTCCCAGGATACCTGCAACAATGCACAGCGACGCCTTCGACCTCAAAGCCCTGATCCGCCCGGTAGTGGACTTTCCCAAGCCGGGTGTGATCTTCCGCGACATCACCCCACTGTTCCAGTCGCCGCGCGGGCTGCGCTATGTGGCCGATCAGTTCATCGAGCGTTATGTGGAGGCCGAATTCAGCCACATCGGCGCCATGGACGCGCGTGGTTTTCTGATCGGTTCGATCATCGCCCATCAGCTGAACAAGCCCCTGATCCTGTTCCGCAAGCAAGGCAAGCTGCCCGCTGACGTGCTCAGCGAGGGGTACCAGACCGAGTACGGTGAAGCCTTCCTTGAAGTGCACGCCGACAGCCTGTGCGAGGGCGACTCGGTACTGATCTTCGACGACCTGATCGCCACCGGCGGTACGCTTCTGGCCGCCGCCAACCTGGTGCGCCGTACGGGTGCGCAGGTGTTCGAGGCGGCAGCCATCATCGACCTGCCCGAGCTGGACGGCTCGCGCCGTTTGCAAGCGGCGGGCGTACCGACCTTCTGCCTGACCGAGTTTTCCCTCAGCGAGCGTTGAGGGGTGACGCCTGGGCGGCGATGGGGTGCGGCGACACCAGGATCAGCTTCGCGGCGGAAATCCCAAGGTCACTGCACCGCAGGTCGTACCCTATCACTGCCTCAGAGCGAGATAGGGCGACGCCCTGCAAAGGCATGGGCCAGCGTGCCGCCATCTACCAACTCCAGCTCGCCGCCCAGGGGCACGCCATGGGCGATACGCGAGGCGACCAGACCCTTCTCAGCCAGCAACTGCGCAATGTAGTGCGCCGTGGCTTCACCTTCCACCGTGGGGTTGGTGGCAAGAATGACTTCGGTGAAGGTGCCCTGCTCCTGGATGCGTGCCATCAACTGTGGAATGCCGATCGCCTCCGGGCCCAGTCCGTCGAGCGGCGACAGATGCCCCTTGAGCACGAAGTAGCGGCCGCGATACCCGGCCTGCTCGACGGCATAGACATCCGTCGGGCCCTCGACCACGCACAGTTGCGTGTCGTCACGCCGTGGGTCGGCGCACTGCGGGCACAGGTCCTGTTCGGTCAGGGTGCGGCATTGGCGGCAATGTCCTACCCCTTCCATGGCCTGAGTCAGCGCCTGGGCGAGCCGCAGCCCCCCGCTGCGGTCACGCTCCAGCAATTGCAGGGCCATGCGCTGTGCCGTTTTCTGGCCAACGCCGGGCAAGATGCGCAAGCCGTCGATCAGCTGGCGGATGAGAGGACTGAAGCTCATGGGAAACGCCTGACAAGTCATTAAGAGGCGGTTTATACCCACCATGGGGTGTGGCGTCAAATCGGCACGGCGGCCATAAAAAAACCGCCGCTGTTACCAGCGACGGTTCGTGGGCGCGCAGGGGCTCAGAACGGCATCTTGAAGCCTGGCGGCAATTGCATGCCAGCCGTCATGCCGCCCATCTTTTCCTGGCTGCTCTGTTCGATCTTGCGCACGGCATCGTTCAGGGCTGCAGCGATCAGGTCTTCGAGCACTTCCTTGTCGTCTTCTTCGGTCGACATCAGGCTCTGGTCGATGCTCACGCGCTTGACGTCGTGGCGACCGGTCATCACCACGCTGACCAGACCACCGCCGGACTGGCCGGTGACTTCTGCGTTGGCCAGCTCTTCCTGCATTTTCTGCATCTTTTCCTGCATCTGCTGGGCCTGCTTCATCAGGCCGGCCATGCCACCTTTCATCATGGGGAATACCTCGATTGGGTCATGTGATGCGGCCGGGCACGGGGCTGGCCGCATGGTTATTCGTTATTGGCCCTGACTGGCCAGGGCCTCTACAGGCTCAATAGTATCGTGCCGCACCTTGGCGCCAAACAGCTTGATCATCTGCTGGATCAGCGGGTCGTGCTCGATCGACGCCTCGGCTTCATGCTGGCGCTCCAGGCGCTTGCGGGCTGCCGCCTGAGCTGGCGTTTCCTGTTCGGGCCGGATCAGCTCGATGCGCAGGTTCAAGGTACGCCCCAGGTGCTGGTTGAGCGCCTCGTTCAGGCGTCTTTGCTGGGTGGCGTTGAACAACGCGCCTTGCCCCGGGTCCAGGTGCAGGAGCCAGTCATCACCGTCGGCGGCGATCAACGTGCAGTTGGCCGCGATGTTGCCCGTCATACCAGAGACAGGCAACTGCGGGAACAATTCCAGCCATTGCAAGGCCAGCCCGGTCGCCGGCTTGGCAGCGGGCAGCGGCTCGGCGGCGGCCTGGGGCTGCTCCTGGACGTGTTCGGCCAGCTCGTCGAGGTAGCTGAAGCCCACCGGATCGCTTTCGCCAGCGTAGTAGTCTTCGTCGAGCGGCGGCTCGTCGTCGCGGTCCATGCCCACCGATGCATACGCACCCGGATCGAACGGAGGTACATCATCGTGGGTTGCAGCGGCCTGTTGGGCAGGAGCAGGGTTTGCAGCAACGGGGGCTGGAGCCGGCTGGGGCTCCTGCATGGCCGGTGCAGCAGGCGCTTCCCACGGCAGATCGATTACCGGCGCGACTGGCTCAGGCACCGAGATGGCCGTAATCTCCGCCTCGAGTTCGCGGTCACGCTCAGCTTCGGGTTCATGGTCTGCCGTTGCCGGCGCAGGCACCTCGATCACAGGCGCAGGCGTTGACGGCGCCGACGCAGCCGGCTCGCTTACCGGTTGGGCAACCGCTGCCGGGGGCGCCACCGGTTCGACGGAATCAGCTGTGGCCTGGCTGATCCCCACTGGCTTTAGCACCGGCCTCGGGGCTCCATCGGCATCGGCCGGGCGGAACGCCAGCATGCGCAGCAGTACCATCTCGAAACCACCACGCGGGTCGGGCGCCAAAGGCAAGTCACGCCGCCCTATCAGGCCCATCTGGTAATAGAACTGCACGTCCTCGGCCGGCAATGCAGCGGCCAGGGCGAGCACGCGCTCCCGGTCACCCTGGCCGTTGTCCACGGCCTCGGGCAAGGCCTGGGCAATGGCCACACGGTGCAGCACGTTGAGCATTTCGGCCAGCACCCCGGCCCAGTCCGGGCCCTGCTCGGCCAGGTTGCGCACGGCTTCGAGCAGGGCGCGTGCATCCCCTTCGAGCAATGCCTGCAGCACCCCGTACACCTGGCCATGGTCCAGGCTGCCGAGCATGGCGCGCACATCGGCGGCCAGCACCTTGCCTTCACCGAAGGCGATGGCCTGGTCGGTCAAGCTCATGGCATCGCGCATCGAGCCGTCGGCCGCGCGGCCGAGCAACCACAGCGCATCGGCCTCGAACGGCACGTTTTCGGCCTCGAGCACGTGGCTCAGGTGCTCGACCACCCGCTCCGGGCTCATGTTCTTCAACGAGAACTGAAGGCAGCGCGAAAGGATGGTCGCCGGCAGTTTCTGCGGGTCGGTGGTGGCCAGGATGAACTTGACGTAGGGCGGTGGCTCTTCCAGCGTCTTGAGCAACGCGTTGAAGGAGTGGGTCGAGAGCATGTGCACTTCGTCGATCAGGTAGACCTTGAAGCGCCCACGGCTCGGCGCGTACTGGACATTGTCCAGCAGCTCGCGGGTATCCTCGACCTTGGTGCGGCTGGCGGCGTCGATCTCGATCAGGTCGACGAAACGCCCTTCATCGATTTCGCGGCAGACCGAGCAGGTCCCGCAGGGCGTGGAGGTGATACCGGTTTCGCAGTTCAGGCATTTGGCGATGATGCGCGCGATGGTAGTCTTGCCTACACCGCGCGTGCCGGTGAACAGGTAGGCATGGTGCAGGCGCTGGTTGTCCAGCGCGTTGATCAAGGCCTTGAGCACATGGGCCTGGCCGACCATTTCGCGAAACGAGCGCGGACGCCATTTACGTGCAAGAACCTGATAACTCATCGAAAAACCATCGTAGCCTGATCGAGCGGAAGATCGCTAATGCTAGCGGAGCGGGGGCAAAATTGCACTGCCTGACTGGCCGTGCGCGACGATGGACAGCGGATCATGGAGAACCTGCGGTGCGGACCCTGCTGGCTTTGTTTCTTTTCTGGTCGGCTCACAGCCTGGCTGAACAGCCGGTACTGCGCTTTTCGGTGGCCGAGAGCTGGAGCATGCCGCTGATTCGCATCGAGAACGGCCAGCCGGTCGAAGGCCTGCTGTTCGATGTCATGGAGGCAGCTGCCAAACAAGCCGGTGCCCGACCCGAATATCATGTGATGGCTCGAATGCGCCTCGAGGAGGCGATGAACCAGGGTGATATCGATGTACGTTGCTACGTCAGCGACCAGTGGTTGATGGCGCGGCCGAAGGACTTCATCTGGAGCGTGCCGCTGATTCACCAGCGCGATGTGCTGGTAGGCCGCCTGGGCGAAGGCGGCCCGATTTCGCCACAACGGCTGTCACCCCAGCCCATCGGCACCGTTCTGGGCTACACCTACACCACGCTTGAACCCTTGCTGGCGGCACACCGGCTTTACCGGGAAGACAGCCGCAGCCAGGAGCTGGCCTTGCAGAAGTTGCAAGCGGGACGGTACCGGTATGCCGTCAGCAACCAACTGTCACTGCGGTGGTTCAACCACCAGCGCCATGCGCAATTGCAGCCACTGGCGGTGCTGGACGAGCAGGACCTGGGCTGCCTGGTCCGCAACGACCCTGACATCCCCGCCCAAGCGCTGCTGCGCGCATTGGTGCGCATCAAGCAGAGTGGGGAGATGGAGCGCTTGCTGCAACGCTACGGCAGCACCGAAGAGCCCCCACCCACCGGGACGGGCACCTGACCCCTATAGCGCCAAGGCCGTCACGTACAACCCGATACCGAATACCATGTGGTTCACCAAGCTCTTGAAGCGCGCACGCCAGGGGCTGGGCGTGCGTGAAGCAAAAAAACCCATGCCCATGGCAGGCTGCATCAGGCACATGGGCGCCAATACCGTACCTGCGCCCACGGCCAATGCCGGCCACAGGGTCGGCGCGCTCAGCCACGCGACGCCCGCCGTAGTGACCAGCAGCATCGCGAACGCCACGCCAATGGCGTAGTGCAGCGCCCAGCCCCACACCCGCTCGTGCTTGATGGGCGGGGCCTGCCGGATCGCCTGATGGCGCCAGTGCCCTTGCAGTGCATGCCCGGCCCAGCGACCTACCAAGGCGTAATCGAGCGTGGTGGCGCCCAGGCGCCTGGAGACCGCAGACCAGCCGTCCATGACCAGTGTGGCGCCGACGCCGATGCCCATTGCTGCAATCCACTGTTCGCTGTTGACCATGACGCTTCCTCTCATTTGACGTTGTTGAATACGCCGGGCAGCATGTAAGTTGAAGTCAACTTCAAGTCAAGGGCTTGTACATGGACATTGCCGATGTGGCGAGACGCACGGGCGTGCCGTCTTCCACGCTGCGTTACTACCAGAAGAAAGGCCTGCTCACGGCGCGTGGCGAGCCAGGCCAACGCCGGCAGTTCTCGGCCGACGTGGCTGAAAGGCTCGCATTGATAGCGCTGGGCCAGGCCGCCGGTTTTTCGCTGGACGAGATCAGCACCCTGCTGGTGGACCTGAAGGTCGACCGGGCGCAGCTGCTGGCCAAGGCTGATGAGCTCGACAGCCAGATCAAGACATTGCAGGCCATGAGCAAGGGCTTACGCCATGCGGCTGAGTGCCCTGCGGCCGATCACCTGGCCTGCCCGCGGTTTCGCCGGTTGATGGCAGTGGCCTCAGCACGATCAGCACATCCGAATGTAGTGCGCCGTTTGAAAAGGGCGACCCCTTCGGCAGGTAAACCTAGGCACTGAATAGGGCTAACGACATCCAGAATCGGATTCACCTGCATGCCCATGAGTGCAACGCTCAAGGCGTTTGTACTCACGTCTCGATGCACCGCGAGGCAGCATGGCATAATGATATTAATGATAGAGCGAAGCGCTGATCATTCAACATTCATTATCGACAAGGAAATCTCGATGCTGTCTCGCATCAAGCTGTTCGCTACTGTCATCAGTCTGGCTATCTTAACGGGCTGCGCCTCCGTACCCATGGAGAGCCCAGAAGCAGACGCCGCGCTAAAGACTTTTGCAGCACCGCCCGCCGACCAGGCCGGCCTCTATATCTACCGTGACAACTTCGTCGGTAAAGCCCTGAAGAAAATCGTCACTGTCGATGGCAAGATCGTGGGACAAACTGCAAACCGGGTCTACTTCTACCGCCTGGTTACCCCTGGCCCGCACAAGATCGGCACTGAGTCCGAATTCAGTGACAATGTCATCGATTTGATGGCGGTGGGCGGGAAGAATTACTACATCCGCCAATCGATCAAAGTTGGCGTTTTCGTAGGCGGTGCGAAGTTGGAGGTTGTGCCTGAAAGCGTGGGCCAGGCCCATCTGCAGAAGTGCACGTTGGCAAAATCACAGTAACCCCAGCGCCTGATGCTGCGTATGCGGTAGTGTGCGCAGCGTTATAGCCAGTGTTCGCAGTGCGGGCACTTACGAAAAAACGGCACAGTTTAGGTGACTGAGCGCTTGGCCTTGTAGAATTCAGGGCCTGAAATGGAGGCGGCCCCGCCAGCCACACCCCGGCACTCGATGTTCCCGCTATGGCTGCTCCCTTCCGGGCCTGACCAGGTACGCATGCAAGCATGCTCGGGAATCAATGCGGGCCTTGTGCGGCAAGGGTTTCAGGCTGATACGGTATTTCGCCATCTGCCCGTGCAGACACTCAGCACGGTCTCCCAGAGCTTGGGGTGTGACCAGAATTGTTCCACTTAATTGGTCCACTCTACTGGTCCACTCTGGTGTTCATTCATGGCCTACATCGTTCGTCGCCAGTCCGTTTACTACCTCAACCTTCGACTCCCGAAGCACCTATTCCCCAACCGTCACACCCTGCGTATTTCTCTGCGAGTGCGAGAGCGGCAGGCAGCCTTGTACCTTGCAACCTCACTGGCTCAGCGAGTGAGCAGCCACTTGAACGAGCACCCCCTTACGCCTCCCGAAACACTGCGTGTGCTTTGCGTGCAATGGCGCGACTCATCCCCCAGGCCCTTACCCGGCACTGCATCAAAGCAAGCTGTGGCGCCCACAGCGAAGCCAGCAAGTGGCGGTCCTACCCTGGCAACCCTTTCCAAGCTTTATATGGAGGAAGGCAAACGCGGTGGTACATGGCGGCAAGGCAGTATCGACGATGTGGAACGTGCACTAGCCGACCTGTTCGAGCTGATGGGTGATATGCCTGCGGTAGCCTTTGATGCTCAAAGAGCTCGTTTACTGAAAGAACGACTCAGCCGCTGCCCCCAGTACTTCGGCTTACGACCTGAGTTCAAGGGCAAGACACTGAAGCAAGTGGTCGAGTCAGGCAGCATGTATAAGACCATCACTGCCGTCACCGTGAACAACCGGCTACGCAAGCTGACCGCCTTCATGAACTGGTGCAAGGCCAACAGCTATATAGAAGCGAACCCGCTAGCCGGCATGAAGGTCATGACGGGATCAGCGAAGGAAGCACGCCTGTCATTTGACCGCCGCGATCTGGCAACCCTGCTGGATCATGAGGCGCTGCAGAAGGAAGCACGCAAGCACCCATGGCGCTACTGGCTGCCATTAATGGGAAGGGCTACCGGGGCACGACTAGAAGAGCTGTGCCAGTTGCGGGTGGATGACTTCGTTGAGCAACAGGGTATTCAGTGCATCCGCATCGATGACACCCGTGAAGGCCAGAATCTCAAGAACGCTAGCAGTCGCCGCGTCATTCCTTTGCACCCTGCCCTGCTCGACTTGGGCCTTCTCCAATACGTTGCGTCAGTCAAGGCGACTGGAACTGATCGCCTATTCCCCGAATTGGACGCAGTACGTGGGAAGCTGGGGCATGCACCGTCGAAGTGGTTCGGTCGGTTCAAGGCCAAGCTCGGTATAACTGACCCCCGGAAGACCTTCCACAGCTTCCGCCATACACTCATTGACGATCTGCGAGATGCAGGTGTGCAGGACTCGCTGATCAAGCGGATAGCCGGCCACGAGGATGCTGCTGTGACATTCAGCGTGTATGGCAGCCGTAGCCCTTTGAGGGCGATGGCAGAAGCGCTTAGCCAGATCAGAATAGGAGCAATAGTACAGTAGCGCAAATGACTGAGGATCAGGGGAAGCAGGTTAGCCCTTCCCCTGCCCCCCGGAAGATGCATAAGTAGTACTTAAGGAGCATCACATTACCGATTAGCCACTGTATTTACGCCCTAACTGCACTCATGCGGTTGACTTGGGACAACTTCCTGATAGCATCCACCGCAACGACACCCAAGCCTCATCAAATTGTCTGCCGATTGCTTTAGCCACAAGTTTCAAAGCCGCATCAGGCCAAGATATACCATATACAAGGCATGGCACCATCACCGCAGTTTCTTCTCTCGCCACAGCCCCCAACAGTATCAACTAGCAGCATAGTAGATCCACGCACCAATCGACGCCCACTTGTACTCAATGAACAATCAGCACTGCCGCCTGCTGACTATCGTATGCACCACGCTACCCTCATAGCAACCGAAATCACAATCTTCGTTTGAAACCTTGTTGCACCAAGCCGAAACACAAACCCCTAAATCAATTAGCACATCACGAATCACAATCACCCTATAATTTCGCTCATTCGGAGAGTTGATCCACTAAACAGAAGAGGGTTCGTGCTACCTGCGATATTAACTGACAACCCTAGCAATACCTACATGCGCACACAATGACGATCAGCCACAAGGAAGTTACCAATTGAAAGCATCAACTGCAAGTCTTCTCACCCCTTTGAAGATTGAAGCCCTAGACGCACGAATAGCTGCGAACACGCGGCGATTGCTGAACTCTAACACTCCCACCGCCTATGATAGAAAGCCGAAGAGCATGCAAGGACCACAACCCAAGAGTATCATGAATCCATTCTATGGCTTCATCGGACGCGAAACGCGGTGGGGACGCTATCCCAAGTTTGCGACAGACATAATAGAGGGTATAGCTAGACTTGATTGGCATGACCAGCCAATAGGCGCGAATGGTAAGTCCATACCACTGTCAGTCCGCAAGTTAACATCAATTCTGGAAAATCTACCAATCCTCTCGAACGAAGCTATCGAGGACTTGCTACGGCTCAGGGAAAGACATGCGAGACGATACTTCAAAGCAGTCCAACTAATAATCCCATGGATGATGAAGAGCCGCCCCAGCTTGCTTTGCCAAGAGATGAATGATATTCCCATTAAAGTGCCTAGCAGCCCTACAGCAATCACTCACGACTGGCGAGACTGCAATGACGCTGACATCCCGAGTTCCGAGGTACTTGCCAAGCTTCACTATGACCTTCGTACACTAACCCAATACAATAGCGTTGAAGAACACGAAGCAGAGCTGAACAACACTCACCACTCGGAGACCACCATCAAAGTTCCAGGACGCCAGGAGCACCCAATGAAATCTAAAGTAATGCAGATGCTGAGGGAAGGTGCTCAGGTCAAGCCCATTTCAAGAGCTACAAAAGTCGACCCGAAGACAATCAGGAAATGGCGAGCAGAGGCAGCAGAGCATGAGACCCCACAGGCAGCATAACCTCGTGCAACCGTTCAGGGTCAGGGGGGGGGAATAACACGGCCGCATATATATGTATCCAAGCACCAGAGCGCCCCTTGCACTTACAAACCTCTCTTAATTCACCATCGTGGCGTATCCGCCACAGCAGGATCACCTGTGCCTGAGGCACGGATTACACCTCTATTTAGTAGAGAAGAGAAGGGGCAAGAAAGCCCCTTTCCGCTCTTGATCTTCAATTTAGCCTTGCTCAGGACTGTAGAAGTTATGACGAAGTGACGGTACGTCACCGTGTATCTGCACAGTGAAAGCAAAAGCTTGGGGGCTTTCCGCCCTGCCCCCTGCTCCGAACATGCCGTGAGGCAAGTTATCAAGTCTAGACAGCAGTGAAGAGAAGGGGCTGTACTGCCCCCTCTTCGCCCTTAATCTTGCTCATGATCAGACTGTAGATACTTATCTCGTGGCCGAAGCCACAATATCCGAGAACAGGTAGTTATAAGGCAGTGGACAGAGCGATGCCAGCCACCGCCTGCACCAATGAGAATGGTAGCTACGAGCTGGATCTACCAGAGCATGGGCTGACTACGCCAACTAGCTTTGTAGGAGAAGTTCTGGCCACAATGGACCAGTTGTGATTGCATCTGGCAATGGTCCACTCAAGCTCTCCATGACTCGCAGAAAGCCGCTCACAGCAGTGACCCAAGCACTAAAAGTCCAAATCGGGGCAACCCAGCCTTCTCTATGGTATCCAATCGCATTTCGTAGCCACCTTGGGTTCTTCCAAGCGGGTGTTGAAAGTACTAGTCTGCCATCGGCGGTAGAAAATACCGGCATTGGCTTCGGCTCTCCCTTGCGAGGGCCATAAGTCTCTTTGGGTTCATGTGCTTCCCAGGTGGTTCGAACGGCACCGTTTAAGCCGTCGATCAACGCCTTGGAGTGCGATAACAGAAGCTGCGATGTCAGATCGTTCAAGGCATCCAGCGTGATTTGAGCTCTAGCCGCTTGAGCAGCTTCGTGCTGACGCTTTCGTTTGTATTCAGCCTCCTGCTGACGGCCACGCTCCTCGTTCTCTAGCTGTCGCTGCTGATGCTGCTCACGAGCGGCCTTGCGCCGCTGCTTCGCTTCATCCGATAGTACTGGTCTGACCTTTGCCTCAGAGGGAGCATCTATAGTCAATATAACCGGTTCCCGGCGGGCGTTCACGATGCTGATACTTTCCCCATCTGCATTGAAGAGATTGAGGTACACGTTCGCACCAAAGGACTGGACATGGGGGTCAACAGTGGCTACATACTTCAACGCCTCTTCCATCGCCTGTGCCATGCGCTCTGGAGTGATTTCACCTTTGATCTTCACTCTCATGCTCTAACACCCACCTTCGCAATGAGTAGAGCGACGGGCACGCTAACCTTGTAGACTGTCATTACCGTAATTTTGAACGTTTGAGGCGTTTTCGCCTCAGGGCTATCCGCGACTACGTCAGGTCCACTAGACTCAATAGTGGCGGTCAAACATTTTTGATTAGACAAGAGCAACCCTCTGCTATGCAGTTAAAAGTTAGTTAGCTTACTGACTTACTGACTTACTGACTTACTGACTTACGGGCTTACTGACTTACGGGCTTACAGAGCTACGATCTTACTTCTCGTTCGCATGCGTATACTGCGCGAACTTGTCCTCTGCCAGCAGGGCACTCCTGCTAGCCTCATACTGGCTCGCTGCGATGCGGTCCTTCGGAGCAGAGATGGACATGCTTGCGAGGTAGGTTGACCACTTCGCGTACAGGTCCTTACTCAGGTCCAAGGTCTTCGCAGATACCTTGGCCTCCTTCAGGCGAGCAACAGCCTCATTACCACGCTGGTAGGCATAGTGCTGGCAGTCAGCTAAGGCTTGAGCACGGTCATCAGGCCGTTCACTCGATCCATAACCACGAAGCTGGTCATACAGGATGTAGCCTGAGTCGGCTTCTCGGCCGCACATCTGAGCGTAGAGCCCAAGCAGCCATTCAAAGTTCCAGGCCGGGGACTGGGCGTCTTCGTACTTGACCTCGATAGGCGTGAATGTCCACCGCTTGGTAGGCGCTGCATCTGTGTACAGGATTGGCTCATATCGTGACTGAGCACAAGCAGTCAAGGCACACAGCACCCCTGTGACCGCTGCGCCTCTCAGCACGCTCAGCACGACCAGCTTCTGCTTTTGAGGCATCACTTGACTCTCATAGCGCTGTAGCCTTTGCCGATCATACAGTTCTGATAGGCTCTGTTCTGTTTCATCTGGATATTGGCACCTTCAGCGAACGTCCCGCGGTACTCCCAGTCGGCAACCTGGATCATGGCCGATTGATTCTGGCATTTGGCGTCATCCTGCATCACCGCCTCATCAGAGGCCCCAGGCTTCACCATCTTGTACTGTGCCTGAGCACACCCAGCCATCAGTAGTACAGCACCTGCAACCGCAAAGCCCTGGAATCGTCCTTTCACGCGCATTACTCCCATCATGCAATGGCATCGTGCCATTGCTCAGAGCAGATGATGCCATGCCCAAACAAAAATTCACAGTATCCTGTGAAGACGCAGGCGCAGCCCCACCCGAGAGTGCTACCTCATACTGAGGGGGTGCGGTTTGGACGCAGCGTGGGCATTCAGTAAGGTTCTCCGCGAACGACGGAAGCAGGCAGGACTAACGCAGGAGAAGCTGGCGCTTGAGGCAGGCGTGCAGCGGAACTACGTAAGCCTCATTGAGCGCGGTATACACCAGCCTACTATCAACATCATCTTTAAGCTGGCTGCTGCGCTAGGCTGCAAGCCTTCAGCACTCATAGCCGACGTCGAAGCGATGGTGAAGTGAGACCTGCTCAGACCTACATACACGGCATGCAGCCGACCTCAGTAAGCGAGCAGGTGATTCGACACCGACATCCTGCCTGAGCTCTGGCTAGGAAGCCTAGAAGACGGCTACTAGTCAGGTATCAACAAATTATTGTGATGCTTGGGTAGCAATGCGATCTCCCCCCAGGACAGCCGGTCGACAGCCAACCCACCTCCATTGGTCGTGATCACCCCATAAAACATGACGATCCTGCCAGTGGAATCATCTTTGATCCCTTTCTCTTGGCAGAATCCATCTGGGAGCTTGACAGTGAAATCCCCGATTGATGGGTCGCACTCTATTCGAGTCATACGCGTGGAGTGTGAGTACTTCCCCGCGTTCCAACTTCGCCTAATCCTGCCGTAGTAGAGCTTAGGCGACTGCTCTGTATCGAGGATGTCGCGTGTCAACTCGGTCACATTTGTAAGCAGGTCAGCTAGTTGGACAGCATGCTGCGCACCGGGCATGACGAAGTACTTATCCTTATTAACCTCAAAATTGCGGCAAATCCCTGCTACGGTGGTTATCGTGCTGGGCAGCTGGAAGGATTCACCTCGGTGACGCCCAATGGGCACATCAGTCAACGGCCCATCAACATCCTCGACCGGGGTTTCATCGTAATCGCCACCCTCGAAGTGCTCGATCTCTGGCTTAGCCTTAATAAATCCCTTGACAATCGTCAACTCATCATGGTCGATAGCTTGCTTGGCATCTTCATCTGTATCGTAACGCTTCCCTTCCGGCTTCTTCGCTCTCAAGACACATGCAACATGCTGCCAGCGAGTGAGGTGGCGGTAGAATGGAGCACGCTTATTGGTGAACAAGTCTTTGTGCTTCGGGGTCCGCTCAACGTTCGTATAGCATCCCGGGCAGAATAGGCTGCCTACCATCCCTGCTTCATACTCATCGGGCGCGACCCGCCGACTCGCCTTCAATGCTTCGCGGAGACCGCCCTCGAAGTCCCAACCAGGCAGGTAGTGAGCGTAAGCGATTCTTCGTTTGGCAGACATTTGGGAATCCTTGAAAGGTGCTAAGGAGTACTAGCCATAATGTTGCAGCATTTTCAAGCAGGGGTGCACCAATGATGCTTCATCCGGCACCCTTCACCCAGGCGCGAGCAGACCGCCTCCCACTACCGTCCTACCTGGCTCCAGCTGGGCATGTACGCCCCATCAACGCCGTAAAGGTGCTAGCAAATGCCCTTGACGTAAGCATCTCAGCCCTCTTCGAAGACATGTGAGCTATCCCTGAGCACTGCATGCCAACGCTTTAACTAATCGGTTTGTAATTGCGAAGCAGCCCTAGAGGCCCCCGCCTGCTTGCTGCCCTTTCCTACACCTGGCATGGATCCTGGGATTGAGTGCTCTGGGACTAAGCAGTAGTCCCCCCTGAGCGATTAACCATCGATTTACAAGATTTGGACACTTTGCCAGCAATATGTCAGCTAGCAGATAGCCTGCTCTAAAGGCCACGGCCTGTTCAACAAGGCCGATAGGATGACCAAGTAAAGGAATGCAGCCATGCATAGGCGGCTACGCGCTGAGGAACTCTCAAGCTAACAGGTGCGCTTCAAGCTCATCACTGGAAGGCACCGCGCCCTGCTCGGTCATTTTGCAGATCAATCGAGAAAGCAAGACCCGCACCTCCACAACGTGTTCCTCTAACTGTCCCTCGGTGGTAGGGCTACCATGGACTGCTTTTGACCGATAGTCATATAGCTTCTTGATACGTTTGAATAAAGCCAGCCTTTCTTGCCCTCTGTCCTCTAGGTAAGCAGCTGCCAAGAGAGCAAGCCTGAATCGAAGCTCCGCATTTATGCCAAATAAAGCTTCGAAGCCAGACCATAGAGAAGCGGCGGACATGCGCAGGTTCGCGTGCTGGCTATGCGTCGTCAACGCGTCCACACCTAGCCGGAAGGGAGGCTGTTCAAGCAACCTTATCCAGTTGTTGAGATGAGCCTCAATCCAACTC
The DNA here is from genome assembly GCF_002420785.1 of Pseudomonas sp. UBA5666. NCBI lineage: Bacteria > Pseudomonadati > Pseudomonadota > Gammaproteobacteria > Pseudomonadales > Pseudomonadaceae > Pseudomonas > Pseudomonas sp. UBA5666. Next base: position 53,376 of record NZ_DIIQ01000012.1, on the reverse strand, counting down.
AGATCCCGATCCATAACTCTCATTCCAGCACCGAACCTACGTGCTAGAGGGACGTCCTCTAAGAGTTGCACTCTGCACTGATCTGCCTGCATCGCAGGGATAATGTCCCATGACACGTCAGCGACAGCAGGTACGAGTATGTCTACCAAGGACCGCGTACGCAGTGCCGAGATGATCCACCAGCCCATGTCCATGCTAGCTTGGCTGAAGCAATCCTCATCACTGATCAAGGCCAACTCATACGTTACATACCGCATGTGGCGCGCTACAGCACTTAACAGCCCCTTATGCTGAAGTGCCTTGGCCAACTCTATCTCTCCTGGAGGCTGCTCAACCTTTCTTAACACCGCCACGGATGGAAACTCATAACCTTCGCCCTCAAGGGACAATCCTGAGAGCGCGAAGCACAATTGACGGTTACAGCCCCGCTGGTCCGCAAGAGCTTTGGCGAATGCCTCACGCTGCTGAAAATACTTCAACGTATCCATATCAGCCCCACTCTCATTGCTCTCGCTCGCCTCTGTAGATATTCCCAGTAGCAAACACTCACACAAGCACTGAGGCGCGTGCAAGGCGATAAGGGATGTTGGCTGATGGAGGACCATCCCAACGCCCTACTTCAAGACATTGCCCTAGGAGGCAACGGTGTGTCCATTAGCCTCTACCTGACCGACCACAAGTTCATGAATACAGCCCACGGTCGGATTTCGTATTCATTAGGATTGATTTAGATAATGAATACAGGCACACTGCCAACATCTAGACCTAAATGAACACAGGGCATTGAAATGGCACGAGTCGGGTACATTCGCGTTAGTTCGGTAGACCAGAATTTAGATCGTCAGCTTGACGGCGTTGCCCTAGACAAGGTCTTCACAGAGAAGCTCAGCGGTGCTACCACTGACCGACCTCAGCTTCAGGCTATGCTGGACTACGTTCGGGAAGATGATGTAATCCTTGTTCACAGTATCGACCGCCTTGCTCGCTCCCTAGCCGATCTGCTGAAGCTAGTTGAAGACCTGACTAAACGGGGTGTGCACATCTGCTTCGACAAAGAGAAGCTTGAGTTCACTGGCGAAGACAACCCAACTCAGCACCTGATGCTTCAGATGATGGGTGCTGTAGCTCAGTTTGAGCGAGCTATGATCAAGGACCGCCAGCGAGAAGGCATCGCAAAGGCCAAGCAACGGGGCGTGTACAAGGGACGGACCAAAACTGTTGATGACGCAGCCATACGGGCCGCTATCGCTGGTGACGGGGTTACTAAAGGGCTGTCGTTCCGTCAGGCCGCTGAGAGGCTCAACGTGAGCCTGAGCACTGTACAACGTGCCATGAGGGCAAGCGCCTAACCACACCTACAAAGCCAATACAATAAATAGGAGATGTCATTAATGGATGACGACAAGGCTGCTGCCGTGGCTGACGCACTGGAATTACTGCATCTCAATCAGATCGCCCTCAGGGCGTCAGTGGAAGAGGTCAGTACCTGGATAAGACAGCGAGGGAGCGTCAACGTACACGAGAACGCCATGGTGACACTCCAGGCATTGGATACCAATGCTGAAGCACTTGAATCGGCACTAGATCGACTACGACAATGATGGAAATAGGCCATATTTCTAGATTAACGAACCTAATGCCAGTATGGCACAGTACACGGGCTTAATCTCGACCCACATTAATCGATGGTCTCTCATAACGACCATAGTGTAGTACTCAAATGGAGGCCGACACAAATCGGCCTAATAATCCGCAAGAGCGCTTGAAATAATTTTAGAGTTCATCCCGTCGCCGCCTACTCCCAAGAACATGCATAAGGTAGGGGGTCAGCTCATGCATGAGCAAGCCGGAAAGCTTTTCAACGTCCTGATCAGTGAGGATGGCGCATTCATCCACATCAAGGTTAGCGAATGCATGTTGCACTGCCCTATCAATATGTAGTGGTCTACTAACCCCGGACACCCATTTAGGCGAGAATGCTCGCCACAGAGAGGTGTCTGATGACCAAGCAACGCCGTACCTTTACTCCTGAATTCAAGCGCGAAGCTGCCTGCCTGGTGCTCGATCAAGGCTATAGCCACGCCGAAGCTGCACGCTCGCTCGGCTTGGTCGAGTCAGCCCTGCGCCGGTGGGTTAATCAGCTTCAGCAAGAGCGCGGCGGCATCACGCCTGCCAGCAAAGCGTTGACGCCAGAGCAGCAAAAAATCCAAGAGCTGGAAGCTCGCATCACGCGCCTTGAACGCGAGAAATCGATACTAAAAAAGGCTACCGCGCTCTTGATGTCGGAAGATCTCGAGCGTACGCGCTGATCCGTCAGCTCAGCGCGCATGAGCCCGTTGATTGTTTGTGCGAAGTGTTCGAAGTCACTCGCTCAAGTTACTACGCACATCGTCATAGAACGCGAACTCCGGACGTTGAACGGCTGCGGTTGCGCAGTCGAGTGAATGAGTTGTTCACGCAAGGGCGAAGTGCGCCCGGCAGCCGTAGCATCAAGGCAATGATGCAAGAAGAGGGTGAGCAAATCGGGCGGTTCAAGGTACGCAGCCTGATGCGTGAGCTGGCGTTGGTCAGCAAGCAGCCAGGATCACATGCGTACAAAAAGGCCACAGTGGAGCGGCCAGATATTCCGAACATCTTGAACCGAGCGTTTGATGTCGAAGCGCCAAATCAGGTCTGGTGTGGCGACATCACTTACGTTTGGGCGCAGAGCAAATGGCACTATCTGGCAGTTGTCCTGGATCTCTATGCACGCAGAGTGGTGGGCTGGGCCTTATCAGAAAAGCCGGACGCAGACCTCGTGGTCAAAGCGCTGGACGTGGCTTACGAACAACGCGGAAAGCCTCAAGGGCTGCTGTTCCACTCCGACCAGGGCTCGCAATATGGAAGCCGTCAGTTCCGCCAGAGACTGTGGCGCTACCGCATGCGCCAGAGCATGAGCCGCCGAGGCAACTGCTGGGATAACGCGCCGATGGAGCGAGTATTTCGCAGCTTGAAATCAGAGTGGATACCGACCACGGGCTACCTGACCGGGCAGCAAGCTCAACGAGACATTAGCCAGTACCTGATGAGCCACTACAACTGGATCCGACCCCATCAATTCAACGATGGACTGGCTCCGGCAAAAGCTGAAGAAAAACTCAAAACCGTGTCCGGGATGAGTTGACCACTACAATAGCTTGATCTCTTGCTCTTATGGCTGAGCGCTTCACCGCCTCACGTAGAACAGAATCAAACGCACGCCCAATGCTGCCCTCCGGTATACGCCCATAGTTGTATGAAGCCTGGATATCAGCCCTATTAAGACCCAAGTTAAACTCTACATCTATTCTTTCGGAGCTTCTTGGATCAATGCAGTAGCTAGCGTGCACAGCTGCACCCGAATAGCTTTCAGCCAAACAGACAACCATGCGCCTGACGCCAAAGAACTCTATATATCCAAGTAATTGGCCATCCGTTCCTTGGTTACTCACTGCCACACAGTGAAGAGGAACCCCTTCCGGCCTACCCAGCATCAAATCACTTTCATACCAATATCCGAAGCATGCCTCCGCCCCATCCTCCAGCAAGTACTGCCTGGCATTGGTACAATCTTTTGCTATTACACCGTTAATCACAGCAAAGCAGAGTAAAGACTTAACGAGCGAGCGCCCCGAGAGAGCACCACCAAACTCCATTGATAGGTTCAGCGGGCTCCTTAAGTACCTTGATTGAACGCCAGCGTTGGCAATTGCCGATTCCAAGTCAAATTTAGGATACTTTCGCTTAACTCCCTTAAGTATCTTACGCGCCTCTTCAGGACTACGGGCAACGAGTTCAATCCTCATCACCCCAGAACCTTCGGGAGTTTGACTAAAACTAGCGCTAGCCGGGCTCATGCTACCATCCGCATGTAGCAATAGTTGGTCGCCATCGAGATTTTCAACCGCGAGAGAGGGCAATACTCCGCGCTCCCTCTTAACCCCAATCAACAGCCCCAATGACTGGAGATCCTTGGCTAAGGCGCTATCCCAAGTTTGTCCAGCACCATTATTGCACTTCACACAAAGCACACCGAGTACTTTATAACGCCCACCAATAGCGTTAATTATAATGTGCTCTTCGGAGTCATTAGCATCCGAGAGAGGACTATCACAAAGCACACACTCTTTCACTCCCCCTCCTAATGCGCCAACCCCAATTCACCACCAATCGACAAATCACAACAGAGCAGGCTAGACCACTAACCTAACAACTTAGCAATCTACTACTTCTGATGCCACCTTAGACCGTGCCTAGGCCGCCACAACCATCGACACGGATAAGGCAAGCAGACTCATTCATATAAAGAGATAGTGCCCTTCAACTGCTCTGCAAAGCCGTATATCTCATCCAAAGAGGCGATAGGATGTCGAGTCTCATTCTTCTCAGAGTCAAACAGGCCAATGTACTTTTGACTACGATTAAAGTGCAAGCGGCAAATTGGCTTACGGTTATTATCATCAAGCAAGACCCCAAAGTAACTCTTTGTATCACGATGAACTATTCGCTTCGCATCGACAACCGCCCTCACGATTGCCTTTACTATATGAAAGCCTTCTAGCTCTTCCAATGTAGTCTGAATCTGCTCGTCAGCGGTATCTTCACTAGACTCCAGAGCCTGATTACTTTCAACCGCCTCCATAGCATAGGACGGCTCGACAGCACCGCTCATGGCCGACTTCAGTCGATCATTGATTTGATCCCCCAAAAACTGAATTGCAGCCTTACGGGTCAACGTAGTGAATTGCTCTCTGACCTTCTGCGTAATAATCCCATCATACACACGAGCTGCAAAGAACTTAACAAAGTCGTCGCTCGGTTGGCTAAATTGGGAGGCCATCTCCTTCTTAATTTGCCCAACGTACTTCAACTCACCAGCTGCACTAATGATCGAGTCGACATCGAATGCAGACTTCGTTAGCTTCTGTAGCTCTGGGAGAGCATGCTCGTCTATATCTAGAAGATCCAGCTCTAAGAACGGCTTCTCATCCATCTTGTTTGGTGCATCAAGATCGGTGAAGAACCGATATACCTGGCCGTTGGTAAGGATCGAGATACGAGCAGTGGTAACGTGGAAGTACCGGAAAAGCTGGCTTGCGTGATTTATATGCAGCGGCTCGCCGATCTTCTTGCACTCAATGAGGATCTGAATCTTGCCGTTCTTCATTATCGCGTAGTCGATCTTCTCGCCCTTCTTCGTCCCCACGTCGCAGACGTACTCTGGCGTAACCTCAGAGGGATCGAAGACGTCGTAGCCTAGCACGGAGTTGATGAAGGGCATGACAAACGCAATCTTGGTTGCCTCTTCTGTCTGGATAGCAGGGCCCTGCTGGCGGATCTTGGCTGATAATGCGTTCAGTCGCTCTACGAATTCCATGTCTCGCTCCTCGCTCAGATGCCACATCCTAGTAGCACAGCCACCGTACTGGCAATTACAAATCATGGCGAGCGATGAGGAAAAGCGCCGCATTAAGTGGAGGACAGAGCAGCGCCGAGATTAGCGTAACCAGGGAGGGGGATTGGAGAGGCAAGATGACAAAGCTAGAATGCTCAGCACGGTGCACCACTTAGGTGTACTACGACACTGGTCCACTTCGAGAATTTGAGCGAGATAAGTCTTTTGAAATCAAGGACTTATAGAATGGAGGCGGCCCCGCCAGCCACACCCCGGCACTCGATGTTCCCGCTATGGCTGCTCCCTTCCGGGCCTGACCAGGTTAACGGGTAATCAATGCGGGAGGACCGACAGGGCCACCACTACATGTCTCGCTGAACAGCGAGTGGCGCCATTGTACCGGTCCTGAGCCCAGATACAACCTCTGCGGCAGAAAAAGTCATCATTTCTCAATGACTTGTCTGGCTAGCGCGCGCCACACGGTCAAACACCCTAACCCGCCAGCGACCCCGGCCGCCTAGATGGACAAGTGCCGGCACTCACGCAACGGGTCAACATGGCCCCAGGGTGATCAGACCTCGATGCCCTGCTGGGCAAGAAACGCCACGAACGCCTCTTCGTCGAGCACCTTAACGCCCAGCTCGCTGGCCTTGGCCAGCTTCGACCCGGCACCCGGCCCTGCCACCACGCAGTGGGTCTTGCCAGAAACCGACCCCGCCACTTTCGCACCCAGGCCTTCGAGCTTTTCCTTGGCGATGTCGCGGCTCATGCGTTCCAGGGAGCCGGTGAGCACCCAGGTCTGGCCCGCCAGAGGCAGCCCCTCGGCCACCTTCTTCTCGCTACGCCAGTGCATGCCGAAGGCCAGCAACTGCGCTTCGATGGCGTGGGCCAGTTGCTGGTTGGCTTCATCCCTGAAGAACGCGCGTACAGCCTCTGCCTGGCGCGTATTGAGCGCCTGGCGCAGGTCGATGCCATCCGCGGCGATGATCTTGTCCAGGCTGTCCAGGCGCGCCACCAGCTTCTGCGCGCCAGTCGGCCCTACCGAGGGGATGTCGAGCTTGGCGAGCAGGTCGGCCAGGGTGGTACTGGCGGCGAATTCGGCTGCCAGCTCGCCTTCGTCCTGCAACTGCATGCCGCTGTCCAGCAACTGGCGGATGACCTTCTGGTTGTGTTCGTCTTCAAAGAAGTTGTGAATCTCATGGGCCACTTCCAGGCCGATGTCCGGCAGGTAGGTGAGCACCTGCGGCAATGCCTGTTGCACGCGTGACAGGCTGCCCAGTGAGCGGGCCAGCACCTTGGCGGTTTCTTCACCGACATCGGGAATGCCCAGGGCATAGATGAAGCGGGCAAGGGTCGGCTGCTTGCTGGCGGCGATGGCTTCGAGCAGCTTGCGGCTCGACACTTCGGCAAAACCCTCGAGGCCTACGATTTGGTCGAACGCGAGCGTGTAAAGGTCGGCTGGTGAGGCAATCAGGCCCTCGTCCACCAACTGCTCCACGCTTTTCTCACCCAGCCCGTCGATGTCCATCGCCCGGCGCGACACATAGTGAATGATCGCCTGCTTGAGCTGCGCCCCACAGGCCAGGCGGCCGACGCAGCGGTACACGGCCCCTTCGCTGGTCACTTCCCTGCCCTTGCTGCGCTTGACCAGCTGGGTGCGCTCCACGTGGGAGCCGCACACAGGGCATTGGCTGGGCACCTGCACTTCACGCGCCCCTTCCGGGCGACGCTCCAGCACCACCTGCATCACCTGCGGAATCACATCACCTGCGCGGCGGATGATGACCGTATCGCCGATGCGCAGGCCCAGGCGTGCGATTTCGTCCATGTTGTGCAACGTGGCATTGGACACCGTGACACCGGCGACCTTTACCGGCTTCAGACGGGCGACCGGGGTAACCGCGCCCGTGCGCCCCACCTGGAACTCCACGTCCAGCACCTCGGTGAGCTCCTCCATCGCCGGGAACTTATGGGCGATGGCCCAGCGCGGCTCCCGGGCACGGAAACCCAGCTCACGTTGTGCGGCCAGGCTGTTGACCTTGAACACCACGCCGTCGATCTCGTAAGGCAGGCTGTTACGCCGTTCACCGATGTCGCGGTAATAGTCCAGGCATTGCTCGATGCCGGCCGCGTGCTTGAGCTCACGACTGATCGGCAATCCCCATGCCTTGAGTTGCTCCAGCGTGGCGATATGGCTGTCGGCCACAGGCGCGGACACCTGACCGACACCGTAGCAGCAGAATTCCAGCGGGCGACTGGCAGTGATCTTGGAGTCCAGCTGACGCAGGCTGCCTGCCGCAGCATTGCGCGGGTTGGCGAACGTCTTGCCGCCAATGTCGGCCTGGGACGCATTGAGCCGGTCGAAGCCGGCCTTGCTCATGAACACCTCGCCCCGCACTTCCAGCACCGCAGGCCAGCCTTGGCCGTGCAGCTTCAAGGGAATGTTGCGCACGGTGCGCACGTTGGCGCTGATGTCCTCGCCGGTGGTGCCGTCGCCTCGCGTGGCACCCTGCACCAGATGACCGTCACGGTAGAGCAGGCTGACCGCCAGGCCATCGAGCTTGGGCTCGCAGCTGAAATCCACCGCGTCTGGCTGGTCCAGCCCCTCCGTCACGCGGCGACCGAACTCGCGCAGGTCGGCTTCTTCGAAGGCATTGCCCAGGCTGAGCATGGGAACCTCATGACGAACCTGGCTGAATGCAGCAAGGGCCGCACCACCTACCCGCTGGGTGGGCGAATCGGGCGTGACCAAGTGGGGGTGCTCGGCCTCCAGCGCCTTGAGTTCGTTGAACAGCCGGTCGTACTCGGCGTCGGGCACGCTGGGTTCGTCCAGCACATAGTAGCGGTAGTTGTGCTGGTCGAGTTCGGCACGCAGTTCGTGGATGCGGGTTTCAGCGGTCATTTTTCAGCTTCTCTTGCAAAACGAAAGAGCAGCCTGGCAGCGTCTGGAGGGCCAAGCCTGGTCATCGCCTTCTGCCTTAGGCAGCGAGCCCGCTTCACAGGTT